>NZ_FKLB01000065.1:75459-147581 GCF_900067035.1 Pseudomonas sp. 1 R 17
GCCGCCGCAATGGGCCATCCTTGGCCCAGTGCGGCTAACCCGGCGTCCTGCCGGGTTACCCACGCTCCAAAGCCTGCGTTCGGCCAGCGTGTTTAACGGGGCGATCCCAGATCAAAAACAAAGCGAGGCGGCCTTAAAGCCGACCTGATCTTTGAAGCGTACGCGGTGTGGCTTCTACTTCCTTAATCGCTGACGAAGTCAGCAATCTTTTGATCTGCTCTGGCTCTGGCTCTGGCTCTGGCTTTTGATCTTGATCTCAGGCGCCCCGTTAAACACGCTGGCCGAACGCAGGCTTGAATCCGTGGGTAACCCGGCAGGACGCCGGGTTAGCCGTCCTGGGCCAAGGATGGCCCATGACGGCGGCCCACGGATTCAAGCCGGAGTGAGGGAACACCGAGCCTAAGCGAGGTGCCGAGTGTTGGGGCAAGAGCCCTTTTGGTTACTTTTGGGGCTCTTTTCCAAAAGTGACCCGCTGTAAGAGCGGAACCATAAGCAGCCGTGACCGCAGCAACGGATATGTACTCGGTCAAATCCAGCGCATGGTCGGCCCGAAGGCCGCCACGGAAGCAACCACCCTCACCACTCGGCACCTCGCCCAGGCTCGGTGTGCCCGTCACCCGGTGAGTGCAGCAACGCTTTGGCGCCGTCCGGGCCATACCAGGCGTACCCGTAGTAGCGGTTGGTGAGGTTTTTCAGTTGCAGGTCAACCCTGACGACCGAGCGCGGTGTTGGCAGCGCAACAGCGGTTCAATAAAGTGTTCGATTGTCCTGGTCGTGAAGGGTGACCGGTACAGCGCCAACCCTCGAATTTGAGGGCTTCCAGGCTTGGCATGAATTGTGTTGTGACCCGATTGGCGCTGACCCGACAACGGGAGGGAAACCTCACCTTTCATAAGAAACCACACCCATGCACAACGTCTTGCATCGCACAGTCATCGCCAGCCTGCTGGCACTCGGCGCCTTGGGCGGGCCGGTTGCCCAGGCCGCCAACGATCAACAGTTCATCCCGCTGGCCACCTACCGGGTCGGCGCCTACGCTTCCAGCGGCATTCCGTGGTGGGCGGGGGAGATTGATTACTTCCGCTACATCAACGAAGTCGAAGGCGGCGTGAACGGCGTCAAGCTGGTCTGGCAGGAGTGCGAGACCGAGTGGAAGACCGACCGCATCATCGAATGCTATGAGCGCTACAAAGCCGGTCTCGGCGGCGCACCCACCGGGTTCTTCTTCACCCACAGCACACCGGCCTCCTATGCGCTGATGGACCGTGCCGCCTTTGACCACATCCCGCTGATCGATGGCGCCGGCGGGCGTACCGAATCCACCGATGGCCGCGTGTTTCCCTACGCGTTCCCGTTGTTGCTTAACTACTACGGCCAGGCGTCGGTGGGCATCAACTACATCGCCCAGCGCGAAGGCGGCCTGGACAAGCTCAAGGGCAAGAAGATCGTCACCGTCTATCACGACTCCGCCTACGGCCGCGAAACCCAGGCAGCCATGCAATTGCTGGCGCAAAAATACGGGTTCGAGAACATCCAGATCCCCGTGGCCGACCCCGGCAACGAGCAGTCGACCCAGTGGCGCCAGGTGCGGCAGATCAACCCGGACTGGGTGTTCCTGCGCACCTGGGGCGTGTCCACCCCCGTCGGCATCAAGACCGCCGTGCGCTTTGGCATCCCCGTGGACCGCCTGATCGGTGATGTCTGGGCCGGCTCCGAAGCCGACGTGATACCCGCCGGCACCGCCGCTAAAGGCTACCAGGCGTTGGCGCCGTTCCCCGGTGGCGACAGTTTCGACATCCATAAAAAGCTCAGGCAGTTCATCCTCGATCCCGGCAAGAGCAACCTCAAGGACCCCAGCTACTTCGGCAAGGTCTACTACAACATCGGCCTGATCAACGCCGCGATTGCCGTCGAAGCGCTGCGCACCGGCCAGGCCAAATTCGGCAACCGCGCGCTGAACGGCGAGGAAACCCGCTGGGCGTTCGAGCACCTGGACATCGACGCCGCGCGCCTCAAGGCCATGGGCTTCGAAGGTCTGCTGGCACCGTTGAAGCTGTCCTGCGCCGACCACGAAGGTGGCGGCTCCGCCCGGGTGCAGCAGTGGGATGGGCAAAAATGGGTGCTGGTGACCGACTGGCTGCAGGCCGATCGCGCCACCTTGCGTCCGTTGATCGAAGCCAAGTCCGCCGCGTATGCCCAGGAGAAGGGCATCGTGGCGCGTGATTGCTCGGCACAGTAAACCTCAGGCGGCGCTTGCCGTAAGTTGCCGGCCAGGGATGGCGGCAATCAGTTCGCGGGTGTAGTCGCTGGCCGGCTGGTTGAAGATCTGCGCGACCGAGCCTTGCTCAACCACGCGGCCATTGCGCAGCACCAGCACCTCATGGGCGAAGTTGGCCACCACTGACAAGTCGTGGGACACCAGCACATAGGCAATGCCCATCTCCCGTTGCAGCTCTTCCAGCAGGTCGAGGATGCGCGCCTGCACCGACACGTCGAGGGCGCTGACCGGTTCATCCAGCAACAGCAGGTCGGGTTTCAACGCCAAGGCCCTGGCGATGGCGACCCGTTGGCACTGCCCACCCGACAGTTCACGGGGCAGACGATCCAGAAAGCTCACCGGCAGGTGCACGCGGCTGATCAACGCCCGCGCTGCCTGCTCCAGGGCGGCGCCCTTGAGCAAGCCAAACGACACCAGCGGCTCCACAATGCTGTCGAATACCGTGAAGCGCGGGTCCAGCGCCGCGAAGGGGTTTTGTTGCACCAGTTGCAGGCGTTGGCGCAACGGGCGGAAGTCGCGCCAGCTCAGGTCGGTGACGTCTTGCTGCTCGAACCGCACCCGGCCCTGGGTCGGCTTTTCCAGGCCCAGGGCGATACGC
Organism: Pseudomonas sp. 1 R 17; assembly: GCF_900067035.1. NCBI lineage: Bacteria > Pseudomonadati > Pseudomonadota > Gammaproteobacteria > Pseudomonadales > Pseudomonadaceae > Pseudomonas > Pseudomonas sp. 1 R 17. The sequence goes on from NZ_FKLB01000065.1 coordinate 78,336, forward strand.
AGCGCGGTGCTCTTGCCCGAGCCGGACTCGCCGACGATGGCCAGGGTTTGGCCGGGGTAGACCTCCAGGCTCAGATCCTCCAGGGCCACGAAGGTCGAGGGCTCGCCCTTGACCTTGGGCAGGGCAAACGTCTTGCCGACGTTGTGCAGGCTCAGGATCGGCTCACGTCCCAGGTCGAGGTTGAGCAACGGTTCACGCCGCCTGGCGAAGGCGGGTGCGGCGGCGATCAGCGCGCGGGTGTAGTCGTGGCTGGGGTGCGCGAGGATCTGCCGTGGCGGACCTTGCTCTACCACTTCACCCTGTTGCATCACCAGGATGCGGTCGGCACGGTCGAGCGCCACGCCCAGGTCATGGGTGATGATCAGCAGGGAAATGCCGCGTTCACTGACCAGGCGCTGCAAGTGGTCGAGGATCTTGCGCTGCACGGTCACGTCGAGGGCGCTGGTGGGCTCGTCGGCGATGATCAGGCGCGGGTTGCCGGCCAGGGCGATGGCGATCAGCACGCGCTGGCGCATGCCGCCGGAGAGTTCATGGGGATACTGGCGTGCGCGAAGTACCGGCTTGTCGATGCCCACCTGTTGCAGCAGCTCGACAATGTCGGCGTCGACAGCGGGGTAGCGTTTGCCCTTGGCGAGTACCAGCGCCTCGGCGATTTGCTGGCCGATGCGCAATGTGGGGTTGAGGCTGACCATCGGGTCCTGGGGCACCAGGCCGATGGTGCGCCCACGCAGCTTGCGTTTCTGCCGTTCGCTGGCGTGGGTCAGGTTGTGGCCATCCACCCACAGTTCACCGGCGCCGATCTGCGCATTCTCGGGCAGCAGGCCTAGGATGGCGTTAGCCAGGGTGGATTTGCCCGAGCCGGACTCGCCGACAATCGCCACGGTCTCGCCCTGGGTGAGTGAAAACGACAGGCTGCGCACCGCCGGATTGAGCTGGCCGCCGGAACGGTAGTCGACACTCAGTTGGCGCACATCGATTAAAAGCGGCTGGGTGCTCATCGCTGGATCTCCTCGAACGTGCGGGCGATATGGTTGAGGCTGAACACCACGGCCACCAGGAACAGGCCAGGCAACAAGGACACCCACGGTGCAGTGATCAGGAAGTGGCGGCCGTTGGCTATCAAGGTGCCCCATTCCGCCGCCGGTGGGGCGGCGCCGAAACCGAGAAAACTCAAGCCTGCGGTGGCGAGGATCGCGGCGCCGAAATCCAGGGTCGCCAGCACGGCTACCGGGCCCCAGGCGTTGGGCAGGATGTGCCGCAACAACGTGCGGCCCCAACTGGCACCGCCCAGGCGAGCGGCTTCGACATAGGGCAGGGTTTTCACCCGCAGCACTTCGGCACGGGTGGTGCGGGCAAAGCCGGGAATGATGCCAATGCCCACGGCAATCGCCACGGGTACCGTACCGAAGCCAATGGCCGTGACAATCGCCAGGGCCAGCAACAGGCCGGGCAGGGCCAGCAGCACATCGACAAAGCGCATGATCAGGGCATCGATACGGCCACCGGCAAACCCGGACAAAATGCCCAGCCCCAACCCGCCCACCAGGGCGATGCCGACCGCCAGGGAGGCGGCCAGCACTGACAGGCTGGCGCCGTAGACCACGCGGGTGAACAGGTCGCGGCCCAGCTCATCGGTGCCGAACCAGTGGGTCAGGTTGGGGGCGCTGAGTTTGGCGGCGGGCGCGGTGGCGTAAGGGTCGAAGCTGCTCAGCAACTGCGGCGTCACGGCGGCGACCAGCGAGAACAGCACCACCAGCACCGCCAGGCTGAACCCTGGGCGGCGCAGCAATGGCAGGAGTGTCGCCGTTGCGCGTTGTAAGGGGCTGCGGCGGCGCCAGAGTGGTTCGCTGCGGATCAGTTTCCGGGTAAGCGTGGTCATGGTCTAGGACACCTTGGGCGTGTGGGAGATGCGCGGGTCGAGCCAGGGGTAAAGCAGGTCCACCAGCAGGTTCACCAGGACAAATGCCGCCGCCGAGACCGCGACGATGGCCAGCACCACCGGAATGTCCTGGCGCAGCACCGCTTCCTGGGCCAGGCGGCCGATGCCGGAGCGAGCGAAGATGGTTTCCACCAGCACCGCGCCGGACACGGTGTTACCCACCTGCAGGCCGATCAGGGTGAGGATCGGCAGCGCGGCGTTCCTGAACCCGTGGCGCGCCTGCACCTGGCCCCGGCTCAAGCCCTTGGCGTACGCAGTGAGGATATAGGCCTCTTTCCACACGCCCTGGAAGCTGCGTTGCAGCACCTGGGCGTACACCGCTGCGCTGGGAATCGCCAGGGTGATCGCCGGCAGCACCAGGCTTTCAACCCCGCGGCTGCCAGTGGCGGGAAACCAACCCAGGCCAAACGCAAACACCTGGATCAACAGCAACCCCATCCAGAACACCGGCACCGAAAAGCCCAGGGACGGCAAGCGCGCCAATGCCTTTTTCAACGGTTGCCAGCGGATATACGCGGTGAGGTAAGCCAGGCCGATACCGCCGAGCAGCGAGAGCACAATCGCCAGGCCGGCCAGGGAAAGGGTCTGGGGAAGGCGTTCGGCGAGCAATTCGGCCACCGGGCGATTGAGTGACAGCGACTGCCCGAAGTCCCCGCGCAATGCCCCCAGCAGCAGGTCGATATATTGCTCGAACAGGCCTTTGTCCAAGCCGTAGTAGGCGCGCGCCTTGGCCAGGTCTTCCACCGACAGGGCGTCGGCTTCCATGCCGGACGCGCTGAGCATGATCGACAAGGTATCGCCCGGCAGCAGATAAAGGATGAAGTAGGTGATGCTATAGGCCCCCCATAGCACCAGCAGCGCCTGGCCGACCCGGCCGATCAGGTAGCGGCTCATGGCGTGCCGACCTCGATATCGCCCAGCAGCGCGAAGCCTTCGGCGGTCCAGCGGAAGTTTTTCACCTTGGGCGACGTCGCGGCCTGCCACACGCGCTCATACACCGGGAACGCCGAGCCCTCGTCGATCAGCAGGTCCTGCAGGTCGCCGTAGGCTGCCGCCCTTTGAGCGCTTTGGGTGGCGGTGATGCCGGCGTCAAACAGGCCCTTGGCGCGCTCAAGCACCTGCGGCTCAAAGATGTTCGTCGCTACGGTTGAGCTGTTGGCAGTACGTGGATCAAGGATGGTTTGCAGGATGATCGGATCGGCGCGGGTCATGTAGCTGATCGTCAGGTCGTAGTTGCCGGCGGAGTTGTTGGCGACCCATTCGGCACGCGTTACCACGCTGAGTTTTACCTCAATGCCGACTTTGCGCAGTTGGTCCTGCAGCAGCACATCGCCGGCGGTCTCGGCCTGCATGACGTTGTAGTTCAGGCTCAGGCGCTTACCGTCCTTCTGCCGATAGCCGTCTGCGCCTTTGGCCCAGCCGGCAGCGTCCAACAGGCGCTCGGCGCCCACCGGGTCATAGGCGAGCTTGGCGCCCTGGCTCTTGAAGTAAGGCGTGGTCACATCAAAGATGCCGTCTACCACCGCGAACTCGTCGTTGTAGACGGTACTCGCGTAGCTCTTGCGGTCGATGGCTTTCTGCACGGCGAGACGCACCTGTTTATCGGCCAATACGCGACTGCCACGGGTGTTGGGCAACAGGTTCAGGGAGGGCCCCGGCAGCGAGCGGCTCTGGATGGTGGCGCCCTTGGATTGGAACAGTTTCAGGTCGACTTCCGAGAACGGGTTGCGGGGCCACAGGATGTCGGCCTTGCCTTGCAGGAACAGGCCGTTACGCACGCTTTCCTCGGGGATGTAGGTGACGTCCACCGCATCCAGGTGCGCTTCGCCCTGGTTTTTCATATTGGCCGACGCCCAGGCGTAACCCTTGCGCTTGGTCAGGTGCGCGCCGACTTCCGGGGTGTAGCTGGCCAATACGAACGGGCCGGTGCCGATGATCTTGCCGAGTGAGCGTTCCTTGACGCTCAGCGCGTAGGAGGCCGGCGCGAGGATGGCCAGGTTGGTCGTGGAGGTCGCCTGCAGGAAGCCCGCATTGGGTTTGGCGAGCACCAGCTTGACGGTCAAGTCATCGACCACTTCGGCGTGATCAAAGCCTGCCAGGTACGTCGCGCCGAAGGTGGCCGGCAGCTCGGTCGCCAGTGCCTTGTTGCTGTCAAACGCGGTTTTCACGGCCTTGGCATCGAAGCGTTCGCCGTTGCTGAAGGTGACGTTGTCGCGCAGGTGGAAGGTGTAGGTCAACGCGTCGTCACTGACTTCCCAGCTTTTCGCCAGCCAGGGAATGATCCTGCCGGTCTGCGGGTCCTGGTCGGTGAGGGATTCGGCGATATTGCGCAGCAGCACCCGGTGTTCGAGCCAGTAGACCTGGAACGGATCAATGCTGACCAGGATGGTGTTGTCGCCAAAGAAGGCGATGTTCAGGGTCTTGCCGGCCTGGCTGTCACTGCCCGCAGGTGAGCAGGCGGCCAGGCTTAACATCAGGACGCAAGGGGCCAATAGACGGCTCATCAAGTTGGAGGTGTTCAATGGGATGCCCTCGTATGGCGATTGGCTTAGAAGTCGTAGGCCAGCTTGGTGTACCAGTAGCCACCGCCGGGGTAGAACGGCGGGTTACCGTAGGGCGCCAGGCCCAGGTTGCTGTAGACGGCGTGCCGGTCGGGGCGCACGTCGAAGATGTTGGTGCCGCCGATGCTGACGGTGATCTGGTCGACGAAGGTGTAGCTGACGTCCAGGTCGGTGATCCATTTCGCACCGAAGCTGCGGTCGCCGGAGGGGTTTACCGCCAGGGTCTTGACCGCACCGTAGCGGCTGGTTTGCAGGTTCACTGCGAGGTCCTCGACCTTCCAGTTGGCGCCCAGGATCCATTTGGTCTTGGGCGAGGCTTGCGTGAGATCGCCTTCGCGGTCGCGGCCCACCAGGGTGACGCCGGAGTTGGCCAGCGCACTCGGGGTGTCCCGTGTGCCTTCGATAGTGGTCTTGTTCCAGTTGAAGCCCAGGCTCCAGCGCACATCGCCCCAGGCATCCAGCGGCGTGGTGTGGTCGGCGACCACGTCCAGGCCACGGGTGCGGGTATCGAAGGCGTTGGTGTAGTAGTTGACCCAGGTCCCCGAGGGCACGCCTTGGGCGGTGAGGATGCCGTTGATCACGCCGTTGCCCTGATCGTAGATATTGCTGGTCAGGGCGATGCGGTCGTCGATGTCGATCAGGTAAGCGTCGGCGGTGATGCTGGTGCGCGGTGCCGGCTGCCAGGTCAAGCCCAGCCCGAGGTTGCGTGACTTTTCCGGCTTGAGGTCATCGCCACCCAAGGCCTTGGCCAGGTTGCTGCCCGACGGGGTCAGGCGGGTCACGGCGGGCACCACGTTGCCGTTCACGTCGACGGCCACCCGGTTGTCGGCCACGGTGTAGCCGATCTGGGTCAGGGATGGCGCCCGGAAGCCGGTGCCGACGGTGCCGCGCACGGCGACGCTGTCGGTCAACTCGTAGCGCGAATTCACTTTGAGGCCGAAGGTGTTGCCCGAGTCGTCATCGTAATGTTCGATGCGCCCGGCGACGTCGAGAAACCAGCGTTCGGTCAGGTCGAAGCCCAGGTCCAGGTAGCCGGCGTAGTTGTTGCGGATCAGGCTGACTTCATCCTCCGGGCGAATCGTCACCGCCGCCTGTGCGCCCGATGCCGCCGGGTAGGTGCCGGTGATATAGGCCTCGGGGTCACCGGCGAAGGTGCTGAAATGTTCCCAGCGATGCTCCAGGCCGGCCGACACTTGCACCGGCGAGGTCAGGTTGAACAGGCTGTCGTAGCGGCGAGTAAAGTCCAGGTTGTTCACCCACTGCTCGAAACGGAAGGTGGCCAGGTTGTCGAACTTGGTCGGCGACGCGGTGCCCAGGGACGGGTTGATATTCAGGTCGCTGGAATGGTGGACGTTGTTGCGTCCGTAGGTGGTGCTCAGGTCCCAGTTCCACTCGGCCGCCTGGCCCTTGCCGCCGAACAGCAGTTGGTAGTCGCGGTCCTTGATGTTGTTCAGCGGGTAGTAGCCGTCGGGGAACACCTCGGGCACGGCGGCCCGGCCGGTCGGCAGGCGGAAGTAGTTGGCGGCCTCGGCATCGCGCTCGCCGTAGGTTGAGAACGAGTAGAGCGTCAGGTCTTCCAGGGGCAGTTCGGTGTTGTAGGCGAGGTTGAAGGCCTTCAGGTCGGGGTCGCCGTTCTTGATTGCCACGCGGTCCCAGGCCGCTTCCCTGGCCGGGTCGTTGAAGGCGCGTACGCTGCTGTCGGCCTTGTCGTTCCACGCGGCCTCGCCGCGTTTGCGGGCGTCGGCGGAGAGGTGGAAAAAGCCGCCGTCGCCCAGCTTGAAACCCTGGTCGCCGGCCACCTTGATCGTCTCACCCTGGCCGGAAAACAACTGGCCGTAGCTGGTTTCCAGATGCCCGCCGCTGTTGCCGGTCTTGAGGATGATATTGATCACCCCGGCCACGGCATCGGAACCGTACTGGGCCGCCGCGCTGTCTTTAAGCACCTCGATGTGGTCCACCGAACTGACCGGGATCAGGTCGATGTCCACCGCATTGGCGCCGCTGTTGTCGATCGACCCGCGCTGGCCGGTGGCGCCGTTGTGCCGGCGTTTGCCGTTGACCAACACCAGGGTATAGGCCGGGCCGAGGCTGCGGTTGCTCAGCGGACGCGTCACCGAGTTGTAGCCGGCGATATTGGTGCCGAAGTTGAACGACGGCAGCAGCTTGGCAATCGCCTCGGACAACTCGGCGCGCCCGGTCTTGAGCAACTGTTCGCTGTTGATCACGTCAATCGGTGCCGGGCTGTCGGCCACGGTGCGTTGCTGGCCACGCAAACCGGTGGAGATCACGGTCACCGTATCGAGCTTGGCCTCGTCGGCGGCGGCTTCGGCGAAGGAGGGCGCGCCGGCCAGCAGCAGGGAACTGGTCAGCAGTGACAGGTGGAATCTTCTGCGGGGTAGGGGGGCGGCGATGTCTGGCATGTCGGGAAGGGTCCATGTAAGCCTGCTGAAGGCTCCTGGTGATCGGGGGTACGTCCTCCGCCAGGCATGGGGTCGGTGTGTGGAATGAAGATATCCCTATAAAAAACCGTGGGGAAAGTCTTTTTTGGAATAAGCTAATTATTAGATATTGTTATCTTGTAAATTTATAAGATCATCTATTTTTATTATGTGTAGGGCCTTGGCGTGGGTTGAGTGTTCGACATCCAAAACATCGACGTGGGGTGGCATGCCTGAGGTCGGCGTGAGGATTCCCTGCGGCTGAACGTAAATCTTTAGTCTGGCTGGCGCCGGCCGTAAATGAGACTACGATAGTCTCCATCAAGTGCCGGGCAACGCTATCCATAGGGTGTTGTTTTTGTGGGCACCCGTTGGGCATACATTCAATTGACTGGTTCGGTTACCGGCTTCGCCAGATACCCAGGCTTTTATGGGCCGAACCAGCAACAACTTTTGAAGTATTTACGGTGGGGTCTTCATCGTAAGCGTGGACGTATGCAGGAGCGGTAATGGCAGTCAAGGAAGTGCTGCAAACCCTTAAAGGCGTATTTGCCTGCCTGTCGGGTGCGGTTGTGGTCCTGGATCGATCTGCACGGGTCGTGTTGGGCAACCCTGCGTTTTCAACGTTGCAGTGTCAGAACGGCGTCTCTCCTGAGGCAAACACCGAGTTTCTCTCCTTGCTGCGCCCGCAGGACAGCCAGCTTTTTTATGCGGCGCTGGAAAAGGCCGATGGGCAATCCCGGGTGTGTTTCGAGGCGACCGCGAGGCAGTCCGGCCGGTTGAACCTGTCGATGACACCGTGGCGCGACGACTATTTTATTGTTGAAATCCTTCCCCTGCCTGGGCCCCCAACCGCGCATTCCCACAGCGAGCGCTTCTCCGAGATCCCCCTTGAAGCCATTTTCGATTCCTCCGGCACTGGCTTGGCCCTCGTGTCACTGGACGGTCGTTGGCTGAGGGCCAATAGCGTCATTTGCAGGCTGCTTGGCTACAGCGAGGCACAGCTGCAAAACACCACGTTCATGGCCTTGACCCACCCCGAAGACCGCGAAGTGGGCAAGCAGCTGATAGAAGAGTTGAAGGGCGGTGCACGGCAGGGCGCTACCTTGCATAAACGCTACATCCACCACGACGGCCAGGTTGTCTGGGTGCGCCTGACCGTGGGGCTGGTGCGGGACGACCAGGGGCAGCCGATCTGTTTTGTCTCCCAACTGGAAGACATCACCGAGAACTGGCAGCTTCGCGAAACCTTGCTGGGCAGCGAGCTGAAATTCCTCACCCTGGCGGAGAATTCCCCCAACATCATTGTTCGCTACGATCGCAACCTGTTGCGTACGTACGTCAACCCGACGTTCCTGCTCTTGACCGGCATGTCTTATGACGAGGCCATAGGCGCCAGCCCCAGGGAGCAGCCCGGCGATTACCTCGACTATCTGCGTCATGTGGCATCCACAGGCGAGACCGCTCAATTCCTCAACAGTTGGCCGGCCGGCCCCGGTGGTGAAGCGGTGAGTTGTGTCGTCAGCCTGATGGCTGAACGCAGCCCATCCGGTGAGGTGGCAGGCGTGCTGGCACTGGCCCACGACATCACTGAGTTGCGCAAACAGCAAGTGCTTGAGGACGCACGTCTGCGCATCTTCGAAACAATGGCCACGGGCGCCTCACTGGACGAAACCCTGGGGTTGCTGGTGAGCTATCTTCAACTGGCCTTGCCTCACTGTTCCTGTGGCGTAGTGCTTGCTGAACCGCAAAGCCTCGATTCGTCGGTATCCAAGCCTTCTTCCGCCTGCTGGTACGAGCCCATCCTCGACAATCAGGGGCAGACCCTTGGGGCTTTCGCGTTGTCGCGCTCGCCCGGCTCTGCGCTGGATGAGAGCGACCTGCAGCGCGTGCGCCAGACCTGCCACATTGCCGCGATTGCCATTGAACGCTGGCGCTCCGAATCCTTGCTCAGGGAGCGCGAGCGCCGCTACCGGGATATTTTCGACCATACCCTGGACATGTTGTGCCTGCTGGAAGCAGCGCCACGGGGTGAGCTGCGCTGTGTCGAGGTCAATCCGGCCCTGTTGCAGGTACTTGGGAAACCCCATGGCGAGGTTATTGGCGAGGCGCTGGCGTCGATCTTTGGCCGGCTCAACGCGGAAAGAATCCAGGCCCTCCATGACCAATGCAGGGCCGCCGGACGGGTGGTGGAGTCTGAGGAGAGCATGGTGCTGCGCAACGAAGTGCGCAACCTGCACTTTACCCTGGTGCCGGTGGCCGACTCGGGCAGCGTGGGCCTGCGGGTGTTGGTGATCGGTCGTGATGTGACCCATTTGACCCGGGCCCGACAGAAAGAACTGGAACGCCAGCACGACATCAACGCCCTGGTGGAAAACAGCCCGGACGCCGTCGCGCGCTTGAGTGTTCTCGGCGAGGTGCTTTACGTCAATGCGCAGTTGCGAAAATGGGTGGGCGGGGCCTGGCCGGAACTGATGGGCATGCCCATGGATGAAGTGGTGCCCCTGAACGCCCAGTCCCAGCTTTTTCGAGAATTGGTGGCCCAGGTGATTCGCCAGAATAAAGCCACGGAACAGGAGTTCTTATTGTCGGGTTTGAAAACCGCGCCCAAGGTGGTGTTGATCCACTTTGTTCCCGAGGTCGACGGCCAGCGCGTCGTCAGCGTGCTGGCCGTCGGGCGCGATATTTCCAAGCTGCGCGCGGCGGAGCGGCGCCTGGCCAATTCCAACGCACAATTACGCGACCTGTCGACCCGCCGGGAAACGGCGCGGGAAGAGGAGCGCAAACTGATTGCCAGGGAGATCCATGACGAACTGGGCCAGCACCTGACGGCGCTGCGCATGGGCATCTCGTTGCTGAGGTTTCAGTTCGGCGCCGATACGCCTGAGCTCACCCCTCAGGTCGAGCGCTTGATGGGGCTGACCGACAAGACCATCCAGGTCGTGCGCAATGTGTCCACGAGCCTGCGCCCCTCCGCGCTGAACCTGGGGCTGGTGTCCGGTCTTGAATGGCTGACAGCCGAATTCGTCACCCTGACCCAGGTTCCCTGTGCGTTGAACCTGCCGCTGATTCCCCTGACCCTTCCGGATACCCACGTGACCGCAGCGTTTCGCATCGTGCAGGAATCGCTGACCAATATCGCGCGTTATGCCCAAGCGACGCAGGTCAGCGTCACCCTGAGCCCGCAGGAGACGCACTGGGTGCTCGAGGTCCAGGATAACGGCAAGGGCTTTGACCCCGATGCCGTCGGCCGCCAGACCCTGGGCTTGGCCGGCATGCGTGAGCGCGGCCTGATGCTGGGCGGCAAAGTGATCATTTTCAGTCATCCTGGGCAGGGCACTACGGTCCAGGCGTTCATTCCGATGCACAAGGATAGGTATTGATGATTCGCATGCTGATCGCCGATGACCACACCATCATGCGCGAAGGACTCAAGCAACTATTCTCGCTGGTCGCCGACGTGCAGGTGGTGGCCGAAGCCGAGAGTGGCACGCAACTGATCGAACTGTTGCGCCAAGTCGAGATCGACCTGTTGCTGCTCGACATGAATATGCCGGGTATCAGCGGCGAGATTCTGATTGCGCGCCTGCATACCCAATACCCGAAACTGCCGATTCTGGTGTTGAGCATGCATAACGAAATCCATATCGCGCAACGGGCATTACGCGCCGGTGCACTTGGCTACCTGACCAAGGACCGCGATCCCGAAACCCTGTTGGTCGCGATGCGTCGAGTGGTCAGTGGCCAACGCTACCTGGACCCCGGGCTGGCGGAACAGATCGCGCTGCAAAGCAGTGGCTTGAAGCAGCAGACCTTTGTCGAGAGTTTGTCCGATCGCGAGTTCCAGATCCTGCGCCTGCTGGCGCACGGTATGAGCGTCAACCAGATCGCCGAGCAGTTGGTCATCAGTAACAAGACGGTCAGCACCCACAAGACCCGGCTGATGGAAAAAATGGGGTTTTCCTCCACCGCAGACATTGTGCGCTTCGCCATGACCCTGGGTATTTCGTGAAGCGTGTACGGGGGTAGGGATTTTCCTAGGCGGTTTTCCAGGATCCCTACCCCAGAATAGGGATGCTCCGATGGTTGCAGTGCCATTATCGGGCCAGTATCTCTTTCAAGCAGTCGAATGGCCGGTCAGGTCGTGACGACATGCCTTGACAGGGAGACAAACCGTGAGCGCACCGACACCACCCCCTTCCGCTGCTTTGACCCTGTTTCCGGTTGCGTTCGCGGGTCTGCTGGGCGGGCTTGCGATTGCCTGGAGCGAGCGCTTCAGCATGGTGTCGCTGGCCGCTGGTGGCGCCTTGTTTACGTTGTGTATCGGCATGGGCCTGTGGGCAAACAGCAGGTGCCGGGCGCAGTGGCGTGGCCTGCAACAGCAGCTCGATCAACCGGCATCCATTGCTCCGACGCTGGCCGTCGATAACGGCCTGGCACAGGTGTGCGTCAGCGTGCTGCCGATCTGGTCGCGGCAGATAGAAGCGGCGCGTTCGATCAGTGAAACCTCGATTCTCAGCCTCAGCGAGCGTTTTGGCGCGCTGTCATCCAACATCAGCCACAGCGTCTCCAGCAATGGCGGCCAGGACGCTTCGCAACAATTGGTCGACTTGCTGGAGGTGGGCCAGGCCGACCTCAACTCCATCGTCGTGGCGCTGCGCGCCGCGCTCACCAATAAGGAGAATGAGCTCAAGGAAGTCATGCAACTCTCGGGCTTCACCGAGCAGCTTCAGCAGATGGCCAAGTTCGTCGGCGACATCGCCAGTCAAACCAACCTGCTTGCCCTCAACGCGGCTATCGAAGCTGCGCGAGCCGGGGAGGCGGGGCGAGGGTTTGCGGTGGTCGCCGATGAAGTGCGCAAGTTGTCGAGCATGTCCGGCGAGACCGGGCGCAAGATCAGCGAAACCGTGATCACCGTCAACGCCGCCATCGCCCGTACGGTGCAGATGTCCCGCCACCACGCCGAACAAGACACCCTGACCCTCGCCGATTCGGAGCGCGTGGTGTCGGAGGTTATCGAACATTTTCGCGCAACCGCCCAGACCATTGTGCGCAACAGCCATGACCTGCAGCAGCAGAGCGCCAACGTCGCCGACGAGATTGCCCAGGTGCTGGTTGCCCTGCAGTTCCAGGACCGCGTCAGCCAGATGTTGACCTTGATTACCCGCGACCTCGACAAGTTGCAGCAGCAGTTGGACGAACGTCATGAGTCGAGCCTCAGCGGACAGTCCCTGGCGCCAATGAGCAGTGACCGTTGGCTGCAGGAGCTGTCAACGGCCTACACCATGCCGGAGCAGCACGCCATTCATGGCGGTAAAGCGCCTGCCCAGGCCGCTGCCAACGAAATCACGTTTTTCTAGAGGAGTTTTTCCGATGAGCAAAACCATTCTGATCGTCGACGACTCGGCCTCCATCCGCCAGGTGGTGAGCATCACCCTCAAAGGCGCCGGTTACGACGTGATCGAAGGCTGTGATGGCAAAGACGCCCTGAGCAAACTGGACGGCCGCAAAATCCACCTGATTGTCAGCGACGTGAACATGCCCAACATGGATGGCCTCAGTTTCGTCAAGGCCGCCAAGCTGTTGCCGGCCTACAAGTTTACGCCGGTCATCATGCTGACCACCGAAGCCAGCGATGCGATGAAGCAGCAAGGCCAGGCTTCCGGTGCCAAGGCCTGGATGGTCAAGCCCTTCCAGCCTGCGCAAATGCTGACTGCCGTCTCCAAGTTGATCCTGCCATAGCGATGACCAGCGACCGCTGGCCAGGAGGTTTGCATGAAAAGCTCCGTCCCGATGCTACGTCGAATCCAGGTCATGGAGGGCCCCTTGACGATCTACACGGCTGCCGAGCAAAAGGACGTGCTGTTGTCGTTGTTTCCCCTGGCCCATGAAGTCGAGTTGGACCTGTCCAGTGTCGATGAACTCGACAGTGCCGGTTTGCAGCTGTTGATCCTCATCAAGCGCGAGTCTCTCAAGGAGGGCACCCAGCTGTTGCTGAGCAACCCCAGTTCGACGGTGAGCGAAGCCTTTCGCCTCAGCGGCCTTGACGACTACTTCACCAATGCGAGTTTCACCCAGTCGGTCGGAGCGTAAGCGTATGAACATGGATGACGTGCTGCAGACGTTCATTGCCGAAAGTCGCGAGCTTCTGTTGCAAATGGAAGATGCGCTGCTGCAGATCGAGAAGTCGCCCCAGGACCTGGACACCATCAACGGCCTGTTCCGCGTGGCCCACACCATCAAGGGGTCGGCCGGCCTGTTTGGCTTGATGCCGATCGTTGAGTTCACCCATGTCGCCGAAAGCGTGCTGGACCGGGTGCGCAGCCTGGAAGTGCGCGTCGACGAGGCGTTGAGTGCGTTGTTCCTCGACGCCCGTGACCATATCGGCCAATTGATCGACCTGCTGGCCGAGGACGGCAACCTGGATCGCCTGGACGAACCGGTGCGGGCTCAGGGTCAAGCGCTCATTGAGCGGCTGTCGCTGTATCTGGACGCGGCGGTCTCGACCCCGGCGCCGGCCCTTCAAGCGCCGGCGCCGGCGGATGAGCCAGGCGCCAGTCCCGGCCATTGGCATTTGTCGCTGCGCTTTGGCCCGGATGTGTTGCGCAATGGCATGGACCCCTTGGCGTTCCTGCGTTATCTGAGCACGCTGGGGCGTTTGCTGCACACCGTTACCTTGTTCGATGGGTTGCCGCCCATGACCGCCATGGACCCGGAAACCAACTACCTCGGGTTTGAACTCGCACTGGCCAGCGACGCGTCCCTGGAGGTCATCGACGGCGCCTTTGATTTTGTCCGCGAGGACGCGCTGGTTCGCATCCTTGCGCCGAATGCCACGGTGCAGGCGTGTCGGACCCATCTCGACGAGTTGCCGGAAGACAACGCCGCGCTGATTGAGCTGCTGGTGCGTTGCGGCACACTGACCGAGGCCCAGGCCTTGCTCGTGACCCAGGACGCCGAGCAGGCACCGGTCGAAACGCGCAGCGAGCCTGATGTCCAGGATTCGACAACGCCGCCGGTCAAGGCCGGCAAAAGCGCGGCGAGTAACGAAGGCAACCTGATTCGGGTCGATGCCGCCAAGCTGGACCAACTGATCAACCTGGTCGGCGAGCTGATCATTGCCGGTGCCGGCGCCAACCTGGTGGCGGTACGCAGTGGGATTGGCGAGATGATCGAAGCCACCAGCCTGTTATCGCGGCTGGTCGAGGAAGTACGCGACTCGGCGCTGACCCTGCGCATGGTGCAGATCGGCGCAACCTTCACGCGGTTCCAGCGGGTGGTGCGGGACGTCTCAAAAGAGTTGGGCAAGGACATCGTGCTGCACATCGGCGGCGGTGAGACCGAGCTGGACAAGACCGTCGTCGAACGCATTGGCGACCCGCTGACCCATTTGGTGCGCAATGCCATGGACCACGGCATCGAGCCTGCGTCGACGCGCCTCCAGCGGGGCAAGCCGGCCCAGGGCACGGTACGCCTGAATGCCTATCACGAATCCGGCAGCATCGTGATCGAGGTGTCCGACGACGGCGGTGGCCTGGCCAAGGACAAGATCCTGGCCAAGGCCCGTGAGCGTGGTTTGGTGGGAGAGGGCCAGCAGCCGTCGGACAAAGACATTCTGAATCTGATCTTCGAGCCGGGATTCTCCACGGCCGACCAGGTCAGCAACCTGTCCGGGCGTGGCGTAGGCATGGACGTCGTGAAGCGCAATATCACGGCGTTGCGCGGCAGCGTCAGTCTCGAGAGCGAAGTCGGACAGGGCACCACGGTGCGCATCCGCCTGCCGCTGACGCTGGCGATCATTGACGGTTTCCTGATCGGGGTGGGCAAGGCTTCTTACGTGATTCCGCTGAACATGGTGGAGGAGTGTATCGAGCTGGCCCCTCAGCGGGGCACCGAAACCGGCTACCTGGACCTGCGGGGCGAGGTGCTGCCAATCCTGCGGCTACGCGACATGTTTGATGTGCAAGAGCCTGGAGGCAACCGGGAAAACGTGGTCGTCGTGCAATACGCAGGCTTGCGTGCCGGCCTGGTGGTCGATCGCCTGCAGGGGGAGTTCCAAACCGTGATCAAGCCACTGGGCAAAGTGTTTGGTGATGCCCATGGGCTGGGCGGGTTCACCATCCTCGGAAGTGGAGCCGTTGCGCTGATCCTGGATATCCCGAATTTGCTAGGACAGGTTGCCAAGGAAACCCCACATCGTTCGATCCCAAGCCCTTTATCGACTCATTGAAGCGTCATCAGGAGTGCCTCGCCATGACTGTTATTAGAAATATCATGTTGCTGGTTTTCACAGCCATGCTGGGTGTCTGCGTGTTGGGTGGCACCAGCCTGTACCTGGCCGGTGAAATCAATACGAGCGCCAGCTATGCCAACGTCAACACGGTGCCCAGCCTGCTGGAGATCGACCGCGCCGCCGCGGCCTTCACCGACCTGCACGCCTTGCAATGGCAACGCTTGAACGAGACCGACAAAACCAGCGTGCCGGCTTACGCGGCCAGCGTGGCGCAGGATTTCAGTGCCGTAGGCAAAGCCCTGGATCGCTATCAGGCCGAGTTGACCTCCGACGAGCACGATACGGCGTTGTTGAAACAACTGCGCGGCCACTTGGCTGAGTTTGCGGCGTTGCAGACGCACTTCGACAAGCTCATCGATGACGGTGACCAGGCCTCGGCCCGTGCATTGATCGAGACGAGCCAGCCCCTGCAGACCGCCGTGCTCACGGCGATCGGCGAGCTGCGTGAATACAACCTGGAACTGGGGCGCAAGGGCCAGGTGCTTGCCACCACCACCGAGAAGAACGCACGCACCCTCATCCTGCTGGTGAGCGGCCTGACCCTGGTGGCTACCCTGCTGATCGGTGTCTTGCTGGGGCGCAATGTGATGCGCCGGCTCGGGGCGGAACCTACCGTGGTGCAAGCCTATGCGGCACGTCTATCGGCTGGCGAGTTGAATGCCAAGGCAACGCTCAAGGCGGGAGACACCACCAGCCTGATGGCGAGCATGCAGCAGTTGGGCGCGAACCTGCATGAATTGATCGTGGAGATGGACCGTATGTCCAGTGAACACGACAAGGGCGAGATCGATGCACAGATCGATGCCGGCCGTTTTCATGGCAGTTACCGCTCCATGGCCCAGGGCATCAACGATATGGTCAACGGCCACATCGCGGTGAAGAAAAAAGCCATGGCCTGCATACGCGCCTTCGGTAACGGTGATCTGTCTGCGCCCCTGGAACAATTCCCCGGCAAAAAAGCCTTTATCAACGACAACATTGAGCTGTTGCGCACCAACATCCTGGCGCTGATCAATCAAATGCAGCACATGTCCAGCGAGCATGAAAAAGGTGACATTGACGTGATGATTGACGTCGAGGGCTTCTCGGGTTCGTACCGGGATATCGGCCAGGGCATCAATGACATGGTCAACGGCCATATCAACGTGAAGAAAAAGGCCATGGCCTGTATTCGCGCGTTCGGCGAAGGGGATTTGTCCGCGCCTCTGGAGCGTTTCCCCGGCAAGAAAGCCTTCATCAATGAAAACGTCGAGCAACTGCGCGCCAATATCCTGGCCCTTGTGGAAGATACCAGCGAGATCAGCGACAGTGCGCTGATCGGCAAGCTGGACACCCGCCCTGACGCCGCCCGGCACCAGGGCGACTTCCGCCGCATCATCCTCGGTATCAACGGTTCTCTGGACGCGATCATCGTACCGATCACCGAGGCCATGGAGGTGCTGTCGGCGATGGCCGCCGGCGACCTGACCCGCAGCATTACCGGCGACTACCAGGGCAAGTTCCTGGAGCTGAAGCACTCGGTCAATGGCACCGTGGAAAAGCTCTCGGAAATCATCGGCGAAGTGCGCGGCTCGGCGGACTCGCTGTCGAGTGCTTCGGAAGAGATCTCCGCCACCGCCCAAAGCATGGCCCAGTCGGCTTCCGAGCAGGCGGCATCGGTCGAACAGACCTCGGCGTCGATGGAGCAAATGTCAGCGTCCATTTCCCAGAACACCGAAAATGCCAAGGTCACCGACGGCATGGCGGGCAAAGCCAACAAGGAAGCGTCGGAAGGCGGTCGAGCCGTGAAGGACACCGTGGCGGCGATGAAAACCATCGCCGAAAAAATCGGCATCGTCGATTCCATTGCCTACCAGACCAACTTGCTGGCGCTCAACGCGGCGATCGAAGCGGCACGGGCCGGCGAGCACGGCAAAGGCTTTGCGGTGGTCGCGGCCGAAGTGCGCAAACTGGCGGAACGCAGCCAGATTGCCGCACAGGAAATCAGTGAAGTGGCCAAGAACAGCGTGGCCCTGGCCGAACGGGCGGGCAACCTGCTGGACGAGATTGTGCCGTCGATTGCCAAGACCTCCGACCTGGTGCAGGAAATTGCGGCTGCCTCGGAAGAACAATCCATCGGTTCCGAACAAATCAACAGCGCGATGTCGCAGATGAGCCAACTGACCCAGCAAAACGCGTCGGCCTCCGAGGAACTGGCGGCGACGGCCGAGGAAATGAGTGGCCAGGCCGAGCAGTTGCAGGAACTCATGGGGTTTTTCACTGTGCAAAGCAAACGTGCCGGGCGCAATGTCTCGATGCCCCAGATCAGCCGAGCCATGTCCACCCAGGACCTGGACAGTCGCTCCTCGGACGGCGGTTTCGTCCGCTTCGGGAGTTGACCCATGGGCACCTCAGCGGTCATGCAGGGCGCTGTCGAAGCTGCGCCGCCAGTGGATGAACCCTTGCAGTACCTGACCTTCCTGGCGGCCGAGGAGATGTACGCGGTCAATACCCTGAGCGTTCGTGAAATCATCGAATACAACCAGGTGACCAGCGTACCGATGATGCCGGAATTCCTGCGGGGGGTTATCAACCTGCGCGGCTCGGTAGTGCCGGTCGTGGACCTCAAGGCGCGTTTCGGCAAGGGCACGACGGTACTGGGCAGTCGCACCTGCATCGTCATCCTTGAGGCGGCGAAGGAGGGCGAATCCCAGGTCCTGGGGGTGGTGGTGGACTCGGTCAGCGAAGTGATCGAGATACTCGAGATCGATATCAAGCCCGCTCCGGCGTTCGGCAATCACATTCGCACCGACTTCATCGGGGGGATGACCAAGGTGCGAGGCGAGTTCGTCACGCTCCTGCAGATCGAGCATGTGCTGTGTGTCGATGAGATAGCCGGCCTGATCTCTGTATAGGTATCTCAACGCTGAACCCCCGGCGGATAGGGCTGTTGTGGTGAGCGGGCTTGTCCCGCGCCGGGGTGCGAAGCGCCCCTGATGAAGACGAAAACGTATTTGAACCGAGGTGAATCATGGCCCCACCCATCGACAGTCCAGGCAATCCCAGCGTCTCGAGCCCGAGCCAGTACCTTACCTTTGTGCTGGGGGAGGAGATGTTCGCCGTGGGCACGCTCAACGTTCGGGAAATCATCGAATACGGGCCGATCACCAGCGTGCCGTTGCTGCCTCCCAGCATACGCGGGGTGATTAACCTGCGCGGCGCGGCGGTGCCCGTGCTCGACCTGGGGGTGCGCTTCCGTGGCGAACGCACGGTGCAGACTCCAAGGACCTGCTTTGTGATCCTTGAGGTACAGGCCAATGCCCAGCGCAAGCCGGTGGGCATCATTGTCGATGCGGTCAGCGAGGTCCTGGAGATCGCCGACCAGGACATCGAACCCTCGTTGAATTTCGGCACCGATGTCAGGGCCGACTTTTTACTGGGCATCGGCAAACTGGAGAGCGGTTTCGTGCTGTTGCTGGACATCGGTCGCGTGTTGTCCCTGGAACAGGTCGATGCGCTGGCCAACCTTGAGTCTTCGCTACCTTCGATCGCCTGAACAGGCTGGGGGAATGTCCTGATGAACGTGATCCTCTCTGACGCCGAGTTCGTGCAGTTTCGTGACCTCATTTATCAAATCGCCGGCATCAGCCTGTCCGACGCCAAGAAACAGTTGGTGAGCGCTCGCCTGGCCAAGCGGCTGCAAGTGTTCAAGCTCAATACCTACGGTGCGTACTACAAGGTATTGATGAAGGACAGCGTGGAGTTGCAGGTCGCGGTGGACATGCTGACCACCAACGAAACCTACTTTTTTCGTGAGCCCAAGCATTTTGACTTCCTGCGCGATGTCGCGTTGCCCGAGCTGCGCGGCAGCGGGCCGTTGCGCATATGGAGTGGCGCCTGCTCGACCGGCGAAGAACCCTACACCCTGGCAATGGTGTTGGCAGACAACCTCGCCGGCCGGCCCTGGGAGATTGTCGCGTCGGACATCAGCAGCCGGGTATTGGAAAAAGCCCGCCTTGGGCGTTATCCCCTCGACGGCATACGCGGCATCCCCGAGGCGCTGTTGAACAAGTATTGCCTCAAGGGCGTGGGCGCCAACCACGGTTGTTTCATGGTCGACCCGGCACTGGCGGCGAAGATCGATTTCCAGTCGATCAATCTGAATAACCCGCTGCCGAAACTGGGGATGTTCGATGTGATCTTCCTGCGCAATGTGATGATCTATTTTGACAACGACACCAAAGTGCAGGTGGTCAAGCGCCTGGTCAGCCACCTCAAGCCGGGCGGGTACTTTCTGGTCAGCCATTCGGAGAGCCTCAACGGCATCACCGATCAGCTGCGGCTGGTCAAGCCTTCCATCTACCGGAGGCCGCATGCCTGACAGTCGACCGCCCAACGAGGTGTTCCTGAATCCCGGCGATTGGTTTTTCGGCTCGGGTGCGATTCGCCTGCGTACGGTGCTGGGATCGTGTGTTGCATTAGTGTTCTGGCATCCCCGGCGCTTGCTGGGGGGCATGTGTCACTACCTGCTGCCACAGCGCGCCGTGACCAAACAGGGCGTCCTGGATGGTCGCTACGGCAACGAAGCCTTTGAACTGTTGCTCGCTCGAATACAGTCGATCAAGGCCCTGCCGACGGAGTTCAGGATCAGCGTATTCGGCGGTGGGAACATGTTTCCCGGGCTTGTGCGCTCGGACAATGATTACGTCGGCCAGCGCAATGTCGAACAAGCCATGCGCCTGCTCGACCTGCATCAGTTGCGGTGTCAACACTTCCATGTGGAAGGCGTGGGTTATCGGACGATTGTGTTCGATCTGGCCAACGGCGAAATCGAACTCAACTACCTGGCCTTGAAGTGAACCCCCAGCAGCCCTCATGGAGAGCGTGCGACATGAGCCTTATCAAAGTGCTGATCATTGATGATTCCGCCGTGGTGCGTCAGGTGCTGACGGCGACCCTGGGGCAAGACCCCGCTATCGAGGTTATCGGCGCGGCGGCAGACCCGGTGTTCGCCATGGACAAAATGAACAAGCAATGGCCGGATGTGATTGTGTTGGACGTGGAGATGCCACGGATGGATGGCATCACGTTCCTCAAGAAGTTGATGGCCGAACATCCCACGCCCGTGGTCATCTGCTCCACGCTGACCGAAAAGGGTGCGGCCACCACCATGCAGGCGCTGGCGGCCGGCGCGGTCAGCATTGTGACCAAGCCACAACTCAACCTGCGCCAGTTTCTGACCGACAGTGCCGATGAATTGGCGGGGGCCGTCAAGGCCGCCGCGCGGGCCAATATGAAACGCATGGTGCCTTCCAGCGAGCGCGCTCCCGCCAGGCTGACGGCTGACGTCATATTGCCGGCGGGCGCCCAGGCAATGGCGCGCACCACCGAGAACATTGTCGCCATTGGTACGTCCACGGGCGGCACCCAAGCCCTGGAATTGGTATTGACCGCCTTGCCCAGGGTCTGCCCGGGCATCGTCATCGTGCAGCACATGCCCGAACACTTCACCGCCGCGTTTGCCGAGCGCCTCAATCGATTGTGCGAGATCGAGGTCAGGGAGGCGAAGAATGGTGATCGGGTTATCCCCGGTTGTGCGCTGATTGCCCCTGGTGGTCGGCACATGGTGCTCAAGCGCAGCGGTGCCCAATACCAGGTGGAAATTGTCGACGGACCTCCGGTCAGCCGGCATCGACCTTCCGTTGATGTACTGTTTCGTTCGGTGGCCCGCAGTGCCGGGAGTAACGCGCTGGGGATCATCATGACGGGGATGGGCGACGACGGCGCCCGGGGCCTGAAGGAAATGCACGACAACGGCGCCCGCACCCTGGGCCAGGACGAAGAGTCCTGCGTGGTGTATGGCATGCCCAAGGAGGCGTTCAAACTGGGGGCCGTGGAGCGTGAGTTGCCCCTTGAGCAGATATCGGCGGCGATTCTGCACTCCATGCATCAGCGCCGCTGACGGTTCGGGGTTCTGTGCTGATTGATGTGGCGTTCCGGCAATCCGTTCCGGGCCCGGCTGGCGTTTCAGTATGGGTCATGGTGGGCTCAGGGCAGGGAATCAATAGCCTGTAACACCGCACAGGCAATGGTCTTCGTAATGGTTCGACGTTGAGCGTTATCGAGCATCGGGCTTAACCAGGTGGGTAGACTGTTCAGCATGGGCAAAATGGCCGTGAGCGCACCCTCGCGCAACGGCCCGCCCGGTGGATGGCCTGCCTGGCCGATCAGATCCATTATTTCCGACTCATAGGCACGCCGCAGTTGCTGGACGCTTGCCTGCATCGAGTCGCCCAGGCAATTGGCGTCCATGACCGCCAGCTTGAAGTGACCGGTCATGTGTTCATGCAATTGAAGGTGACAGTCGATCAGTTGGGCCAGGCGTTGATCGGGTGCCAATCCGCGATTCTTGATGCCGTGCACCTGGGACAACAGGGTTTGATACAGCTCCATCAGCAGTTCGTAAAGCAGCGCCTCTTTGCTTTCCACATGGTGATAGATCGCCCCCGGGCTTATACCGACATGCGCGGCGAGTTCACGCATGCTGACCTGGTTGAAACTGCGCTCCTTGAATAACTCCGAGGCTTTGCGCTGGAAGTCTGATCGGTTCAGCACACGCCGTGCCTCGGATTGCGCACACGCCTGGCGCTCCGGCACACCGGCCACGCGTTCATGTCCCGGGCGCCTGCTGCCGGGCAATTTCCTGATTGCGCAGGATAAAGCGCTGCAACTTGCCGCTGGGGGTCTTGGGGAGTTGCTCGACGAACTCCACTTCCCGGGGATAGGCATGGGCAGCCAGGCGCTGCCGTACATGCAGGCGCAGTACTTCGGCCAGCTCGGCGCTGGGCTGGTACTGGCTGTCGAGCACGACAAAGGCTTTGATCAGCTCGGTGCGTTGCGGGTCAGGTTTGCCGATCACCGCCGCTTCGATCACCGCGGGGTGTTCGATCAGCGCGCTCTCGACGTCGAACGGCCCGACGCGGTAGCCGGACGTCGTGATCACATCATCATTGCGGCCGACGAAGCTGATACTGCCGTCGTCATTCAGCTCCACACTGTCGCCGCTCAGGTAATAGCGCCCCACAAAGGCCCGGGTGGGCATACCCAGGTAGCCATCGAACCAGCACAGGGGCGAGCGCTCGCGATCCACCGCCAGGACGCCCGGCTGACCCGCCGGCAATTCCCGATGCGCCTCGTCCAGCACGACGATGCGGTAGCCGGGCACCGCATAACCCGCCGAGCCCTCACGGACCGGGTGACGCAAACCATGGTGATTGCACAACACCATGCCGATTTCCGTCTGGCCGTAATGATCGTGAATGGTCACGCCGAGCTGCTCGGCAAACCAGCGGATCACGTGTGGGTTGAGCGGCTCGCCGGCACTGCTGACGGCACGCAGGCGGCCGCGCACGGCGTCGGCGAACGCTGCCCCCTCGGCGATCAGCAGGCGATAGGCCGTTGGGGAGCCGGCCAGATTGCTGATGGCGTACTTGGCAATGACTCGGCAGGTACTTTCCACCGTGAAAGGGCCGTTGTAGAACAGCGTGGCATGACCACAGGCCAGCGGGCCGGTCACCGCGTAATACAGGCCATAGGCCCAGCCGGGATCGGCCAGGTTCCAGAACCGGTCGTCCTGCTGCAGGCCAATGGAGTCGCGCATATAACCCTTGAAGGCGAGAATGGCGCGCAACGGCACTTCCAGAGGCTTGGCCGGCCCCGTGGTACCCGATGTGCACATCAGCAGGAACGGCGCGCTGGCGTCCAGCAGTACCGGTTCGCACTCGACGTCTTGGCCGTCCAGGATGCTCCAGAACGGGTAGTCGCCGGGGTTCTGCGGGCCCTCGCCGGTTACGATCACGCTTGGGCAGTTGCCGATCTCATCCAGCTTGGGACGGTTCTGCGCATCCGTCACGATCCAGCGCGCGTTGGAGCAGCCCAATCGTTGCTCGATCGCCTTGGGACCGAATGCGGTGAAGAGCGGTTGATAGACCGCGCCCACCCGCCAGGTCCCCAAGATGGCAATCAGCAGTTCAACCGTGCGCGGCATCAGGCCGGCGACGCGGTCGCCCGGTTTCACCCCTTGCTCACGCAAAAAATGGCCGAAGCGGGCGGCGCTGGCCTGCAATTGGCTGAATGTGTATTGGGCGGCGCTGCCATCCTGCGCTTCGCAATACAACGCCACGGCGTCGTCGTGGGCGTGCCGGTCGCAGCATTCGACGCAGGCGTTCAGGGCAGTCAGGTCGCCTTGCAAAGCCAGTTCGGCGGTCTGCTGGTAATTGAAGGATGTGGCCACAGCTTGATAATCACGCATAACGACACCTGGTTCTTATTGTTGGGTTTGTACGGCCAATAGTTGCGCTGCTCACGACTCGACCCGTGGCGCTAGCTGTCCATCATGTCGGCCGCTTGCTGGGTCGCCTGGCTGGTGCGGGTCGCCAGCTTGCGAACTTCATCGGCGACCACCGCGAACCCGCGTCCGGCTTCGCCAGCGCGGGCGGCTTCAATGGCGGCGTTCAAGGCCAACAGGTTAGTCTGGCTGGCGATGCCCTGGATGGTGGCGACAATGTGCGTCAGCTTGCGCAGGGTCTCCTGCATTACTCGGTGCTGGTGTTCCTGAGCCTCACGCATGCTGTTTTCTTCATGGTGGGCATGGATATCGGTGATGGCGCCCACCACTCTTTGCGGGGAACCGTCCTCTGCGCGTCGCGTTTGCCCACGGCCGCGAAACCAGCGGTAATTGCCACTGCTGTGCTTGAGCCGATAATCGACATCAAAGGGTGTTTTTCCGCTGCGGTCTTCGACGTGGGCGACAAACGCCGCGATTGCCCGTGCGCTGTCGTCTGGATGCAAGCGTGAGGTCCAGCTTTCCAATGTGTTGGGAAATTCCTCAACCGTGGTGTACCCCAGCAGTCGCCGCATTTGCGAAGACCACCAGATGGTGTTGTTCGGGTTCGCCGGATCACCCGCCACCACCTCTATGTCCCAGAGCCCGTCATGGAGCATTTCACGGGAAATCTCGAAGCGTGTGGCCGCCAGTTCGAGTGACTCTTCGTGCAGGCGCTGTTCATGAATGTCACGCAGGCTTCCGCCGATGGCGACCGGTACGCCTTGCGCATCCCGGCGCGCCACACCGCTGATCCTGCGCCAACGATAGTCACCGTCTGATGCAAGGGCCATGCGTACGTCCAGCGCAAAGGGCGTTCGCCCGCTGCGATCACTCAGGTGCCGGGCCAGCGCGTCGAGAAGGCGTCGCCGGTCCGTCGCGTGCAGGTGCTCGTTCCAGCGGCCAAGTTGATCAATACCTTGGGTCGGGATCGACGCGGACCCTGTCCACCTCATGGCCCACTCCGGTGCGGGTGCAGCAACACCTGCCGGTTGCAGTTCCCAAAACAGGTCACCTGCGCCTTGAGCGATAAGTGCCCAGCGCGCCTCCTGCTCCTGTAAAAGCGCGTCGCGGCGGGCCAGGTGCTCGGCCAGTTGGGTGGCTTCCAATGCCAGCGCGTGTGTCTGTGCTTTCAGGGCTCGCCGCTCTTGCAGCAATGTCTCGACGCCCGCCAGGATGCGTCGCAATAACGGGTTGCTCGACGACAGCGGTGTACTCGCCTGGTCAGGCTCATCCAGTCTGTCGGCAAGCGGAGCCAATACCCAGCGGCTGGTTCGGCTGAAAAAGAGCATGGGGCACCTCTATCTCGGATCAAATGGGGTCAATCGCCATGGGCTGTGTGGGTATGCGGGCAAGGGCCTGTTGGTCAAAGGCTGTCGCCCCTGGCAGCGCTTGCCAGGCCAGTGGGCCGGCGGCGATTTCCGGCGCGCTCAGCAGGCAGTGGTCGAGCTCGCGCTGTAACGCGTCGGTGTCGAGTCCCTGGCCGATAAACACCAACTCCTGCCGGCAGTCGCCGACCACGCTGTCCCATTTGGCCCTGATGCCCCGCAGCCGGTATTCGTCCCGGGGCCATTGCGACGGCTCGATGAAGTTCCACCAGCGCCCGACATAGTCCCACTGGAACCGCTTGCCGCTTTGCACCAGCAGGCCGGTTTCCAGGTGGCGGCTGGCGAGCCAGAAGTAACCTTTGCTGCGCAGCAACCGCCCGTTGCACCAGGGCTGCTGGAGAAAGTCGAGCAACCGTTGCGGGTGGAAAGGCGCGCGCTCACGGTACACCCAGGACGTCACGCCATAGGTGTCCGATTCGGACAACGGCGCGTCGGTCGCTTCCATTTTCCGCATCCAGCCCGGCGACGCCGCGAGGCTGGGTAAATCAAACAGATGGGTGCCGAGGAGGCTGGCTGATGGGATGTTACCGTGGGCCATCGGCATGATCCGCGCCGTCGGGTTAAGCCCTGTGAGGATCGCCTGCACGGCCTGGTACTGCGCGGCATCGATGAGGTCCAGCTTGTTGACGAGAATGACGTTGGCGTACTCCACCTGTTCGACCAGCAGATCGGCCAGGTGGCGCTTGGGTGCGTCTGGCGTGGCGTCGTCGCGATCAACGGTGTCCGGCGATTCGAGCAGTTCCTGGAAGCGACTGCCATCGACCACCGTCACCAAGGTGTCCAGGCGCGCCAGTTCGCTGAGGCTGAAGCCATCAGCGTCAAGGAAGGCGAACGTCTCCGCGACCGGCATCGGCTCGGAGATCCCCGTGGATTCAATCAGCAGGTAATCAAAACGCTGTTGGCGTGCGAGCATACTGATCTGCTCGAGCAAATCGGCGCGCAGGGTGCAGCAGATACAACCGTTGCTCATCTCGATCAACTCATCGCGACCACGGTGCAGCGCGACATCGCGCTGCACCTCTTCGGCATCGATATTGACTTCGCTCATGTCATTGACGATGACGGCCACGCGCAGGCCTTCGCGATTGCGCAGGATGTGGTTGAGCAGGGTGGTTTTGCCGGCGCCGAGGAAGCCCGAAAGGACCGTCACCGGCAGTCGGCTTGCCTGGGCGCCGTCTGTCATGGGTGCACCGCGTGCGCGCCGGCGGCCTTGTCCAGGTAGCTTTCGAACAGGTCGACCACCACAAAACCCTCATCGGCCGCATCCCCCCATAGGTCTTTCACGGAAAACTCGACGTGGTAGGTGGGTTGATGGGCGGCGCTTACATCGCCATGCCCAATCGCGTCGGGGAACGGCCATTTCTCTGACGTGCGGTGCAGGACCACGCCTTCCTTGCCGCGCACGTAGGCGGGCATGCGGATGTGCCCAGCCACATATTCGTCTCGCACCACCACCCGATCCCCCACCTCGAAGGGCGGCCGCCCCGTGATCGCCGGGCGGCCCTCGGCATGGGCGGGATTCGCCAGCTTGAAGTGGGAGCCCAAGGCCTGATCAAGCTCCGCCTGGGTGATCACGCCGGTTTCGACCAGCAGGGTGGCGGTCGCGATGACGTAGCGTTCGTAGTACTGGGTGCCGACATGCTGGCGCACATCCAGGCGTTCGACGGCGTGACGCACTTCGTCCACGCTGAACTTTTTCAAGTGGTCGGCACCGATGAACATCAAGCTGTAGGCCAGATGCTCCCAGTCCTGCTTGAACACCTGTTTGTAGCTCAGGCTGTTGATGGTGTGAGGGACTTTTCCAAAGCCTTGGAAACCGCCGAGATCGTGAAAGCCATCCATAATCAAAACTCCGGGAGTGAACGATGATGAGGTGTTGTTTTCAGCCCACGCGGGGCAGGGCGACGCCGATCAGCACGTCTTTGGTCACCAGCGTTCGAAGCTGCTCTTCGCTCATGTGTGCTGAGCCTTCAGGCCTGACCGGCACGACCAGGTAGCGGCTTTCGGCGCTGGTGTCCCAGACCTTGACCACCATGTCCCGGGGCAACTCCGTCCCCAGCTCGCGCAGTACCGTGCGCCCCTCCCGGACCAGGCGTGCGCGGAACTCGAAACCCTTGTACCACTCCGGTGGCAGGCCGAGGACCGGCCAGTTGGTGCAGGAGCACAGGCTGCAGACGATCACGTTCTTCAGCGTCGGCGTATCCTCCAGGGCGACGATGTATTCGCCCTGGGGGCCGGTGTAGCCGAACTGGGCGCAGGCCGCGGTGCCGTCCTTGAGCAACAGTGCCCGGAACTGCGGATCGACCCATGCCTTGGCCACCACACGGGCGCCGTTCTCGGGGCTCCAGCCGTGCTCCATCAATTGCGTGAGCTGCTCGACATAGCCCTCCGGGATGAGTTCCTTGCTCTTGAGGACTTGAAACAATGCCCAGGCTCTTTCGCCGGGCGTTGAAGTCGCTGTATTCATGGGGTCACTCCTATCAGTCAACACGGTGGTAAAGTCATTGGATTTCTTATTGTTCTACGGGCGCCGGCGGCGCCCGTAGACGGCTCAGAGCGTGCGCCAGTCCACGGATGCTTCAAACGCCGCCGCAGCCTGGTAAAGGGTGCCTTCGGCATAGTGTCTGGCGACCAGCATCAGCCCGACGGGCAGGCCGTCTACCCGCCCGCACGGAATCGACAGGGCGGGATGCCCGGTGATGTCCTGTGGCGCGGTGTTGCCGATCATTTCCAGCGCGCGCGCCACGTACTCAGTGATCGAGCAATCCGCCGGTGGGTGAGGTTGGGCAATGATCGGCGTAGTCGGCATCACCAGCAGGTCGTAGGTCTGCAGCGCCTTGTCATAGCCCTGCCGGGCGAAGCGCGCGAGGTTTTGCGCCTTGGCGTAATAACGTCCGTTGTAGTGGTTCAGCCCGTATTGGCCGACGAACATGCACAGCTTGAGCGACGCGGACAATTGGTTGGCCTGCTCGCGCCAGCCGACCTGTTTGTCCAGCAGGCCGACATCGTAGAGGCCTTTCCAGTTAAAGCCCGCGCCGTTGCCATGCATCATCTGCATGGTCAAGCCTTCGCAGCCGATGGGGTGCCACAACGAGCCCGCCAGGTTGTGCTCGGGAACGGACACCGCCTCGACCTGTGCGCCCAACGCCTCGAGACGGGCGATGGCGTCACGCACTTTCTCGGCGACGCGAGGGTCCTGGTTGGCCAGTGCGAAGCCCTCTTGCAACACACCGATTTTGAGCCCGCGCACGCCCCTCGACAGGTAGCTGTGATAGTCGTCGACTTGCGGCGCAGCCTGGCGCGGGTCAAGCCCATCCGCGCCGGCCATGGCTTGCAGCATCAGCGCGTTGTCGCGCACGTTGGCGGTAATGGGGCCGACATGATCGATCGTGGCTTCAATCGCCATGACCCCGGAGTAGGGCACCAGGCCGTGGGTCGGCTTCATGCCGTAGGTGCCGCAGAAGGATGACGGGATTCGGATGGACCCGCCTTGATCACCGCCAACGGCCATGTCCACCTCTCCGGCCGCGACCAACGCTGCACTGCCCGAGGAAGATCCACCGGCGGCGTAACCGTGACGATGGGGGTTGTGCACGGGGGCTGGGTCAGAGGTGTGACTGCCGCCGGACAAACAGTAATGTTCACAGGTGGCCTTGCCCAGGATCGTCGCCCCGGCATCCAGCAGGCGCGTGACCACGGTGGCGTCGAATGAAGGCACGAAACCGGCCAGCGGCGCGGCGCCGTTCATGAGCGGCACGCCTGCCAGGGCGATGTTGTCTTTCAGCGCGACGGTTTTGCCGGCCAGGAGGCCCTCCCGGGCCCCGTTCACTTCAGCCCGGTAGTACCAGGCGTTCAACGGGTTTTCCTTGTCCGAGGGCCGATAGCCCGAACTGCGTTCGTAGCGTACGGGCGGAACGAAATCAGGCAGCTCATCGACCAGGTCGTACGCGTCGAAACTCGGTTGCATCAGGTCCAGGTACTGCGCAGCCTGCTCCGGCGTCAGCTGCATGTGCAACTGGGTGGCGAGGTCCTGCAGTTGATCAAGCGTGGGTCGAATAATGGCCATGATTTTCCTTGATTTCATCGATGATCGGCGGGAAGACTTGAGGCTGTTCAAACACTTCCAGCACTTTCGGGGTCGGATCGTTCCGGGTCGTAATGGAGAACAAATTAGGCCTCTTTTGCCACTGCGGCTTGGTTGAACAGGACACTCGCTTGGCTGAACAGGACAGCTCAGCCCGGTGCCACTTCATGGTCAGATGCCTGTCAAAAAGTGGCCCCGACCCCATGCGCTAGAGATGAGGGCCAAAAAATAATCGGGACGAATGGGGCGGTGCCGGGTGTCAGCTTTGCGCGACACCTGCATCACGCAACATGCCGGTCTGCGGGTGGCAGTTGATGTACTCGAACAGCTGGTTCCTGGCGTCCGAGACCGACACTTCGTGGTACAGCCGCAACTTCACCAGGCCGGCCGCCACGCGGAAGAAGGTGACAAAGATGCGCAGGTGGGTGGGATGGGATTCCGCCCAGCGTTCCAGTTTCTCGACCGAGCGCCAGTGGCCGATGTTGTAGCTCATGTCGAGGAAGTTGCCGTCGAGGTCGATATTGCGCACGAATCGATTGCTGTAGCAGCCCAGGGGGGCTCCGTTATCGCGCAGGAAATCCATGCCGTCCTGCAATGTCGGCAAGATTTCGTCGAGGTACAGTGAACGCTCGTCAGCCTCGGCGTCAGCCCAATCCTGGCCGGAGCGAATCAGCGCGATGTTGTCATGGCCCATGACGATGACACGGCCACCTTTGGCCGGGTCTCCCTGCACCACCTTCAGTTCGCCCGTGGGGCTCATCCAGTCGGTCTGGGACGCCGGGAAACGATCGCGCATCGAGCCCCAGTAACCGTGCTCTTCGATCTCGCCGCTGGTGGTGTCCATGATCGCGCCCACCCCCGGCAACTGCGTCTGGAACGCATAGAGGGTTTCGAACTGCTCGGCACGCGGCGCGGTGATTTCGCGAAAATAACCCAGGCCGTCGTTCAGGCGATCCGGCGATGCCCACCAGTCATTGACGGGCGGTGATCGCAGCCAGCGGCAATAGGCTGCGGCGTCCTTCCAGTAGCCGACGATCATCAGGTTGTTGTAGCCACTGTTGTCCGTGTGATGGGTCAAGTCGTGGGTCTGCGGGCCGTCGGGCAGGCTGAAGCTGCCGACGATGTCGCGCATGGCCTTAAGGGCACGCTCACGCTGCGCCTCACCGCGAAACTGCACGCCCAGGTAGGCCATCGCTACCTGCTTCAATTGTTCGCCAGCGCGGCCGACCCACATAGGGAAGGGCGGCTGGTAGTCCTCGGGCACCCGGCGGGACAACGTCCGTGGGCATCTAAGGTGTTTGTCGATCGCAGATTCCATGGGCGGCTCCTTGTTTTTTTCAGGTTCAGGCGTAGCGGGCTGGACAGGCTGTGAGGTCATAGTCAGGCAGGTACGAACCGCCTCGCTTTGTTCGCCAGGACAACCGTTTGGTTGGAAAAGACAGATGCCCGATGCCAGGGCTCAGGCGCGATAAAGGGGGCTGGGCGTGGTCTGAATTTTGCTTTCCAAGATCGACCGGCAGCGTGTCGCTGCTTCAAGTCGTTGCATTAAGGTGAGTGCCATGGCTCAGAACAATCACTATTCCACCCTTGCCGTTTCGCAACCGCGTCGCTTCGATTACTGGAAAGAAGTGGTGTGTCGCCATTGTCTTATGGCTGACAGCAAACCCTCGACCCAGAGCGATTTCAACGGAACGCTCCAGGTCTCCGGCGTAGGGGCGTTGGATGTCTCCAGGCTGTCGTCCCCGCTGCACCATTGGGTCCGTTCCGAGCGGCATTTACGCAGTGGCCCCGCAGACGACCTGTGGCTGGGCTTCACCCTCAATGGGTATGGCGAACTTGAGCAAGAGGGGCGCAAGGCCACACTGGGTGCGGGTAATTTGTTCCTTTATGACGCAACCCGGCCGTTCCGATTCAGCCTGGGGGGGAGCGAAAACCACTTGATGCGCATCCCTCGACAGTTGCTGACTGAGCGGTTGCCGCGTGTGGCGGAATGCACCGCAATGGTGCTGGATGACCGCCGCCCTGGCGTGGTGCCGCTGCGCGAGATGCTGCGCCAGATGGCGAACACTCCCGTGCTTCTGGAGGATGGAGGCATTTGCAATCGTTACTCCAACACGATAATCGACCTGCTCGTGATCAGCCTGGAACTCCAGGACCTGAAGACGACCCATCAGGAGCTGGATCTTTATGCGCGGATAATGACCTACATCCAGCACCACCTGAGCGAGCGAGAACTGTCGATCGAACTGATCGCCCAAGCTCACCACGTGTCCACCCGCACGGTGACCCGTGCATTCGCCCGTCATCAGAAAAGCCCGGTCGCGGAGATCTGGAAAGAACGGCTGAATGCCAGTCGCGCGGCTATCGAGTGCGGCCAGGTGCGCAGCGTTTCCCAAGCCGCACTGGACTTCGGTTTTTCCGATTTCTCCCACTTCAGTCATGCTTTTCGCAAGGCGTTTGGGGTTGCGCCGCACACGCTCTTGACGCGCAACTGACGGGGCCCCAAAAAAAAGGCGGGGGTTATTAGCGTCCTGCTCGATAAAATTGACGAGATAAAAAGGGTTAAGTTGCTAGCGATCCCCCTGCCCACCTCACGGACTTGCCCCTCGTAGATACCGTCTTATCCAACCCCCATCAAGGCCCCCCGTAGCAGCTGCCGAGCGCAAGCGAGGCTGCGTCGGGCGCGCTGCCGATTCAAGCCCGAGTCGCGGCCGACGCCGCCTCGCCAGGGCTCGGCAGCTACGGATTTGACAGGCGTCAGGGTGCTCCCACCTCAGGAATGCTCGATCACCATCACCGCCGTGGTGTCCGCCTCAAGTGCCTCGAACACATGCGGCACATTCGCCAGGTAGCTGATGTAGTCGCCGGCGTTGAGCAACACCGGGCCACTCGCCGGGCCGATACGTGCACTGCCACTGCACAGCACCACATGCTCTACGGTGCCCTGCGGGTGAGGCTGAGACAAACGAACTTCGCCGGGCTGCACCTTGAGTCGGTAGATGTCGCGCTGTACGCCGGCCGGGCAATCGGCAAGCAGGGTCGCTGCGTAATGGGCCGTCTCGGCATAGGCGGTCATGCCCTCGTTGGCGCGAATCACCCGCAGGGCCTGCCGGGGTTGTTCGAAGAACCGGGTGACTTGCAAGCCCATGGCCATCGCCAGCGACCACAAGGTTTCGATGCTGGGGTTACCGATACCCGACTCCAATTGAGACAAGGTCGACTTCGCTACCCCGGCGCGCTTCGCCAGCTCGGTCAAGGAAAGCCCGGCGGCCAGGCGCTCGCGCTTGATTGACAGCGCCAGCAGATCGATTCGACTCAGATTATTTCCCGGCAGGTTGTTCGTTATATCGATCATTTGTTTTATAAACCATCCTTAAATGGGTTGACGCTCTTGGGCACCATGTTCAGTATATCGGCCATACGTTCATTATAAAGTTGTATTTGCCAGCCTATTTCCCCGCGAACGGTGGCTTGGGCCATGGCGATGTCGATAGCAAGGAAGCCGTGAGTGATGAAGTCGCAAACCCGTGGGACGCTCGAAATGATCTCGGCCATGGTCATCTCCGGCACAGTCGGCTGGTTCGTCGTC
Source organism: Pseudomonas sp. 1 R 17 (assembly GCF_900067035.1). Taxonomy (NCBI): domain Bacteria; kingdom Pseudomonadati; phylum Pseudomonadota; class Gammaproteobacteria; order Pseudomonadales; family Pseudomonadaceae; genus Pseudomonas; species Pseudomonas sp. 1 R 17. Next base: position 110,990 of record NZ_FKLB01000065.1, read on the forward strand.
ATGTCGGGGCAGAGCCCGGAGGCGGTGGTGTTCTGGCGTTGCCTGTTCGGCGCCCTGGCGATGCTGGTCGCGTGCCTGGCGCTTGGGGTGCTGCGTCGCTCCCGGATCACTGCCCGGCAATTCCTTCTGGTGTGCCTGGGCGGGGTGGCGCTGGTCCTCAACTGGGTGCTGCTGTTCGGTGCCTACACCCATTCCTCTATTGCCATTGCCACGGTGGTCTACCACGTTCAGCCGTTCATGCTGGTCGGCCTGGGTGTGCTGTTTTTTGCCGAACGCCTCAGCATCGCCAAGGTCGGCTGGCTGCTGTTGGCCTTCGCCGGGCTGATGCTGATCGTGTCCGCCAAGGGCCGTGGGCAGGCCACCGGTGCCGACTACGTGCTGGGCGTCTGCCTGGCCCTGGCTTCAGCCTTCTTCTATGCCGTGGCGGCGGCGATCACCAAGCGTCTCAAGGATTTGCCCGCGCACCTGATCGTGCTGATCCAGATGGTGGTCGGCGTGCTGGTGCTGGCACCGTTCGTGGACTTCACTGGGGGCGAAACGCTCAAGGGCGCCTGGACTTACCTGATCATTATCGGCGTGGTCCATACCGGGCTGATGTCGACCCTGCTGTACAGCGCCATCCAGAAAATCCCCACGGCGCTGGTCGGGGCGCTGTCGTTCATCTATCCGATTGTTGCCATCCTGGTCGACTGGGTAGCCTTCGCCCATCCCCTCAGCACCCTGCAGGTGATGGGCGCAGGCGCGATCCTGCTGGCGGCGGCGGGCATGAATTTTGGCTGGTCGCTGGGCCGCGCGGGGCGTCAGGACGTGACGTAAGGTCGGGCGCCCAACCGCCATCGAGTCAAAAGACGTCACGCCAACCACTGGCGACGACGCGCCTGGGAAGAACGTCGAGGAATACGCGTGGTTCTGGTGTCACGGCCTGTCATAATCCGGGGCGCGCCTGGATCCGGGAGCGAGTGGCGCAGTGAACTGCCCATCTCCATGGCTCTCGGCCGTCCGGCCTGATTTCACCCCCCTCAAGGAGTCCGTGCCATTCATGGTGCTGTTCAATCGATTGAGCGCGTTTTCGACCCAGGCGCGCAGGGCACTGGGACTGGTGTGGGAAACCTCGCGGCCACTGTTCACGGGGCTGTTGCTGGCGACGATTGTCGCCGGACTGCTGCCTGCACTGGCCGCCTGGATTGGACAGCGCATCGTTGATGGCGTGGTCCACGCCATGCAGGTTCATGCGGCCGGCAGCCAGGCCCCCGTGTGGCCGGTGATGCGCTACGTGCTGGCCGAGGCCGGGGTGCTGGCTTTGTTGGCGGCGGCGCAACGGGCGCTGTCGATGCAGCAGTCGCTGTTGCGGGTGAAACTGGGCGTGAAGGTCAACCTGATGGTCCTGGAGAAAGCCCAGACCCTTTCGCTGCTGCAATTTGAAGACGCCGAGTTCTACGACAAGCTGGTGCGCGTGCGCCAGGGGGCTTCGACGCGCCCGCTGAGCCTGGTGACCAAAGGACTGGGGTTGGTGCAGAACCTCATTTCGCTGGTCAGCTTTGCAGTCCTGCTGGTGCACTTTTCGCCGTGGGCCCTGTTGATTCTGGTGGTCGGTGCGTTGCCGGTGTTCTTCGCCGAGACGCATTTTTCCGGCAATGCGTTCCGCCTGTTCCACCGGCGTGCACCGGAGACGCGCCGGCAGAACTACCTGGAATCGTTGCTCTCCCACGAGTCCCATGCCAAGGAGGTCAAGCTGTTTGGCCTGGCACCGCTGTTCCTCCAGCGCTATCGCGACAACGCCCAGCGTTTGTATACCGAGGACCGCCAATTGACGTTGCGCCGCGATGCCTGGGGCTTCGCATTGGGCCTGCTGGGCACCGCAGCGTTTTACCTGGCCTACGCCTGGGTGGTACTCGACACCGTGCGTGGCCAGACGAGCCTGGGCCAGATGACCATGTACATCGTGCTGTTCAAGCAGGGGCAGGCCGCAATCACCGCCAGCCTCAGCGCCATTGCCGGGCTGTACGACGACAGCCTGTTCCTCTCGGACCTGTATGAATACCTTGAAACCCCCGTGATCACGCCACATGGCCGGCTCACCCAGGGTGCGCGCCCTGGCGATGGCCTGCGCTGCGAGCAGGTGGGGTTCACCTACCCAGGCGCCGGATCCGCCGCGCTGCGCAATATCAGCCTGCACCTGGCACCGGGGAAAAGCCTGGCCCTGGTGGGTGAAAATGGTTCCGGCAAGACCAGCCTGATCAAACTGCTGACCCGTCTGTATACCCCGGATGAAGGCCGCATCCTGCTGGATGGCAGCGACCTGCAGGAGTGGGACGAACACACCCTGCGCCAGCGCATCGGCGTTATTTTCCAGGACTACATCCGCTACCAGATGAGTGTCGGCGAAAACCTCGGCGTGGGGGACGTCGAGGCCCTGGACGACCAGGCACGCTGGCGCAGCGCTGCCACTCAAGGCGTGGCGGCGGAATTTATCGAGCGCTTGAGCCATACCTATTCAACCCAGCTGGGACGCTGGTTTGGAGGCCAGGAACTGTCCGGGGGGCAGTGGCAGAAAGTGGCCTTGTCGCGGGCGTACATGCGTCAGGATGCCGATCTGCTGATCCTCGATGAACCCACTGCCGCGCTGGATGCCGGGGCTGAAGCGGCGGTGTTCGAGCACTTCCGTGAGCATGCCAGGGGCCGCATGACCCTGCTGATTTCCCACCGTTTTTCCAGTGTGCGCAGTGCGGATCACATTATTGTGTTGGAACGCGGGCAGATTCTGGAGGAGGGCAGCCATAACCAGCTGATGGCTGCGGGTGGACGTTATGCCGAGCTGTTCGACGTTCAGGCGCGGGGCTATCGCTAGAAGACCCACCGCCGCGTATCTGCCGATCCCGCCAAATGACCTGTACAGATCGCTATTTGGCAGGGCTGGATTTGAATACGCCGCTGAGGACAAACGCATAGCGTTCCGGACGGATAAAGAAGGTGGTGCGGTCGCAACAACGGCCGTCGGCAAAGTAAGAGCTGCGTTCCATCACCAGCAATGCGGCACCGCGTTTGACGTGCAGGGCACTGGCCAGGCTTGCATCGGCTGCTTGCGCACGGATGGCCAGGTCGGCACGGGTGACGGCCTGGCCGGTGATCGACTCCAGGATCGAGTAGATCGGTTGATGCTCGACGTCCGTCCAGACCACGCCGGCCAACTCGGCCGGTAGATGGCTGCGGCCCAGGGCGATAGGTTCGTCATCCACGAAATGCAGGCGCTCCAGCAGCAGGCAATCGTGGGCGCCTTCAAACAACTCCTTCAAGGCTTCCGGAACGGGCTGCAGCGTGTGGCTGATCACCTGCATGCTCGGTTTGAGCCCTTGCAATAACAAGGCTTCATGGAAACTGCGCAACGCATCCAGGCCATGCCGAACCTGCTTCGCGGCGACGAACGTGCCCTTGCCTTGCTTGCGCTCCACCACGCCGTCGTCGCTGAGCTTGCCCACTGCCAGGCGCACCGTGACGCGACTCACGCCAAAGCGTTCGCCCAGTTCGGCTTCTGACGGCAGTTTGCCGGTGGGTTCGAAATCGCCGCGCTGAATCTCTTCCAGCAAACGATGGGCGATCTGTTCGTAGAGCGAGGTGGTGCTGTCGCGCAGAATGGACGTGGACACGGTCGGCTTCCAGGGGCCTCGGAGTGGGGCGGTGCGCCTTCACTTCTAAGGTTATAAAAATAGGTTATTGGGACAACTTGTATTAATACGTATTATGTCAGGCATTCCCATTGTAAACGACCTGACGATACTTGCCATGCCCGACTCCTTGCCTTACGCACCAACGCAAGCCGACGCCCTGACGGTCGATCACATCAGTTTCAGCTACCCCAACGGCCATCGGGTGTTCAACGCGTTCAGCCTGAACGCCAAGCCGGGCGAATTCGTCGCGATCCTCGGGCCGTCCGGCTGCGGGAAAACCACGCTGCTGAATCTGTTGTCGGGCTTTCAGCAACCCCAGAGCGGCCGGATCAGCATCAACCAGACCGCCGTGCGCCCTGAGCGCTCGGAGTTGGGGTATGTGTTTCAGGCGCCGCAGCTGTTTCCCTGGTTGAGCGCGCTGGAAAACGTGCGTTTCGGCCTGCGGATGACGGCGCAGCTCAGCGAGGCGCAACAGCGTGCCCAGGCGTTGCAGTATTTGCGCCTGGTCGGCCTGGAGAACGCGGCACAGCGCTTGCCCCATCAGTTGTCAGGCGGCATGCAGCAGCGCGTCTCCCTGGCCAGGACCTTGGCATTGGAGCCCAGCGTATTGCTGATGGACGAACCCTTCGCCGCGCTGGACGCCATCAGCCGCAACAGCATGAATGAAGAGACGCTGCGGATCTGGGCCGAGCTGGGTCAGACGGTGCTGTTCATTACCCACGACATAGACGAAGCGGTGTTCCTGGCCGACCGGGTCATCGTGCTCAACATCGCCCCCGGCGGTATCCATAGCGAACTGGATATTCATTTGCCGCGCCCGCGTTCCAACCTGAAAACCCGTCGCCTGCCGGCCTTTCTCGATTACCGCAATGAGCTGATGGAGCGCATTTCCCAGGTCATGGGCGCGGCCGAAGCCATCGCTAACCCCACCCGCCAACCCGAGTTAACCCCATGATCAAACGTTCGCTGCTTGCTCTTTCCTTGTCTGTTGCCGCCTTGGCAAGCAGCACAGGTGCCGTGGCCGCTGAAGAGAAACCCCTGCGTGTGGGGTATGTGTTCGCCATGGCCAACGCCCCGGCGCTGATCGCCGACAAGCAGGGTTACTACCGCGAGGAAGGCTTGAATGTTGACCTCAAGGCCTTGGGCGATGGCCCGGTGATCCAGCAGGCGCTGGCCGCCAATGAGCTGGACGTGGCCTATGTGGGCACGCCGCCGGTGTACCAATGGTTTTCCCGAGGTTTGCAAAGCCGGATTCTGGCCAAGGTCAATTACGGCCAGGCGGCGGTGATTGTCGATGCAAAAAGCCCGATCAACAGCCTGGAGCAGCTCAAGGGCAAAAAGCTCGCCGGGGTCAAGAAGGGCAGTGGCATGGACGTGCTGTTGCGCGGCTATGTGCTGAAAGAAAAAGCCGGGCTCAACCCGGACAAGGACCTGGACATCATCGACATGCCACCCGGCAACATGAACGCGGCGCTGGAGCGCGGCATCGTCGACGCGGCGTTTTCCTGGGAACCCTTTGTCAGCCAATCGTTGCTGCGCGGGTCGAGCCGGATTCTGCTCGACGTCAACCAGGCACTGCCGAACTACCCGTGGTACGTGGTGATCGCGCTGCCCAAAACCTTGCAGGAACGACCGGACGACGTGGTCAAGCTGCTGCGTGCGCACCGCAAGGCCATCGCGTTCCTCAACGAGCATCCCGACGAGTCGAATCGCATCATCGCCGAGGCGTTCAAGCTTGAAGCGGTCCAGGGTCCTGACGGCAAGACCATTGCCCCGGAGGCCATCGTCGCCCAGGCGCGCACGCGATTGGGCTGGTCGGCGGACTTGCAGCCTGCGGATATCCAATTCATCCAGCGCCTGATGAATTACTCCCACGACCTGGGCTTTATCGACACCACGCTCAAGACCGAGCAGATCGTGGATACCGCCTACCTGGAAAAAGCCTCGCGCTGAGTCTGAGCCTGTCATGTCCTTGCCAAAACCGAATTGGGGATGGGCTTCGCTGCCATTCCTGCTGTTGATCTGGATGGCCCTGGCCAGCCGCTTTCCCACCTACATCCTGCCGCAGCCCTGGGATGTGGCGCGCGAAGCGCTGCGTTGGCTCAGCGACAGTTCGCTGTGGCAGCACCTCAGGGCGAGCGTCCTGGAGGAAGTCGGCGGCTTCTGTGCGGCGGTGCTTGTCGCGATCGTGCTGGGCACGGTCGGCGGCTTGTCTTCGCGCTTTCGCGATTTCATCTCGCCGCTCAACAGCCTGTTCATGGCGATCCCGCCGATAGCCTGGGCGCCGCTGATCATGATCATTTTCGGCCTGGGTTATGTCTCCATTGTGCTGGTGATTTTCATTGCCGCGATGTTCCCCATGGCGGTGACCATCCAGGAAGGCGTACAGAGCATTCGCGGTGGCGAAGTCCGCGCGGCGCGCACCTTGGGCGCCAACCCCTGGCAATTGCTGGCCCACGTTTACCTGCCGGCCTCATTGCCCTTCGTGACGGCGGCCTTGCGCATCGGTTTCAGCCAGGGCTGGCGGGCACTGGTCGCCGCAGAAATGATCGGCGCCTCCCAGGGCATCGGCTGGATGGTCTCCACCGGCGGGCAGATCGGCAACAGCAGCCAGGTGCTGCTGGGCATCGTGCTGATCGGCCTGATTGCCTGGCTGATGGAGAGTTTTGTGTTCCGGCGCATCGAGCGCCACTACCAGAAATGGCGCGTGCAGTAAGCATCGTCCTTTGCTTTCGAACCCTTTCAAACCTTCAGTGGACCACTGCACGAGGTGTCATGTGAGTAACGTATTCGATCCCCGCGAAGCCGGGCATTACATCGCCCCCCAAGGCCTCTACGAGCGCAACAAGAAACGCCCGTTCCTCGGTAGCATCGACTGTGACCGAGACACGCTGATTGCCGGGCAATGGGATGAAATCACCCTGGTCTACGAGGTCGGCGGCAGCGGCCTGGCGGATGGCGCCTGGTTGAAACTGGCGTTCAAGTTCTACTCCGATTGGGCGCTGTTCCAGACCTCGAACCCGGCCGGTCCCAACTACGTCAGCGCCGAGTACCAGGCGGGCGAGTTGGTCCCCGGGCAGAGCCAGGCCACCGTGCAGCACCTGAAAGTGCGCTTCGACCAGAAGGGCCACGAACGGCCGTTCCAGAAAGCGATCATCATCGACATCATCGACGGCTACCTGAATCCCGGCGACAAGATCACTATTCGCCTGGGCGACCGTCGCCAGGGCGGGGCGGGCACGCGGGTGCAGAGTTTCGTCGAGAAAGACTTCCGTTTCCGGCTGTTTATCGACCCCTTGGGCAGCTCGAAATTTGCCGAGGTGCCAGGCGATCCGTTGCTGAACATCGTGCCGGGACCGGCGCAGCGTGTGCAGCTGATTGTGCCGCGCCTGATCAGCGCCGGTGAGGCGTTCGATGTGCTGCTGCGGGTCGACGATGCCTGGGGCAACACGTGCCGCAACCTGCCGCTCAACGGAGTGCTGACCCTGGTTGATCCGGAAGGCGGCGAGCGCCAGCAAGCGTTCACCCTGGCCAATGAAGGGTGGTCGACGGTGCGGCTCGAGCGGTTTGACCTCGGGGCGGTGGGCGAGTGGCGTTTGTCCGCCGAGGTGCAGGCGCCCGGCGTGCGTGGCGCCCAGGCGTTTGTCACGGTTGACCCGGCCGGCAGCGCATTGCGCCCGCTGTACGCCGACCTGCATGTGCACTCCGATGACACCGTGGGCACCAACGACACGCTCTACAACCTCAGCTATGGCCGCGATGTCGCCGGCCTCGATGTGCTCGGCTACACCGCCAACGACTTCAATATCACCGAGCAACGCTGGGATCAGGCGGTGAAGCTGATTCACGAACTCAACGAGCCCGGCCGCTTCGTCTGCTACCCCGGCACCGAGTGGTGCGGCAACTCCTGCGCGGGCGGCGACCGCAACGTGGTGTTCCTGCATGATCGCAAGCCCGAGTTTCCGTTCGATAACCAGGGGCGCCTGGTGCGCTCGTTCGAGTGGAACGAGTTCACTGCGGGCACCATCAAACCGGGGGCCTGGCCGGTGGACGAATTGTACGCGGCCTATGCAAAAGACCCGGAAGGTCACCTGATGATGCCCCATGTCGGCGGGCGCCGTTGCAACCTCGACTGGCACCATCCGGAGCTGGAACGCTTGATCGAAGTCGGCTCTGCCTGGGGCCAGTTCCATTGGGTCTACGCCGAAGCCCTTCAGCGTGGCTATCGGGTCGGCGCCGCGGCGAACAGTGATGAGCATCAAGGCCGTTGCGGCGGCGGGGTTCCGGCCACGGCGGTGTTTGGCTCTCGCGGCGGGCTGACCGGTGTGATTGCCGAGTCTTTCGATCGTTCGAGTGTCGGCAAGGCCCTTCGCGCCCGTCGCACCTTTGCCACGACGGGCGAGCGTGCGTTTGCCAGCCTGCGCCAGGGCCAGCATTTCATGGGCGAGGTCTTCACGGCCGATTCGAATGCCACCCTGGACTATCGATTGCTGGGTGAGGCGGGCTGGGAGCAGGTGGACCTGTTCGACGGCGATAAACTGATCTGGTCGCGCAACCTGCATCAGGAGCTGGGGTTTTCCGCCCAACGCATCCGGCTGCGCCTGGGCGGCGCACGCATCAAGGACCGTTATCGCGGCGCGTACTGGACCGGCGAAATCCGGGTGACGGGCGCGGTCATCAATGGTTTTCGAGCCCTGGGCCTCGATCATCCGGAGCAAACCGTATGGCGCAAGGACGCCACGACCCTGGCCTTTCGCACCGACACCAACGGCGACACCGACAGCATCGAAATCGACCTGTCGCAATTGGCCGGCGCGAGGTTGCAGGTCCGCAGCCGCATCGACAACTACATCAAGGTCGGCGATCCATCCGAACCGCAGCCCTACGTGCATGCACCGACGGTGCTGATGGAACTGTCCGGCGAAGAACTGCTGGCGCAATCCCAGGTGATCGAAGAGCTGCCCGGGGCTGAACTGAAAGTCTCCCTGGAAAGGACCACCGCCGAAGCGCTGCCCCGTGAACTGCAGGGGCAGATCGAGCTGGCACCACTCAATCTGCAAGCGGGTCGCGAGCATCCGTTGTTCATCTGCGCGCGTCAACGCGACCAGTCCCGGGTCTGGACCTCGGCGCTGTTCCTCACGCTTGCTTAAGGCCGCCGTGTTCGAACCCGTTCGAGAGCGCGCAAAGAACCCTGTGGCGAGCGGGCTTGTTGTGGCGAGCGGGCTTGCCCCGCGTTGGGCTGCGCAGCAGCCCCAAAACCAGGCGCAGAGGCGTGCCTGATACACCGCATTCGTCTTCATCAGGGGCTGCTTCGCACCCCAACGCGGGGCAAGCCCGCTCGCCACAGGAGGCCGATTCAATCCAGGCATTGCGCCCCGGCTAGATTGCTGTGGGCTTCGGTGCGTGCAGCCGCAAGGATTCTGCAGTACCTGGTGAGGGCAACGCGGCCTCGACCAGTTCGATCCAGTGCCTGACCGGGGTGCGTCCTGCGCCGTCGAGGTGGGACTGGCAGCCAATATTGGCGGTGACGATGACGTCGGGGTGGCCGCTTTCCAACGCATTCAGCTTGTTATCGCGCAGTTGCCGCGACAATTCGGGCTGGGTCAGCGAATAGGTGCCCGCCGAGCCGCAGCACAGGTGGCCGTCGGGAACCGCGGTCAGGTTGAAGCCCAGGCTTGTCAGCAGGGTTTCAACGGCGCCGCCGAGTTTTTGCGCGTGCTGCAAGGTGCAGGGGCAGTGGAACGCCAGGCGCTGGTCGCTGTGTACGCCGAGCTTATCCAGCGGCTCGCCACGCAGCACTTCAACCAGGTCCCTGGCCAGGGCACTGACCCTTTGCGCCTTGTCGGCATACGCCAGGTCGGTGCTGAGCAGGTGGCCGTAATCCTTGATAAAGGCACCGCAGCCGCTGGCGGTTTGCACAATCGCCTCGACCCCGTTTTCAATGCTCGGCCACCATGCATCGATGTTGCGCCGGGCGCGCTCAAGGCCCATCGCCTGAGCGTCAAGGTGATAGTCCACGGCACCGCAGCAGCCTGCCTCGGGGGTGGATATGACGCTGATCCCCAGGCGATCCAGCACCCGCGCCGTGGCGGCGTTGGTATTGGGTGACAGGTGCGGTTGCACGCAGCCCTCAAGCATCAATACCTGGCGGGCGTGGCGCGTGGTCGGGCGCGGTTTGGGCGGGTAGACGCGGCGAGGCAACTTGGCCTGCAAGGTGTTGGGCAATAAAGCTCGAAATAGCTGGCCACTGCCGATCAGCAGGTTGAACAGCGCGGGATTCGGAACGACGCTGCGCAACCCTTCGCGCAGCAAACGCTGACTGAGCGGGCGTTGCACTGCCGCGTCGACCACCGCCCGGCCGATGTCGAGCAAGTTGTGATAGTCGACGCCGGAGGGGCAGGTGGTTTCGCAGTTACGGCAAGACAGGCAACGGTCCAGATGCTCCTGGGTCTTGCGCGTGACTTCATTGCCTTCGAGCACCTGCTTGATCAGGTAGATACGCCCCCTCGGGCCATCCAGTTCATCGCCCAGCAGTTGATAGGTCGGGCAGGTGGCATTGCAAAAACCGCAGTGCACGCAACTACGCAGGATGCTTTCGGCTTCTTCGGCGCGAGGCAGTCGGCGGGCGTCTTCGCTCAAGGTGGTCTGCATGGTTCAAAGCTCCGCGTACAGGCGACCGGGGTTGAAGATGCCCCGTGGATCGAGTTGCTGCTTCAGGTTCCGGTGGTAGCGCATCAACGTGTCGGGCAGCGGTTGGAAGGGACTGTCGATCAGGCCCGGGTGGTAGCAGGTCCCATGCCCGCCGGCTTTTTCGACCACCGCGCGAATGACGCTCGCGTCGGCGTCGGATTTGAGCCAGCGCTGGGCGCCACCCCAGTCGATCAATTGGGTACCTGGCAGCGACAATCGGGGTGTGTTGTGCGGCAAGGACAGGCGCCAAAGGGGCTGATCCTCATCGAAAAAAACCAACCGGTGTTCGTTCAGGTCTTGCCAGTAGGTCGCGTCCAGCAACTCGCCGCCCAAGCGCTCATGGGCCGCCGCCACCGAGCCTTCACCCCCTTCGAGCCGTAGGTGCAGGCGCTGGCCATCGTGACACGCGGCGCTGATCGGCAGCGGTTGCTGCCCCCATTCCGCCAGGCGCAGCAAGGCACGGTCGGTGTCCATTTCCAGGCTGATACTCAAGGTTTGCCGTGGTTTGGGCAGGACCTTGAGGGACACTTCGGTCACCACCCCAAGCGCGCCGTAACTGCCGGCCATCAAGCGCGACAGATCGTAGCCGGCGACGTTCTTCATCACCTCGCCGCCGAAGCGCAAATGCTTACCCTGTCCGGTGATGACCCGCGTCCCGAGGACAAAGTCGCGGACCGATCCTGACCAGGGACGCCGCGGCCCCGAGAGTCCGCAGGCAATCATGCCGCCGACGGTGGCGTGCTCACCGAAGGAGGGTGGTTCGCAAGGCAGCATCTGTTGCGCGGCGTCCAGCACTTCTGCCAACTCCGCCAATGGCGTGCCGCAACGGGCGGTGATCACCAGTTCCGTCGGGTCGTAGCTGACGATGCCCCGGTGGGCGCGGGTGTCGAGGACTTCCCCGGTGACTGCGCGGCCGAGGAACGCCTTGCTGTTGGAGCCCTGGATACGCAGCGGCGTGGCGTCGTTCAGCGCCTGGTTGACCTGCTCCAGCAGCGCTGCGCTGGCGTCGATAGGGTGTTCGCTGCGCATCAGAAACGCTCCAGGTCGGGGAAGGGCATCTGACCCAGATGAACGTGCATGGCGCCAAACTCGGCGCATCGATGCAACGTCGGGATGTTCTTGCCGGGGTTGAGCAATCCGCCGGGGTCGAAGGCGGCTTTGACGGCGTGGAACACGGTCAGCTCATCGCTATTGAACTGGGCGCACATCTGATTGATCTTCTCGCGGCCCACACCGTGTTCACCGGTAATGCTGCCGCCGACCTTCACACACAATTCGAGGATCTTGCCGCCCAGGGCTTCGGCGCGGTCGAGTTCGCCCGGTTGATTGGCATCGAACAGGATCAGCGGGTGCATGTTGCCGTCGCCGGCGTGGAAAACATTCGCCACCCGCAGGCCGTACTCGCTGGATAACGCCGCGATAGCGTGCAGCACCCCAGGCAGTTCGCGACGCGGGATCGTCCCGTCCATGCAGTAATAATCCGGTGAGAGGCGGCCCACCGCCGGAAACGCATTCTTGCGCCCGGCCCAGAAACCCACGCGTTCGGCCTCATCCCGAGCCTGGCGCACTTCGGTGGCGCCGGCCTGTTCCAGCACCTGGCGCACGCGGTGGCAGTCGTCGTGGACGTCGGCTTCCACGCCATCGAGTTCACACAACAGAATCGCTTTGGCGTCCACCGGGTAGCCGGCGTGAATGAAGTCTTCGGCGGCGCGAATGGCCAGGTTGTCCATCATCTCCAGGCCGCCCGGGATGATGCCGGCGGCAATGATGTCGCCCACCGCACGGCCAGCCTTTTCGACGCAATCGAAGGCGGCCAGCAGCACTTTGGCGGTTTGTGGTTTGGGCAGCAGCTTGACCGTGACCTCGGTGATCACCCCGAGCATGCCTTCGGAGCCGGTGAACAATGCCAGCAGATCGAAACCCGGAGAGTCGAGGGCCTGGGAACCCAGGCTCACGTGTTCGCCGTCGACGGTCAGGATGTCGACCTTGAGCAGGTTGTGCACGGTCAGCCCGTACTTCAGGCAATGCACGCCACCGGCGTTTTCCGCCACGTTACCGCCGATGGAACAGGCGATCTGCGAGGAAGGGTCAGGCGCGTAATACAAGCCAAACGGCGCAGCCGCCTGGGAAATCGCCAGGTTGCGTACCCCCGGCTGAACCCGGGCGGTGCGGGCGGCGGGGTCGATGTGCAGAATGTTGTTGAAGCGCGCCATCACCAGCAGCACGCCTTTTTCCAGCGGCAGCGCACCGCCGGACAACCCGGTGCCCGCGCCGCGAGCCACCACCGGTACACGCCGCTCATGGCAGACTCGAAGCACGCCCTGGACCTGATCGATGTGGCGCGGCAGCACTACCAGCATGGGCGTGGTGCGATAAGCCGAGAGTCCGTCGCATTCGTACGGCTTGAGCGCTTCGCGCTGGTGCAGGATTTCCAGGTCAGGCAAGCGAGTCTGCAGGGCGTGCAGGAGTGCCTGTTTGTCGACGTCAGGCAGGACGCCGTCGACGCGTTCATCGTAGAGAATGTTCATAGTCGGTAGGCAACCCTCCGTTGTTTTTATTCGAGGTCTGTTCCGATGCAGCTGGCTTGCATCATTCGCCTGGATCACTTATTCATTTTAGGAATAAGCATAATAAAATATAGTCCTTGATCGTATTAGTCATCATGCTACCTTGCTGTCACCGGACCGCCGGATATGTTCAATCCTATTGTTACGGTACGACTATGTGCGGCGCCCGAATCTTCCAAATCAGCCTTGAGGCTCTGTCACATGACGGCGCCCATGTCGCGATTTCTCACGCCGACAATATCAGCACCCGTCCTTTTTCCTCCATTGCCGTTCCATCCGTTACCGGCAAACCTCTCCCTTGTCAGGCCAACAGCGAAGCCTGCAGTGCAATCAGCGAAGGCTTGGCGTTTCTTCTCTACGCCATGTGAATCGTCGTTGTGGGGCACTTCCATACCGTTAGTCCAGCCAATCATCTTCAGGTAATCCCGGTTTATGGGTTGCAGCTTGAAGTGTGAGTGATTGGGCGCCCGTTCCGAGCACGTTCTATCGCGACTGACAACAATGCCAAACTATTTGGATGACGCTCATCGAGCGGAAATCGTCAAGCTGAGCACTACCCTGACCAGTAGAACCGAATGGCCCACCTGGCTTTTGTTAGTCGGGTTTTATCTGGCCTGGGCGTTTATTGTTTTTTATGGGCAAGTACTTGGCGAAGTATTCAGCCTTGTCCTGTTGGTGCCACTGGTTGTGCTGTGGATGTCGATTCAGCATGAGCTTATCCATGGTCATCCAACCCGTTGGCCCGCCATAAACAAGGCCTTGGGATTTCTGCCGTTTGCCGTTTGGTACCCCTATGACATTTACAGGGACACCCATTTGGCACATCACAACGACGAAGTGCTGACGGTACCCGGGCAAGATCCGGAAAGTCGTTATGTAAACGGTGCTTTTTGGTTGCGCTCGCCTCGGTATATCAGAACGTTGTTGTGGGTAAACAAGACCTTGGGCGGTCGTTTGCTTATGGGCGCGCCATTGGCGGTGACGGCCCTTGTGGGTAGCGAAATCAGAGGGCTGTTTCATACCGGTCGAATCGCTTGGCGGATGTGGGCCGCGCATCTACTCAGTGTTGGCGTAGTGCTGGCTTTGGTTGAGGAATACAGCGCCATCAGTGCCATACAGTACTTATTCCTGGTTTCGTTGCCGGCTTTGTCGATTGCCATGATCAGGTCGTTTTACGAACATCGTCCGTCAACGTATCCGGAACACCGCACGGTTATCAATGAATCGTCGGGGCTGTTGAGTTGGCTGTTTCTCAACCTCAATCTTCACCTGGTTCATCACGATCTTCCCGGTTTGCCCTGGTTTTACTTACCCAGGGTGTATAGAGCCAGGCGTGAACAATGGATCGCGCGAAACAATGGCTATGTCATTCATGGCTACTTCCAGTTATTGCAGAAACATCTGGTCAGTCCCGTGGATTGTCCTCGCCATCCTGCTGAGCACTAACACTAGGCAAGCTAATATGGGCGTCGGAAAATGATACGTTTTGAAGCCATCAGGAAAACTCATAAAGGCAGCCCGCGAATGGCCGTGAGCGATTTAACGCTTCACGTCCGGGAGGGGGAGATCTGTGTATTTGTCGGGCCGAGTGGCTGCGGCAAAACCACCATTTTGCGCATGATCAACCGGCTGGATACCCAGGACAGTGGCCGCATCTGTGTCAACGGCGTGGCGACCGATGAACTTGACGTCGTTACGCTACGCCGCGGCATTGGTTTCATGATGCAGAGCGCCGCCTTGTTTCCTCACCAGACGGTTGCCGAAAATATTGGCGCAGTCCCACGGCTGCTGGGCTGGAGCAAACATAAAATCCGCCAGCGCGTGAGCGAACTCATCTCCCTGGTTGGGCTTCAGCCGGAATTTCTGGACCGCTACCCTAATCAGCTCTCGGGCGGGCAGCAAAGTCGTGTCGCCCTGGCAAGGGCATTGGCCTCGGACCCACCGGTTGTATTGATGGACGAACCCTTTGCCGCGCTTGATCCGGTGATACGCGAGCGACTGCAGGATGAACTGGTTGCGCTTCAGAGACGTTTGCATAAAACCATTATCCTGGTGACCCATGATATGGAGGAGGCCATCAAGATTGGTGATCGGATTGCGATCTTCGAGGGCGAAGGGAAACTTGTTCAGTTCGATACCCCTCACAACATCCTTGCCCATCCTGCCAGCGAGTTTGTGAGGAACTTTATCGGCAAAGATCCGCTGTTAAAAAGACTTTCGCTGATGAAGGTTTCTGATCTTCCGGTGGATGAGGTCAGTTGTGAATTCAAACTTCTACTGGATGACAAGTCCAACCCGTTGAAGTGGGTCAGTGACTCGGACATGCCTGTTCCGGAGCTGACAACAGTGTCGAGTCACGACTCGTTGCATCACGCACTGGTTAAGATGCTAACGGCGCCTATGGGTGTGGTTGTTCGCGTGGACGAGGCCGGCGGTTACGAAGGTTGCCTGTCGATTGCCAGCCTTCACAGCGCACTCAATGAACGCCGCTTCGGAAGTGCGCAATGATTGACTGGTCCTGGATCGTTGAAAACTGGCAGCAGATCGGCCAGCTGTTAGTCGATCATATTCAACTGGTGACCCTGGGCCTGTGTATAGGGATGCTGTTAGCGGGTGCAATGGTGCTCTTGGCGTTATGGCAGCCAGGATTGGCGCGGCCGATGATTTATGTCTGCGGCCTACTTTTTACCATTCCGTCCCTGGCACTGTTTATTTTGATAATGCCTTTTACCGGGTTATCCAAGACCACGGCGGTCATTGGTTTGAGCCTGTATGCCTTGCTTATTGTGTTGCAGAACACCTTGGCGGGACTTGCGAGTAACCCTGCGGACGTATTGGAGGAAGCCCGTGCGCTCGGGTATACGCGCATGCAGAGATTCCTCGGGGTTGAACTTCCACTGGCGCTGCCTGCGTTATTGGCGGGCTTACGAACAACCTCGGTTACTTTGGTGGGACTGGTGACTGTTACTGCCTTGATTGGTCAAGGTGGACTGGGCCAGCTGTTCATTACCGGGCTGGCTCAAAGTTTCACCACACCTGTGGCGGTCAGCCTGGTCCTGACCGTGATGTTGGCGTTATGTTTTGATTTTCTGTTTTATTCAATCAATAAATGGCTGGTACCTTGGGTGCGCTGATGAACATGATCGCAAGTGTCTACCTTTGGTTTTCTCTTCCAGATAATTGGTTGGGTGAAAACGGCATACTGACTCGGCTGGCAGAGCATATTTATTATGTGTCCTTGAGCCTGGTTATCGCTTGTGCAATAGCGTTGCCGCTCGGCGTACTGTTGGCTAACTACCGAAAAGGCGCGCAGGTGGCGATAGGGCTGTTCAATATTGGGCGAGCATTACCGTCCCTGGGTATTGTGATACTTGCAATCATGCTTATTGGCTATGAAACCAGCACGGTGATTATCGCGTTGGTGACCATGAGCATCCCGCCGATATTAACCAATACCTATGTTGGCATCGATCAGGTGGATTCATCCCTGAAGCAGGCTGCCAGATCGATGGGCATGCGCAGAGGGCAGATGTTTTTTCAGCTCGAGTTGCCGCTGGCTTTTCCGTTGATCTTTGCAGGGTTCCGATCAGCCCTGGTGCAACTTATCGCCACGGCCACCATCGCCGCGTATGCAGGCTTCGGCGGGCTGGGCAGGTTTCTGATTGATGGGCTGGGCCGAAATGATACGCCGCAAATCATTGGCGGCGCACTGATGGTGTCGGCACTGGCGATTGTCAGTGAGTGGGTTTGTTCAATGATAGAAACATTCATGGTTAGAAAATGGCGCGCGGGGAAAATCGAACTAAGCGCTACATGACCTGAGGCATTTGAAAGTGTGTATTAACTCTGCAGAGGTGCAAACCCACATGAAAAACAAACAACGTTCGAAGGCTCGCTCAGCGCACGCGGTTTCATTGTTGCTGGGGTTAGGCTTGCTGGTGGGCAGCGCGTTTGCCAGCGCTCAGTCCATCACCATTGGAGGGGCCAATTTTTCCGAGCAGACGATTCTCGCCAACATCTATGCGTCAGCCTTGAAAAATCAAGGGATAGACGTCAAGACCCGACTCAATCTGGGCAACCGCCAGATCATCGCCCAGGCCCTGGAAAACGGCGATATAGACGTCGTCCCCGAATACCTGGGGTCACTGTTGAGTTTCTATGACGACAAGACCGCCCTGACCAGCCAAAAGGAGATCCTCAGCGCTTTGCAACAGAAGTTGCCGGCGGACCTCCAGTTGCTTGAACCTTCGTCCGCGGGCTCCATTACCGCTTGGGCCGTCACCCAAAAGACCGCAGAAAAGTACAACCTGCGTACCTTGTCCGACCTGGCGCCCGTCTCGCGAGATTTCACCCTGGGCGGGCCTCCCGAAGTCGCCACGGCTGCGTTAGGCCTGCCCGGCTTGAAGGCGGTCTACGGCATTAATTTCAAGAGCATCAAGTCGCTGGACATGGGCGGGCCCTTGTCGCGGCTGGCGTTGAACTCCGGTGCTATTGACGTGGCCACGGTGGTCTCCACGCAAGGCATCCTGGCGAAAGAGCCTTGGGTTGTCCTCGAGGACGACAAGCACCAACAGCCCCTGCAAAACATCACGCCACTGGGTCGCAAGGCGGTGCTGACCCCGGAAGTCACCCAGGTGCTCAACGAGGTCTCTGCAAAACTGACCGATGACGACCTCAAGCAACTCAATCGCCTGGTTGATATCGATCACAAGGACCCCGCGAAAGTCGCGGCGCAATGGGTCGCCGAACATACCGTCAAGACGGCCCAGTGAAAATCAATGCGACGTGGGTAAGGTCGCGGAGGCGTTATGTCGAATAAAAGTATGATTTTGAATTTGTTCTTTTTTAACCCCCAGGGCGATCATCGTTTTTCCTGGCGCCACCCGCTGGCACCGACCCGGGAGATATTGACCCTGGGTTACTACGTAAAACTGGTGCAGGCGGCGGAGGCGGCGAAGTTTGATGCGGTTTTTGTTGCGGATCACGTTGCGGTCTGGGATTCCGTGGCCAGCG
This sequence comes from Pseudomonas sp. 1 R 17, assembly GCF_900067035.1. Classification (NCBI taxonomy): domain Bacteria; kingdom Pseudomonadati; phylum Pseudomonadota; class Gammaproteobacteria; order Pseudomonadales; family Pseudomonadaceae; genus Pseudomonas; species Pseudomonas sp. 1 R 17. Next base: position 128,925 of record NZ_FKLB01000065.1, read on the forward strand.
GGCTGAGGCACTATGCCAACGCCCGCCTGGAACCGATTACGCTGCTGTCCGCACTGGCTGCGGTTACCGAGCACATCGGGCTGATGGGCACGGCTTCGACTTCCTATAACGAGCCCTTCAACCTCGCGCGCTATTTTGCTTCGCTGGACTACCTCAGCGCAGGGCGAGCCAGTTGGAATATCGTGACGTCCTGGCTGGAAGAAGAGGCTTCGAATTTCGGATTGTCAGGCGTGACGAAACACGGTGATCGTTATCAGCGGGCCGAGGAATTCATCCAGGTCGTCAAGCAGCTTTGGGACTCCTGGGAGGAGGGCGCGCTTGAATTTGACAAGGGCACCGGCGACTTTGCCGACCCCTCGAAAATTCACCCGATCAATCACAAAGGCGCACATTTCAGCGTACGTGGGCCGCTTAACGTGCCGCGTCCACCCCAGGGCCACCCGGTCCTTGCCCAGGCGGGGTCTTCTGAAGCCGGCAAGAACCTGGCCGCCGCCCATGGGGACGTGCACTTCTGTTTTATCAATTCGGTCGAGGAGGGAGTGGCGTACAGGGCCGATTTGAATCGCCGACTCGAGTTGAAGGGCAGGCATTCCAGTGATCTGAAAATCATCACCGGCGTGCTGCCGGTGGTGCTCGGGGATGAGACTGAGGAGGAACGACGTCGGCACCTGGAGGACAGCCTGATTATCGATGCGGTGGCGATTGACCTGGTCTCCAGCTACACCCGCCTGGACCTGACAGGACTATCGCCGGACGGTCCGTTGCCAGCGTTGCCGGATGAGTCCGAGTTTGATGGCATTCGAACCGAGCTGGCCCTGCTCAAGCAGTACGACACCTCCTTGTCCATCCGCGAGGTAGGGCGCCGGTTGGTCAAGAGCTCCAGCACCTGGCTGTTGATCGGAACGGCGGAGCATATTGCCGACAAGCTTTCAGCGTTATACGAGTCGAATGCCGTCGATGGCTACAACCTCATGTTTCCGTTTTTGCCCACTGACTTCGAAACCTTCACCCGTGGCGTGGTGCCTCTGCTCCAAGCCAGAGGGGTGTTCCGCCAGGAATATGAGCCCGGAACACTGAGGGATCGCTTGGGCTTGAAGACGCCGGCCAACCGTTTCCTGCTGTGAGCAGTATCAATCGCACCCTCTGAATGGATGTCATATGACCAGCGATCTATCCATGTACCTCGCTCCCGCCAGGGTTCTACACGCACAGGATGCCTGGCTTGAGCGCATCCTGGCGATTCTCGGCGAGCGCCGTGGGCAAACACAGATCGTTGATCTCGCGGCGCACTGGCTTTCCCCGGATCTGTTGTTATCCCAGACCTGCGGCTATCCATTCGTTACGTCGCTGCGGGGAAAGGTAAAGCTGGTAGGGCGCCCGAGCTATGAGCTTACCCATGGCTCTGGAGGGGACCATTGCAGTGTGCTGCTCTGCAGGGCTGATTCGGCCGTGACTGACCTGGCGGGTTTCCAGGGCCGCCATGGCCTGATCAACGCCCCGGATTCCAACTCTGGAATGAATTTATTTCGCCACACGCTGGCCGGGATCAGCGACCGAGGTTTCTTCTCGAAACTCACCTTCACCGGATCCCACAGGGAGAGCCTGCGAAGGCTTAGAGAAGGCGAGGGTGATTTGGCTTCCATCGATAGCATCACCTACGACTATCTTGCGAGAGATCACAGTGCCGAGATCGAAGGCCTCAGGATCCTGACACGAAGTGCGCGCAGTCCCTGCCTGCCTTACATCACCTCGATTGGCCAGGACGCCGCCTCAATCAGGAACGCAATGAACGATGCCTTGGGGCAGCTCCCTGAGGTGTCCCGTGACCTGGCGATCAAGGAAGTCCTGCCCGCCAGTGAGGCTGACTATGAGTGTCTCCTGGAATATGAGCGCAGTGCGGCCAGTCGCGGCTTTTCGTTTGTAGCGTCCTGAGCGGCCCCATCTCAAACACCTGCTATGCGAAGGCCAACCCTTGATCTGCGTGCACACAGCCTGGGTGGAAATACCGTAGCGATCGTGCAACGACGGAAGCGCACCCGCATCGAAAACGCGTCCGGCAACAGCTGACAGGGATTGACAGGGGAGACGCCCACGCTCGGTGGCGCGGGGTGTTTTTGGCCGGTCAGATTGAAGCCCCTTGGCTTGGAGGCCGCCGTTAGTGAGCTAGAGAGTTCGATGGCGGGGTACGGCGTTTGCACAACACGTCGAAAAAACTGATTGGGGGAGGTGTTTGACCTTCCGCGTAGAGACAATTGACCTGAAACCAACCCTGATCATTGCGAGCTTGTGACAAAAGTATAATTTGGTCACTCGTTGTCAAGCGCTTTTCGGATGCGTAAGCTAGCTCGTATGAACAAGACATCCATAGCTTCCCCCAGCATCCGTGGCCCTGCCGATCATGATATCCGGAATCAGATCGTCGCGGCGGCCAATCAGCACTTCAGTCAATACGGCTATAGCAAAACTACGGTTTCCGACCTGGCGAAAGCGATCGGGTTTTCCAAGGCGTACATCTACAAGTTTTTTGATTCCAAGCAGGCGATTGGTGAGGCTATCTGTGGCAATTGCCTGGCGGAAATCATCGCGGCCGTAGAACAGGCCATTAATGCAGAGGACATCTCGCCGACCGAGCGTTTTCGACGTTTGGTGAAAACGCTGATCGCTACCGGGGTGAATTTGTTCTTCAGTGATCGAAAGCTCTATGACATCGCCGCATTTGCAGCGTCTGAGAACTGGCCCTGCGCTCAGCAATATGATGCGTTGGTCAGGGGCTTTGTGGTGCAGATTGTGCGTGAAGGCCGAGAGATCGGCGAATTTGAACGCAAAACACCCTTGGACGAAACAGTCGATTCGATCCACCTTGCGCTGCGCCCTTTCGTCAATCCGTTGCTTTTGCAATACAACCTTGACTTCGTCGAGCTGGCTCCGGTCCTCACCTCCAATCTCATTCTGCGTAGCTTGATGCCGTGAGCCTGCGTTAATCATCTCTATCACTTTGCTCTGATATCAACGCTTGGATGATGGTGAACACCGATCCAGGTGGACACCATTTTCCGGGGCGCGGTATTAATTCCAATCCGGGGCCTGATCCCCACATTCACAGCCATGTATCAACCCTCACTACGTAACTGAGTGGATTATCCGCGCAGCATTTGCCGCGTAGCCATGCATGCTCATTTGCTGAATTTGTGACGATTGACATAAATGGTCACATGAATAAATATGCTGTACCTATCCTGGAGGAATCGCCGTGGCGCGCACGATCTTCGTAAATCTGCGCTGCGGCCCCTCCCGGTAGCCCGCGCTCAGCGTGACGCTCTCTACCGCTTTATCCCGATGATCTATCGAGTCCTAATAATGAAAAAAATACTGTGCAGGACCCCGCTTGGCCTTGCTGTTGCCCTCTCGTCGACTCAATTGTTCGCGAGCGGTTTCGCTCTCAATGAACAAAGCATCAGTGGGATGGGCTCCGGATTTGCCGGCCGTTCTTCATCTGCAGAAGACGCGAGTACCGTCTTCGGTAATCCGGCCGGTATGTCTCGCTTGAAAAAAGAGCAGGCCAGCGTCGGGGCGGCAACGCTTTTCGCAAAGGCCAATATAAGCCAGACGCGCAGCACATTCGGGGGGCAGGAGGACGGGGACATGGTGCCGACCACCACAGTGCCCATGGGTTACTACGTCAAACCCATCGATGAGCACTGGGCGTTCGGTGTGGGTTTCTATGTGCCGTTTGGGCTAATGACCGATTATGGCAGTGGGTTCGCCGGCCGCTACTACGCCAACAAAAGTGAGGTCACGACCCTTACGTTTCAGCCCACCATCAGCTATGCGTTCAACGACAAGGTCTCGATCGGTTTCGGACCGACCATCAACCGTATCAGTGGTGAGCTTTCCGGGATGGTGCTCAATCCACTCAGCCCGGGCCGCAATGACGGAAAACTCAAAAGCACCGGCGATGACACGGCGCTTGGGTTTAACGCGGGTATTCTAGTGCAAGCGACAGATCGAACTCGGTTGGGTCTGACCTATCACTCCAAGGTCAGCTACCAGTTGGATGCCAAGACCAAGCTCACCGACGGCATCTTCAGTGTGCTGGGTGTAAGCGGTACGAGCTATGACGCTTCCTTGGATGTGGACACCCCGGAATCAGTCGATTTTTCCGTGACTCATCAACTCAACAGTGACTGGACGCTCTACCTGGGCAGTACGTGGACGCGCTGGAGTCGCTTCAAGGAGTTGGTGTTCGAAAACAGTGGTTTGCCTGCGGCGTTGAGCGGAACACTGAGTCGCATCACCGAGGAGCAGAACTGGCACGACACGTGGGCGCACGCTATCGGCACGGCGTATAAGCTGAACAATCAGTGGGTTCTTCGCGCCGGCTTATCGGTTGACCAGTCCCCCGCCAACAACGTCAACCGTGGGCCGCGAATCCCTACCGGTGACCGGAAAGTCATCAGTGTCGGGGCAGGGTGGACGCCGGCAGAGAATGTCACGATCGATGTGGCGTATTCCTACCTATGGGAGGAAAGCGTACAGGTCAATGACGTATCCGCCTCAAGAGGCGCCTATAGCTCGAAGTATAAAAATAGCGCGAGCGGTTTGGGGACTTCTGTCAGCTATCGATTCTGACTCACTGCGTGGCCTGAGAGCGGATACCTAGTGGATCAGGTATCCGTCGTCGGAGGCATTGCCTGGCCCGCTCAAACACCCATTACGCGTGACATCAGGCCCTGGTGAAGTCGACGGGGTGTGGCCCAGGTCAAGACCGCAATAGCCTTGTTGCCAAAGCCCGGCACGACGCTCATGCGGCCTGCGTGCAACGCTTGTATCCCTGCACGCACTACAGGCTCGGGTTGCATCATGACCCTCTTCAAGACCGGTGTTATCTTTTGTTTGGCACTTGCTGCAAACCCGGTATCCGACATGCCTGGACAAAGCGCTGTGACCACCACACCGTCTTGTTTGAGCTCACGATGCAGGGCGTCGGAGAATCTGAGTACGTAAGCCTTGGCGGCAGAGTAAACCGCAAAATTCTTCACGCCCTGGTAGGACAGCAAGCTGGCAGTCATCAAGATATGCCCCTTGCGCCTGGCCCGCATATCCTCTGCAAACAGACGAGTGATGGCGGTCAGGCTGGCGACGTCCAGGTCGATCATCGCCAGGGAGCTTTCCAGGGGCTCATCCAGGAATGCTCCCTGCAAGCCGTAACCCGCATTGTTGATCAGGACATCGACCACCGTATTGCTGTCACGCAGGCGCCGATGCAGATCGATAATCACATTTATTGATGAAAGATCTGCTCGCTGCACCATCACGTCGACGTCGAAACGACTACGCAATTCGTCCGCGAGTGCTTCAAGCTCGTTCAGCCTGCGGGCTACCAGAATCAGCGATTTCCCTTTTGCGGCGTACTGTCGGGCAAATTCCTTGCCGAATCCGCTGGAGGCTCCAGTAATGAGCACCCATGAATTTTCTCTCACTGTCATCTTGCATACCCCTTGTTTGAATCTCGAAAACCACCCGTGTCATCGGCTCGTCAGTCGGCCATCCGAGGGCTGCCAGCCGCCGCCCAGCGCCTTGAACGCGGCGACTGCCGCGCGTGCCGATTCGGTTTGTGCCTGCGCCCGAGCGTCGGAAGCCTGAAGCAGGGTCTCGTCAGCGTGCAGAACGTCAATCAAGCTGGCCGTGCCTTTCTCATAAGCAGTGAACGACGATTGGCGCGCTTGCGTCAGAGACGTCTCGCCTCCAACGAGGGTGGTCGCTTGGGCGTCCCGATTCACCAGTGAGGAGAGCGCGTTCTCGACATCCTCGGTGGCGCGCAGCACAGACTGACGGTAAGCGGCCAGGGATTCGGCTTCCTGTCCCTTGGCTTGGTCGATTTGGGCGTTGATGCGGCCAAAGTCGAAGAGTCGCCAGCGCAGTCCGAGTACGCCCGACGATTGACTGGCGCCGCCGGAAAAAAGATTGCCTGCCGATACAGCCGTTGCACTCCCCAGTAATGCGCTCAGAGAGAACTTCGGGTAGTACTCGGCAATCGCCTCTCCGATGCGTGCGTTTGAGGCGGCAAGGCGGCGCTCGGCCACTATGAGGTCAGGCCTGCGGCGCAGTAAGTCGGCTGGCGTTCCCATGGCCTTTAACTGCGGCGCTGCCGGAATGCTTGCGACCATGGCAAGTTGCGTGCGATGAGTACCGGGTGGCGTGCCGAGCATGACATCGAGTGAATTCATGGCCGCATCCAGACCGGTCTGCAGGACCGGTACGGTGGCTTGGACCTGTGCTAAAGCCCCCTCGGTCTGACGAACCTCATGGCTGGCGGCAAGTCCCTTGCTGTAGAGCAATTGGACTTTCTCCAGCAGCCCCTGCTGGGTTTTGACTTGTCGATTCGCGATGTCCAGCCGAGCCTGCAGTCCGCGGACAGTGATGTAGATATCCGCAGTCTGTGCAGCGATGGCCAATCGCGTGGCTGCGGCGCCAGCCTCGGACGCTTGGTACTCGGCCAGTGCCGCCTCGCGTCCGCGTCGCAGGCCGCCAAAGACATCCACTTCCCAGCTGGCATTGAGGTCGGCCTCGTAGGAACTGCCATAGCGATCATAGCCAGGGGTTGAGTTCAGCACCTGGCCGAGTGGCGTCTCGACTGATTGGTAGGCGCGGGCGGCCTGGCCGCTGATGTTTCCCGAGGGCCATAAAGCGGCATTGGCGGCGCCTAGTCCTGCCCGCGCCTGCGCGACTCGTGCCTGGGCCTGGGCCAGATCGAGGTTCTGTTCAAGCGCCTTGGCGACGAAGTCGGCGAGCAGTGGATCACCGAAGCCCTCCCACCAGATGACGAGGCTGGCAGGCGTCGCCCCTGGTCTCTGCTCGACAGAAGGCTGGCCCAGGTAACGGTCCGGGAGCGGGGTGTCCGGACGGCGATAGTCCGGACCGACCGCACAACCTGTCATCAAGCTGGCGCTGATCAAAAAAGCAGCGGGGCGGAGGGCGTGCATTGAGATTCCTTGAATCGAACATTGTTGGTGACCATAGTACTGTATGGTCACTCCCTGTCAATTGAGGCCTCTGGGCTAAATTCAGGCATGACTGAAAAATATCGTTCATCTCCGTCATGTGCTCCTTTGGAATATGCAGTCCTGCATTCGTCGGGTCTTGTTTCAAGGGGGGCATGAGCGATTGCGTTGCGGGGGAGCGCATCCCTCTGCGTTATTTGAGATCTCGAGGGTGACCATTGACAATAATAGTCACCTGTCTGAATATACGATCCCTGTTCTTTCTATTCAATAAGGGAACCTATGCTCCGGCTCCGCCCCATCCCCCTTGCAGCCTGCTTGCTGCCTCTCGTCCTGACGGCGTGTGGTGACTCATCCAACATTGACGATCCGCGCACGCAGGCTCCTCTGGTAAGGCCCGGAACGGTTGAGGGTTCCTCAGAGACGTCACGTTCATTCACGGGGGTAGTGGCGGCCCGCGTGCAGGGTGATCTTGGCTTTCGGGTCTCCGGCAAGATCCTCGAGCGGCTGGTCGATACCGGCCAGAGCGTTAAACGCGGTCAGCCGCTTATGCGCCTTGACCCTATCGACCTGGGGTTGCAGGCGCGAGCACAGCAAGAGTCGGTCACCGCCGCCAGGGCCCGCGCCAGGCAGACCGCCGATGACGAGGCGCGATATCGCGACCTCGTCGCCGCAGGGGCTGTTTCTGCATCGGCCTACGACCAGGTCAAGGCCGCAGCGGATAGCGCAAAGGCGCAGCTCAGCGCCGCACAAGCCCAGGCCGATGTCGCCCGTAACGCTTCCGGCTACGCGGTGTTATTTGCGGATTCCGACGGTGTCGTGGTGGAAACACTCGCAGAGCCCGGGCAAGTCGTCAGCCCGGGGCAGCCCGTGGTTCGACTGGCCCGCGCAGGCCAGCGCGAAGCCATCGTGCATCTGCCCGAGACGTTGCGTCCTGCAGCCGGATCCACCGCGCAAGCGACGCTTTACGGCAGTACCGCAGGGGCTGTTACAGCGAAGCTCAGGCTGCTTTCTGATTCTGCCGACCCAGTGACGCGCACGTTCGAGGCGCGGTATGTGCTTGAGGGCGCGCTGGCCAATGCCCCGATAGGCTCGACGGTCACGCTGCGGATCGCAGAGGGCGCCGCGCACGGGCAGGTGCTGCAAGTCCCCATCGCAGCCCTTTATGACCCAGGCAATGGCACCGGTGTGTGGGTGATCGCAGGCTCGCCGGCAAAGGTGAGCTGGCGTCCTGTTCAGGTGCTGGGATTGAGCGACGATGCCGCACGCGTGGCAGGCGATCTCAAGGTCGGTGAGCAGATCGTCGCGTTAGGCGCCCATCTGCTGCGCGATGGAGAAGACGTGAGAGTGCCCCGGCAGGATGAAGCCCATGTTGCCGGGAGTCATCCATGAGCGAAGGCCGCTTTAATATTTCTGCGATCGCCGTTCGTGAGCGATCCATTACGGTATTCCTGATCTTTCTGATCGCGGTTGCGGGCACCCTGGCGTTCTTCCAGCTGGGGCGTGCGGAGGATCCACCGTTTACGGTCAAGCAGTTGACGGTCATTACTGCCTGGCCGGGGGCTACCGCGCAGGAAATGCAGGACCAGGTCGCAGAGCCACTTGAAAAACGCCTGCAGGAATTGAAATGGTACGACCGCTCGGAAACCTATACGCGGCCCGGTCTCGCTTTCACCATGGTGTCGTTGTTGGACCGCACGCCACCCTCACAGGTGCAGGAAGAGTTTTATCAGGCACGCAAAAAGCTCGACGACGAAGCCACCAAGCTACCGGCGGGTGTAATCGGGCCCTTGGTCAACGACGAATATTCGGACGTGACGTTTGCGCTGTTCGCCCTCAAAGCCAAAGGCGAGCCGCAGCGGCTGCTGGTGCGTGATGCTGAGTCGTTGCGCCAGCAACTGTTGCATGTGCCGGGCGTGAAGAAGGTCAACATCATCGGTGAGCAGGCCGAGCGAATATTTGTTTCGTTCTCCCATGATCGGTTGGCCACCCTGGGCATTGCGCCTCAGGACATCTTTGCCGCGCTGAATAATCAGAACGTGCTCACGCCCGCCGGTTCGATTGAAACAAATGGGCCGCAAGTCTTCCTCCGCCTGGACGGCGCCTTGGACAAGCTGGAGAAGATTCGTGACACGCCGATTGTGGTTCAGGGGCGCACGCTCAAGCTCTCCGACGTGGCCACTGTCGAACGTGGCTATGAAGACCCGGCAACCTTTCTGGTGCGCAGTAACGGAGAAGAGGCCCTGCTGCTGGGGGTCATCATGCGCGAAGGCTGGAACGGCCTGGACCTGGGCAAGGCGCTGGACGCCGAGACGACCAAGATCAATGAAGGCATGCCACTGGGCATGACGCTGACCAAGGTGACCGATCAAGCCGTCAACATCGACTCGGCCGTTGGCGAGTTCATGGTCAAGTTTTTTGTCGCGCTGCTCGTGGTGATGCTTGTGTGCTTTCTCAGCATGGGCTGGCGTGTAGGCGTCGTGGTCGCAGCTGCCGTGCCATTGACACTGGCGATCGTGTTTGTGGTGATGGCGGCCACCGGAAAGAACTTTGACCGTATTACCCTCGGTTCATTGATCCTGGCGCTCGGGTTGCTGGTAGATGACGCGATCATCGCGATCGAAATGATGGTAGTGAAAATGGAGGAGGGCTACGACCGCATCAAAGCCTCCGCGTATGCCTGGAGTCATACGGCCGCGCCGATGCTCTCTGGCACACTGGTAACAGCGGTTGGCTTCATGCCAAACGGTTTCGCCCAGTCCACTGCCGGCGAGTACACCAGCAACATGTTCTGGATCGTGGGCATTGCTCTGATCGCTTCCTGGGTTGTCGCAGTGGCTTTCACCCCTTACCTGGGCGTGAAGTTGCTGCCAGACATCAAGCAGGTAGAGGGTGGGCATGCGGCTATCTACAATACCCCGCGCTACAACCGCTTCCGCCGGGTCCTGACCCGGGTCATCGAACTCAAGTGGCTGGTGGCTGGCACGGTTATCACGCTGTTTGTCGTGGCCGTCCTGGGCATGGGCCTGGTGAAGAAGCAGTTCTTCCCGACGTCAGACCGTCCCGAGGTGATGGTCGAGGTGCAAATGCCCTACGGAACCTCCATCGAGCAGACCAGTGCCACTGCGAAAAAGGTCGAGGCCTGGCTGCAAAAGCAGGAAGAGGCAAAAATCGTCACGGCCTATATCGGGCAGGGCGCGCCGCGTTTCTTCCTGGCGATGGCGCCAGAACTGCCGGATCCGTCATTCGCCAAGATCGTGGTGCTGACGTCCAGCCAGGAGGCACGTGAAACCCTCAAGCTGCGTTTTCGCGAGGCGGTCGCTGCCGGGCTCACCCCAGAGGCCCGTGTCAGGGCGACTCAAATTGTGTTTGGGCCGTATTCACCCTATCCCGTCGCCTACAGGGTAATGGGGCCTGACCCGACGAAGTTGCGCGAGATTGCGGGTCGTGTACAAGCGGTCATGCAAGCGAGTCCGTTGATGAGGACCGTCAACAGCGACTGGGGCCCTCTGGCGCCGACTCTGCATTTCAGCCTGGATCAGGATCGCTTGCAGGCGGTTGGACTGACCTCCAGCGCCGTCGCCCAGCAGTTGCAATTCCTGCTGACGGGCGTGCCGATCACGTCGGTTCGTGAAGACATTCGTTCAGTGCAGGTGGTTGGGCGCGCCGCAGGCGATATACGTCTGGACCCTGCGCGGATTGAAGGGTTTACATTGGTGGGCGCCGCGGGCCAGCGGATCCCGCTGTCCCAGGTCGGAGAGGTGGATGTGCGTATGGAGGATCCGATCCTCAGGCGCCGTGACCGTACACCGACGATCACCGTGCGTGGCGATATTGACGAAGGCCTTCAACCACCTGATGTATCGGGTGTGATCATCAAGCAACTGCAGCCGATTATCGACACGCTCCCCGCCGGCTATCGGATCGAGCAAGCGGGTGCAATCGAGGAGTCGGGCAAGGCAGGCCAGGCGATAGTGCCGCTGGTTCCGATCATGATTGCACTGACGCTGCTGATCATCATCGTCCAGGTGCGTTCGATCTCGGCAATGATCATGGTGTTTTTCACCGCACCGCTGGGACTTATTGGCGTGGTGCCGACGCTGCTGATGTTTCATCAGCCGTTTGGTATCAACGCCCTGGTTGGGTTGATCGCGCTGTCGGGCATCCTGATGCGCAACACGCTGATTCTGATCGGGCAGATCCATCACAACGCCCAGGAAGGCCTGGATCCCTTTCACGCCGTCATCGAAGCCACGGTACAGAGGGCCCGCCCGGTACTGCTGACGGCGATGGCGGCCATCCTGGCATTCATCCCGCTGACCCATTCTGTTTTTTGGGGCACGCTGGCCTACACACTGATCGGCGGTACTTTGGTCGGCACCATCATGACGTTGGTGTTCCTGCCGGCGATGTACGCCATCTGGTTCAAAATCCGCCCAGGCAACGCGAGCAAGGCTCAAGCAGTGCGACCTACCTGAGCAAGGGGTGTTCGAGGGGAGGGCGCCGGTGTCCTCTCGTCGGTCAATTCGCCAAAGCTGCTGCTTCTGTAGGCGCGGACTGAACAGGACGAGGATTCAAATGGTTACAGTGAAGTAAGCTACTGCATGAGCTAACGTTCATGCATGCGCTTTTCCTATAACTCGCTGGATCCTGCCCCGATGAGAGACCTGCCGCCTACCGCGACCTTGCGCGCCTTTGAAGTTGCCACCCGCCACCCGACGTTTACTGCAGCCGCACAGGAACTGCATGTGACTCAAAGCGCGGTCAGCCACCAGCTCAAGCACCTTGAGGCGCTTTGGGGGCTGCCGCTGTTTGAACGTGGCAAGGCGTTACGCCTCACGGCAGCGGGGGCTGCACTGGCGCCCATCGTGCGGGAGTTTTTCATCAGCCTGGAGGCGACTTTGGGTGACCTGCGCGAGCAAAAGGGCCGGGTTCGGCTCAGCGTCAGCACCACCTATTCCTTTGCGCTCAAATGGCTGCTGCCACGCTTGCCGCGTCTGTCTCGCCAGCACCCCGAGCTGCTGGTCTCGCTGGACACCACGGATAAAATCATCCACTTCTCGCACGGCCAGGCTGATGTTGCGATCAGGCTCGGCAAGGGCAATTACCCAGGCCTGTATTCGGAGTTCCTGTTTGGGGAGCAGGTATTTCCCGTGGCCAGTCCCGAACTGCTGCGGCGCGTTGGCACACCGCAAAGCCCGGCAGACTTGTTGCATTTCCCGCTCCTGACTCGGGATGGCGCCGAGTTGGTGCCAAAGTGGGAGGTGTGGTTTCAAGCCGTCGGGTTGGCCTATTTGCCGCTCCAGGAAAGCGTCAGGTTTGGCGATACCAACATGACGGTCGAGGCGGCTTTGCTCGGCCAGGGCGTTGCATTGGTGCGCAGCGGGCATGTTGAGAACGAAATCAGCGATGGCCGTTTGGTGCGGCTGTTCGACGTACCGCTTCCATCGCCGCTTGCTTACTACTTCGTCTGCCCCAAGGGCATCGAATCCCAGCCGCACATCGCCAGCTTTCGCCAATGGCTGGTCAGCGAGGCACTGAAAGTCCAGCGACCGGATGAGTGAGTCATGAGTTTCCGCTCATGCTGCGCTGAGGAGACTTCGCTTTAGCCCCGGCGCCGGATTGCCTACAGTGGGGCATGCCTACTCATCTCATCCTCCTCGTGCTTTTCGCCGCGCTGCTGCATGCCAGCTGGAATGCGCTGCTGCGTAGCGGCGCCGACCGGCTGTGGTCCATGACGGTGATGTGCATTGCCATCGCCATCGCCAGTGTCGTCGCCGCAGCGTTCATGGTGCCCCCCGCGATTGAAAGCTGGGGCTACGCGGTGCTGTCGGGGTTGCTGCATGTGGGCTACAACCTGTTTCTGGTGCGCAGCTACCGCGTCGGCGACCTGGGGCAGATCTATCCGATTTCACGTGGATCGTCGCCGGTGCTGATCACCTTGGGTGCCGCCGTGTTTGCCGGGGAAAGCATCACGCCTGGCGAGTTGCTCGGTATTGCGCTGGTGTCCGGCGGGATTATTTCGCTGGCCTTCAGAGGGCGCAGTCTGTCGGTTCCCAGCCTGCCCTATGCGCTGGGAACGGGCGGCTTTATCGCGGCCTACAGCGTGGTCGACGGCATCGGCGCCAGGCTCTCCGGTGCGCCGCTTGCCTACACGGTGTGGATGTGCGCGCTGTGGGGCGTGCTGATGCCGGTGGTCTACATCGGCCTGCGCGACACCCGCAGCTTGTTCCGCGTCCGGCCTGGAACAGTGACCGCGTTGGTCGGCGGGCTGGTCTCTTTGCTCGCCTATGGAATGGTCATTTACGCCATGAACGAAGCGCCACTGGGCGCGGTATCCGCATTGCGCGAAACCAGCGTGCTGTTTGCGGCGTTGATCGGCTATGTGTTCCTCGGCGAGACGCTTACCGCACGCCGGATACTGGCATGCGTAGTGATCGCCAGCGGCACCCTCATCATCGGCTGATACAGCCAACGGCTCAGGAGCAATGTTTAATGGTCAATGTCTCGCAGGCACCGCTGATTCTAATCACGGGTGGAAGTCGTGGAGTGGGGGCGGCAACCGCCCGGCTGGCCGCCGAAAGAGGTTATGACGTCGCGATCAGCTACGTTGCCAACCAGTCCGCAGCGCTGGCGGTGGTGGCGGATGTAGAAGCATTGGGGCGCCGGGCGTTGGCGATGCGGGCCGACAGTGCGGACCCGCAACAGGTGGCCGATATGTTCGCGGCCATCGACCGCACGTTCGGTCGCATCGACGTACTGGTCAATAACGCCGGGATGCTCGCACCTCAGTCACGCCTGGAGGCCCTCGGCTTCGAGCGGATGCAGCGCATCTTTGCGGTCAATGCCATCGGGCCGATACTCTGTGCCCAGCAGGCGGTTAAGCGCATGTCTTACCGCTACAACGGCCCAGGCGGGGTGGTGATCAATGTCTCTTCGGCCTCGGCACGCCTCGGCAGCCCCAATGAGTACGTCGACTATGCGGCGTCAAAGGGCGCGCTGGAGACTTTCACCATCGGGTTTGCCAAGGAGGTGGCCCGGGAAGGCATACGCGTTAACTGTATTCGCCCCGGACATATCTATACCGACATGCACGCCAGCGGCGGTGAGCCGGGGCGGGTGGATCGTGTCAAGGATTCGATCCCCATGGGGCGGGGCGGTCAGCCGGAGGAAGTGGCGCGCGCGATTCTATGGCTGGCGAGCGCGGAGGCATCCTTCGTTACCGGTACATTCCTCGACGTAACGGGGGGTAAATGAGTCAAAGGCTCGGATCATCGGCTACCTGCGCTCGGCCTCACGTAACAGCGTGCGGCCTCACTTTGCGACTCAAACCCGGTGTCTTGCCCGTAATGCGCTTGAATGCGCGGCTGAAAGCGGCCTGGGAGGTATAGCCCAAGCGCTGCGCCACCTCTTCAATCGGCAGCCTTTCGAGCGTCAGCCACTGGCTTGCCAGCCGCATTCGCAGTTCGGTGACGTAGCGCAGCGGGGTCATGCCAATCGTCACTTGAAAGCGGTCCGCGAAGGCCGAACGCGAGGTATTGCAGTGCTCGGCCAGCTGCGCAACGGTCCAGTCGCGGCCCGGTTGTTGATGGAGCGCCAGCAGGGCACCGGCCAAGCGTGGATCGCGCAAGGCGGCGACCAGGCCAGAGGCATTCCCGCAGGCGCACTCCACCCACCCGCGAACGACCATGGCGGCCACCACGTCGGCCAACCGCGCGAGGATACCGGCGAAGCCGATACGCGCGGCGCTGACCTCGCGCTCCATGGTGGTCAGGATCGGCACCAGTCCGGGGTAACGCTGGCCGCCGGCATCAATCAGCATCAGTCCCGGCATCAGCCGGCCAAGGCCATGGATACTGCCTAGTTCGAACTCCATGCAACCACTGAACAAAATAGTGCTCGGCGTGGGGCTGGCATCGGTTCCGGTATCCACCGCGCTGACGGTGTCACCTAAGGGCGCGCCGTCCAGGCGGTCGATGTCTTGAACAGGTGCGTCCGGATCGGAAAACAGTTGGTGGGCCGCGCCGTGGGAAATGAACACGGCGTTGCCGGCAGATAAAGCGTAGGTGCTGCCGTCCTCCATTCGCAGCACTGCGTTGCCCACGGCAATGAAGTGGAACCAGGCGTGCCCAGGTTTTTCCGCGAAGCTCAAACCAAAGGTTGGACCTGCCTGGATACGCCGGTATTCGACGCCACGCAGGCGCATGCCGCGCAACAGCTCGTTGATGAGGTCCGAGGAAAGAGCAAATTGATCTGCTGGCATTATTCAGGTGTTTTAGTCAAAAAGGAGAGATTTTTGATCATAGATCATCCAGCTTCCCGCGCCTAGACTTCGGCTCGCCATGAAGATTGGGAGATCCGTGCAATGACTGACTGTGTATGTAACACCGTATCCGACCGCCATTCCGGCGTCGGTGCGGACGTAGAGCCTGCGACGCCCGCGTGGATGGCAGTATTTTCGTTGGCAATGGGCGTATTCGGATTACTGACCGCTGAGTACCTTCCGGCCAGTTTGTTGACGCTGATGGCTAACGATCTGGGGGTGTCCGAAGCGTTGGCTGGCCAGGCGGTGACGGTGACAGCGGTGGTTGCGCTGTTCGCTGGCTTGCTGGTGCCAGGCCTGACCCGCGGCATCGACCGACGCTGGGTGCTGCTGGGTTTTTCCACGTTGATGGTCGCCTCCAATCTGTTGGTCGCCGTTTCCTCCAGCTTCGCGGTGCTGTTGGTGATGCGCATCTTGCTGGGCATTGCCCTTGGCGGGTTCTGGAGCATGGCGGCGGCGGTGGCGATGCGCTTGGTGCCGAGTGCGTTGTTGCCCCGGGCGCTGTCGATCATTTTCAGTGGCATTGCCGTCGGGACGGTCGTTGCAGTACCGCTGGGCAGCTATCTTGGCGGGCTGTACGGCTGGCGCAGCGCGTTCTTTGCCGCAGCGGCGGTAGGCATGGTGACCCTGGCTTTCCAGTCGTTCACGCTGCCGCGCCTGGCGCCGCGCCGGCCGGCACGTTTGCGCACTGTGCTCGAGGTATTGCAGCGCCCGGGCATCGCCATGGGGATGTTCGGTTGTGTGCTGGTGCACAGCGGCCACTTTGCGATGTTCACTTATGTTCGGCCATTCCTTGAAGGGACGACTGGCATCGGCCCGCAGGGGCTGTCGTTGATGTTGCTGGGTTTTGGCGTGGCGAACTTCGCCGGCACGCTGTTGGCCGGCAGGCTGCTGGAGCGCCACCCGCTGGCCACGCTGGTGTTGATGCCGGCGCTGGTCGGCGTTGCAGCCCTGGCGTTGGTGCTGTTGCCGGCCTCGGTGCCGGGGCAGGCGCTACTGCTGGCGGTCTGGGGCTTGGCCTTTGGTGGTGTGCCGGTGGCGTGGTCGAACTGGGTCGCCAGCGCGGTACCTGACCAGGCGGAAAGTGCCGGAGGGATGGTAGTGGCCTCTGTGCAGTCGGCCATCGCCACGGGCGCTGCCGCTGGCGGTGCAGTGTTCAGCGTCGGTGGCAGCGCAGGCGTATTCGTAGCGGCGGCCGTACTGATGCTGCTGGCCGCGCTGCTGATTGCGCTGCGTGTCCGCGTCCCTTCTGCCCAGGGCGTACGTCAGCCCAAGCCCGCGTTGCACCTTTGATCCGGTTTGCCAAACCGCTTCGATCCCGTTCGTCACCAGGAGATACCCCATGAACAATACGACGTCTCACCAAGGACGCCTCAAATCGTTGCGCGCAGCCGGTATCGGCAATGCGCTCGAATGGTTCGACTGGACCCTGTACGCCACCTTTTCGGTGTACCTGGCAAGCAACCTGTTCGACAAGACCGATGCGCGCTCGGCGATGCTCGCGACCCTTGCGGTGTTTGCGGTTGGCTTTGTCGCACGCCCTGTCGGCGGCTGGTTGTTTGGCCGGCTGAGCGACCGAGTGGGGCGCCGGACCATCATGGTGCTCACCATGCTGCTGCTTGCGATCAGCAGCCTGGGCATCGCGCTTATCCCTGACTACCAGAGCATTGGCCTGTATGCGTCGGGCGCGCTGCTGTTTTTCCGGCTGATGCAGGGGCTCGCCCATGGTGGCGAGACAGGGGTGTCCTACACCTATGTCGCCGAGATCGCCCCAAGCAAGCACCGTGGCCTATGGTCAAGTTCCGTCTACGTGGGGGTGACGCTCGGGGTGATGGCGGCAACGGCCGTGGCGGCGACGCTGACCTGGCTGCTGGGTGCCCAGGCCATGGGTGACTACGGCTGGCGGGTCGGCTTCGCCATTGGTGGAGTGCTCGGTATTTACGCGCTGTTTTTGCGCCGCGGTGCGCAGGAATCTCATGTGTTCGTAGAGCAGCAAGGGCAAGCGCGGCCGCCGCGCAAGCTGTCCAGGGGGGAGATGCTACGGGTGGCGCGCAACATCGTCATGCTTGCTGCGGCCGCCAATGTCACTTACTACGCGTGGGTCACGTTTGGCGCTTCGACGGCGATTGCCCGGGGCATGGACGCCACGGGTGCCTATGTGGCCAGTCTGCTCGCGCAGCTCCTCTGTGTGTGCTGGTTGCCGGTCTGCGGGATGGTGTCCGATCGGGTAGGGCGCCGGCCCATGGTTATTGCCTGGGGCCTGGGCGTGATCGTGCTGACCTATCCCCTTTCGATAATGGTGACCACTGAACCCTGGACGCTGTTCCTGGCCCAGGTGCTGGGGCTGGGCGCCTGGTCGCTGATCGCGGCGATTTTCCCTGCTGTGCTGTCCGAGCAGGTGCCGACCCAGGCACGGGCCCAGGGCGTCGGTTTGGTCTCGTCGGTTTCAGTGGCGATCTTTGGCGGCACCGCCCCTTATCTACACAACTATCTCAGCGGCGCCGACCTTGGCTATCTGTACGTCAGCTATGTGATCGGGTTGGGCGTTGTCACCGTCCTGGCAGGGTTTCTTATCGACGAAACAGCGGGCATCGACCTTGCGCACATCAAGGCGCCTGGCGCTCGAGTCAGCGTAAATACATTGGCTGGTCGAGCTGCAGAATCAGCCGATCAAAGGAGTACGACTCAATGAATTCCACAGACCTCAAAAACGCCGCTGCGCGAGGCGAACGCCCGGGCGCCAACGTGACCGTCAGCCAGACTTCGGGCCCACGTCAGGCCGCACGCGAGACCTGGGTCGAAGTCCCTTGCGAGTCGGGCCCGGCGGCCGCTTGGTGCTATTCGGACCGCCGCGCCTATAGCCCGGGTGATTCGGTTTGCCTGTATCTGTCGTCGAACCGCCCGCACGTGCGGCTGCGGATCTATCGTGATGGCGCCATCGCCCGCACGCTGCATACCACCGACAGCCTTGAGGCTCGATTCCACCCCATACCCGAACGTGCCTATGAGCATGGCTGCCAATGGCCTGTCTTCATGCAATGGTCAATTCCGGCGGATGCCGAGCAGGGTGGCTACATAGTGGAAGTGCGGGACGGCGACGACAGCGTCCTCGGGCATCATCTGTTTATCGTCAAGGCGCTGCGCAAGCGTGCCGATGCCTTGGTGCTCGTTGCGGCCACCTCGACGTGGGCTGCTTATAACGACTGGGGCGGAGCCAATCATTACTTTGGCGTTCATCCCGGCACGCCACGTGGCCGCTCACCGTTGCTGTCGGCACAGCGCCCCTGGGCGCGAGGGCAGGTGTGGCTGCCGGCCGACGCGCCACGTTGCGTC
>NZ_FKLB01000062.1:0-96949 GCF_900067035.1 Pseudomonas sp. 1 R 17
CACCGGGGCACTGATCGGTTCAGCGGCCGGCGGTGGCGCGGGCGGTGCGCTGGGCAACTACATGGGCAACAAGAGCGATGACGATGATCGTCGTAGTCGTGATAGCCGCCGTTATGACCGCGACGACCATCGCGGCCGCGGCCATGCCTACGGGCATCGCAAGAACAAGCATCACTACCGTCACCGCTAAGCGCTAAAGAACACTGAAAAACCGATGTGGGAGGGGGCTGGCCCCCTCCCACATCGGGTTCCGTGGTGCCTGCAACGCCGAAGTCAGACCACCAACCGCTGCAACGCCTCGCGCAACATCCCCGGAATCGTCACCGGCTGGTTCGTCCCCCGATCCACGAACACATGCACAAAGCGCCCCGCCGCACAGGCCTCCTCTTCGCCTGCCTTGAACACCGCCAATTCGTACTGCACTGAGCTGTTGCCCAGCTTGCCCACCCGCAGGCCGATGTCCAGGCGGTCGGGAAAGGCAATAGAGGCGAAGTAATCGCACGCCGAACTCACCACAAACCCCACCACCTCACCGTCATGAATATCCAACCCACCCTGTTCGATCAGGTAGGTATTCACCGCCGTGTCGAAGAAGCTGTAGTAGGTGACATTGTTCACATGGCCGTACACATCGTTGTCGTGCCAGCGTGTGATGATCGGCTGGAAGTGACGGTAATCGGCGCGTTGCGGCATTGATTCAGGCATGGGCACGTCTCATGAAAGTAGGGTTACAGGTCACTCAAGTGGGCTTGGGCCCACTCACGCACGTCGGCGTAGGGGTAGTCTTCCAGCGCTGCGAAACCGGGAATGCCCCGCGCCTTCAACTTGGTAAACAACGGCACGCTGATACCCCCCAGGAACCGTGTCAGCCGCTCAGCGCCCGGCAGTTGGCCGGTGTGCTCATGATGCCTGTGGATAAAATCACCGCACAGCCCCATGAAGTTTTTATCCACAAGCGGCGGCAGGCTCGGCGGCGCCGGCAAATGCGCGACGTGGCCGTGGCACACAGAGCAGTGCCCGCAGCGCTGCGGTGCATTTTCATCACCAAAGTAACGCGCCAGGCGCTGCCCCAGGCAATGTTCGGTGGCGAACAGATCGAGCATGGCATGAATCCGCGCCACTTCCGTCACCTCGTGCTGCTTGAAGCCTGTGTATAACTCGGCGCTCAACACCTGTGGATCAAACTCGATATCCAGCAGGCTGTAGACCTCCGTCATCTGCTTGCTTTCCAACTCGATCAGGCCTTGTTCCTGGAAGTAATCCAGGGCCTTCACCACCCGACTGCGTTCGGCATTGTGTTGTTGGTAAAGCGCGTCGAAATCCACGGTCGCCCAGGTTTTCGCGCGCTTGCACACCTGGATGATCGCCGCGACAAACTGCTGGCGCTCGCCGGAAAAACGCGCCAGCAGGGCCTCGGGCTCGACCAGGTACTTGAAGCGGTACTCGGCATAAAACGCGTAGCGCGGCGCGATCACGCCCTTGAGCTCCAATTGCACCAGCAGTGTCTTCAGTGGCAGTTCGCGGATGTTGCTGTGGTCCGACAGCGACCTCAGCAGGAACTCCCACTGCCCTTCACTGCGCGCTGCCTGCAACTCTTCCAGCACCCGCCGAATACCGTCCTGCTCGGGCGTATCGCCGTACACGAAGTTTTCCAGCACATTGAGGCTGTCGCGGTTGGCCAGCACCACGCAGTCCGAGGGCTGCCCATCACGCCCCGCACGGCCGATTTCCTGGCTGTAGTTCTCGATGGATTTGGGCAGGTCAAAATGCACGACATTGCGGATATCGCTCTTGTCGATACCCATGCCAAACGCGATGGTAGCGACGATGCAATTGGAGCGCCCAGCCATGAAGCGCTGCTGGATGCCCTCACGCCTGTCGTGGGGCAAGCCGGCGTGATACGCCTCGGCCTGGATACCGTTGCGGTTCAGGTGCTCGGCAATCTGCTCGGCGGTTTTCTGCAAGGTGACGTAGACGATGCTGGGCTGGTTGGCCCGCTCGCCCATCCACTGCACCAGGCGACGATGCTTGTCCGCACCGGCGACCGGCTCCACCAACAGGTCGAGGTTGGGCCGGTAGAAGCCCGTGGTGACCACGTCGTCCGGCGCAATGGCGAACTTGGCCTGCATGTCGGCAATCACCTTGGGCGTGGCCGTAGCCGTCAGCAGCAGCGCTTGTGGGATCTTGAACTGGCGCTGGTAGTCCGGCAGCTTCAAATAATCCGGGCGGAAGTTGTGGCCCCACTCGGAAATACAGTGCGCCTCATCCACCACCAGCAGCGAGATCTGCACACTTTGCAGGAAGTGGCGAAAACGCTCGTTCTTCAAGCGCTCCACGGAAATCATCAGGATTTTCAGCTCGCCGGAACGCGCCCGGGCCATCACGTCATTGGCGTCCTCGCGGCTTTGCGCCGAATCGATACTGCCCGCCGAAATACCGTGGCGTTGCAGGAAGCCCAACTGGTCCTGCATCAACGCCAACAACGGCGACACCACCAGCGTCAGGTGCGGCAGCAACACCGCCGACAGCTGATAACACAGGGACTTGCCCGACCCCGTAGGAAAAATGGCCGCAGCCGAACGACCTGCCAGTACGGCGCTGACCGTTTCTTCCTGGCCCAAACGAAACTGTGGATAACCAAAGACCTGCTGGAGGGTGTCGTGCATAGGCTGTCACTCCATTGACCGCTGAAGGTGGCTTAAAAACGTAGCCCAGCAAGCTCAGCGAATCGAGAAAGGTCGCATGGAAAAAAGAGACAGGATGATACACAGGGTGCAGCAATGGCCTTGGGCCAAATTTGACAAGTTCGACTGTGGCTGTAGGAACACCACAAACCAAATGTGGGAGGGGGATTGCCCCCCTCCCACATTTCAGACCTGCGCTACAGCTGAATCAGCGATTCTGCACCCGCTCAATCGCCGTGTCATACACCGGGTTGGCCTTCTGCTCCTTGGCCAACTGGTAGTGACGCAATGCATCCGGGAACTGCCCCGCCGCTTCGTAGATCCGCGCAATGTTGTAGTAGGCACCTGCACGCACGGTGGCAGCATTGGCGCCGGTGGCAAGGGCGATAGCCTTGCGATTGGCCCAGATCGACTCGGCAGTGTTGCCGGCTTTCTGATACGCCAGGCCGAGGTTGCCGTAGGCCTTGCCGAAGCCATTGTCCAGCTCGATAGCCTGGCGGAACAGGTCGATGGCCTGGTCCAGCTTGCCGGCCTGGTAGGCCGCTTCACCCTGCAGGTTCAGACGCTTCGCATCGGTTTGTACGGAAGAGCTGACGGTGACGGCGGTGACCGCCACGCTGTCATCCAGCAGCGGTTTGACTTCGTTCAGCACATTCGCCGCATTCACGGTCACGCCACTGAAAGTGTTGATGTCCTGGAAGTCGCCGCTGCCGGTCATGCGGAACACCGTCCACAGGTTGCCGCTGCGGCTCTTGGGCACGTAGTAGGTACGCACCAGCGATTGGCCCATGTACACGAACACCTTGGCTTCGCTGTCGGACAACTGGCGCGAGCCTGGATTGCCGCCATTGCTGTAGTCGTGCACGGCATAGACGTAGCTTTCGCCGTAGTGCTTTTTCTGCAGGGTGATGGTTTCCGGACCGTAGCTGTCGGTGTCATCCACATCCAACTCGGCGTCGGTACCCTTCTGGTTCTCGAAGTAGATGTTATTGCCGGGGAAAATCATGTGGGAGTCGAGGTCACTCGGCGTCTTGCCCCAGGTCAGCACCACACGCAGGCCATCGAGGTTTTCCATCACCGGGCTGATGGCGTAGGTCATGCCCGCGCATGGGCACTTCACCACCAGGTTGGAGTAGCCAGGTTTCTTGATGATCAGCAGGTTGCTCGCATCATCAGCGGCCTCACTGGTCAGCGTCACTTGGCCCTGGGCGTTGGTGCGGCCCACCACATTCTGTGCGCCGTTGCGTTGCAGCAGCACTTCGGCATCAGCGATTTTCTGGTCCTTGACCACCGCACTGAGCACTTCGATCGGCAACTGCCCGGCCTGGACCGAAAAAGCCACCGCACACAACGACATCGCCGAAGCAACACGAAGCAAACCCATGCTTAACTCCCTTTAAGTAGCGGGCGGAAATCGCCCTACAAGATTTTGCGGTGAAACATACGCTGAATTCCGAGTGTCGGCGGATTTTTTGTACAGAATGTGACGTGGTTTTTATCCCGCCTTCCCGTTGAAGCATTGCGCTACAATCAAACCTTGCTACCCAGGAGTGCGCTGCGATGAGCGAACTGACGTTTGAGCAAAAACAGGATCATTACCACAAGATCCGCCGTTCCAATTACCTGGCCAGCCTGCGCCTGGAAGGGTTCGACACCCAACCGGCCGACGTCGACAAACCCCTGCCGACCCGCGAAACAGTGCTTGCCAAGTACCGCAACACGCCACGCTGATGCTCGACAAATACGGGGTGGGCCAGGATCCGTACTGCTATCCCGGTAGCAGCGTCCTGCGCAACCGCCTCGATTTGCTCGACGAAGCCCGCCTGCACCAGGCCGAGCGGGAATTATCCGAAATCGCCGTAGGCAGCCTCCCCCTCTTCCCCCCGCCCTACGACCTCGACCGCCTGCAACACATCCACCGCACGCTGTTCGGTGACATCTACGACTGGGCCGGTGAGTTGCGCAGCGTGAACATCCAGAAAGGCGACACCCTGTTCTGCACCCCGGAGCGCATCCCCCCGGAAGCCGCGAAGATCATCCGGCAGATGGAAGAGGCAAACTGGTTTGTCGGTGCCAGCCAAACCGAGTTGGTGAGCAAGATTGCCGAAGCCTATGGCGACCTCAACGTCATCCACCCCTTCCGCGAGGGCAACGGCCGGGCGCAGCGGATTTTGTTCGAACAGATCATCGTCAATGCGGGGTTTTCAGTGAACTGGTGGCTGGTCAAACACGCGGCATGGATACCGGCGAATATTGATGCGGTGGCGTGTGATTATCGGGGGTTGGAGGCGATTTTTGAGCGGTGTGTCAGCAGGCCTGCCAGCGCCTGATCGAACCACGAACGATTAAACCATCTGTTTATTGCCCGAGCGCACACTCACTTCTAAGGTTCGCACCGTCGCTGCCAAATCAGCGGCCGGGTTTGGTCACCCGGAAAACAGCACACATAAGTGCCATTACTCGCTCTGCGAACGTCTATCGTCTCGTATAGCAGTGCTATGGCGGCTGTGTGGGGGACGTCTTCGGACGTGTCGGAGTGCTGTTTCCGGCTGGCCAACCCGCGCACAGTCCGCCACCCACCGTTTGGCCACGGTGATGTCGGTTACCTAACAGCAAACCGAGCACCTTCAAATGCAAATACCTGAAACGATGAACCGCTATCGTCATCTACGCACCAATTTCACTGATACCCATCCGCTTCTCATCGACACCCAAGCCAAAGCCGAAGACATCCAGTCCGCCGCCCACCAACGCATCCGCGCAGCCACCGACTTACTGGAAACCTTCTCCTGCCTGACCTTCGAACACTCCGACCTCAAAGACATCTCCCACATCACCAACGCCTTGTACCTGCTCGTCCAAGACGGCTGTGATTTGCCGGAAGCGGCGCAACACGTACAACTACAAACCGAACAAGCACAAATCTAAGCAACACCCTTTTTAGAAGCGAGCCTGTTCGCGAAAATCATCAACGATGACGCGGTAAGCCAGAAGAAACGCGGCGTCCTTGAGTTTTTCGCGAGCAAGCTCGCTCCTACCATTGACCCGCGTTGCCTGTTAAAGCACTGCCAAGCCACAAATGCCGGAAACCGTTGTAGGAAACCTCCAAACAACGCGACATCCCCTTCCCAAACTGCTCCAAACACACGCTTGACCCTCTACAGAAGTTACCCGTAGCTGAATGAAAATAGCGCGGTCTCAACTTTCTCGGCAGAAACCTGTGAACATCGAAAGGGCTCAACACATCGGCCACTATGGCGTCATCTTCACAGTGATTCGCTTCACTGTTGTGCCTGACAATCGGCATGCTTTGGCCAATCTATGCCTGCTTGAAACAAAAACGGCAGCGCGACAAGTGCGCGATCAGATACGTAGGCTGTACGAAAAAATGCTGGCCAGAGACTTGCCATGCGAAAGGGCGGTCGCGATTTCCCATCCTTTGAGACGGAATCAGGCCGATCGGTTAAACGACCAAAACGTGCTCATCAAACAAATAATCTCCGGAGCGGTTAAAGCACCAGGGATTGCCATTTCAACCGTAACCGCGGGCTTCGTTGGAGATACGATTTCCGGCAAGCTTCGTAGATATCACGCTGGAGACATCATCATCGGTCTGGATGCCAGTGTGAGAGGAGGCATAGGGCCTCAGCGGTCAACACTCTCAATGCATGTCTACTCGGACGAGTCTTAGTGGCATGGCCCTTTACCTTCAATCCGCTTCCTTTCTCATTATCTATTTGGTGCTGCACTACCAAATCACAGACCCAATGCTCAGAAAACACTTCGCAGTCACATTTCTTACAACAGGCCTTATTTTGACGTTCCTACTACCCTATGTAGCGGTGATCCTCAGAATGCCCCTCCTACCTGTCTTTGTATTCTTGATAGGCTTGGCGCTCTTCATCACTCGAAACAAATACCGCCTCCAACGCAACCAGCCCCTTCACCCACTCCTGCGTGCACCCACCATGAACCTCGCCCCTAACTTCCCCGAAGACCCCGTGATGCAGCAACTCCTTCAACTGCTGCACGAAGAAATCGGCCTGCCGAAACACAAGACCATCCGCCTGCAAACCTCACTCAATTTCGACCTGGGCTGTGACGGCAGCGAAGCCAAGCAGCTCATGGAAGCGCTGGAGCAGGAGTTCGCCCTCGACCTGGGCGACTACGACACTTATCGTTACTTCAACCCACCGGTCTTTGACGTGTTCCTCAAGCGTCGGGGCAAGGGGCATGGCGACAAGGTCCCGTTGACCATCGGCATGCTCTACCTGGCCATCAAGACCCACAGCTGGGACACGCAGACGCTGGAAAACCTGAGCTGAGCGAATACCGGCTCCAGGTACACCGCAAGTCAAAGGTGGAGGGGCAATGGTTCGGCCTATCGTCGACGAACCTTTCGCGCACAAAAAAGCCGCTCACAAGGAGCGGCTTTTTAACAGCGACCGAATCTTACAACTTCGGACCCGCAGCCTTGATCGCATCGCTCACTTCAAACTTCTTGAAGTTCTCGATGAACAGACCAGCCAGCGCCTTCGCTGCTTCATCGTAAGCGGCCTTGTCAGCCCAGGTGTTACGTGGGTTCAACAGGCCGGTCTCAACGCCCGGTACGGCCAATGGCACGTCGAGGTTGATGGTGTCGAGGTGTTCGGTTTCAGCACCGATCAACGCGCCGCTCTGGATCGCTGCGATCACGCCGCGCGTGGTCGGGATATTGAAGCGCTTGCCAACGCCGTAGCCACCGCCGGTCCAGCCGGTGTTGACCAGGTAGACCTTGGAGCCGAAGCCGCGGATGCGCTTGATCAACAGCTCTGCATATTCGCCGGCCGGGCGCGGGAAGAACGGTGCGCCGAAGCAGGTGGAGAAGGTCGACTTGATGCCGCTGCCCGAACCCATTTCGGTCGAGCCCACCAGTGCGGTGTAGCCGGACAGGAAGTGGTAGGCCGCTTGTTCTTCGCTGAGGATGGACACGGGCGGCAGTACGCCGGTCAGGTCGCAGGTCAGGAAGATCACCGCGTTTGGCTCGCCGCCCAGGTTCTTCTCGGAACGCTTGGCAACGTGCTCCAGCGGGTAGGCGGCGCGGCTGTTCTGGGTCAGGCTCACGTCAGCATAGTCGGCGTGCTTGGCCTCGTCGATGACGACGTTTTCCAACACGGCGCCGTGCTTGATGGCTTTCCAGATAACCGGTTCGTTCTTCTCGGACAGGTCGATGCATTTGGCATAGCAACCGCCTTCGATGTTGAACACCACGCCTTCGCCCCAGCCGTGCTCGTCGTCACCGATCAGGTAGCGGCTTTCGTCGGCGGACAGGGTGGTCTTGCCGGTACCCGACAGACCGAAGAACAGGGTCACGTCGCCGGCTTCGCCAATGTTGGCGGCGCAGTGCATCGGCAGTACGTCGGAAGCCGGCAGCAGGTAGTTCTGCACCGAGAACATGGCTTTCTTCATTTCACCGGCGTAGCGCATGCCGGCGATCAGCACTTTTTTCTGGGCGAAGTTAAGGATCACGCAACCGTCGGAGTTGGTGCCATCACGCTCAGGCACGCACTCGAAGTTGGCCACGTTGAGCACTTGCCACTCGTCACGACCGGCCGGGTTGTACTGGGCCGGGTTGATGAACAGGCAACGACCGAACAGGTTCTGCCAGGCAGTCTGGGTGGTCATTTTCACGGCCAGGTAGTGGTCTTCGGAGGCCCCTACGTGAACGTGGGAAACGAAATGCTCTTGCGCATTGTTGAACGCCTCGACGCGTGCCCACAGGGCATCGAACTTGTCGGCCGGGAACTTGCGATTGATCGGGCCCCAGGCGATGGAATCCTGGGTGGAAGGCTCTTCAACGATGAAACGGTCGACTGGCGAACGGCCGGTACGGTGACCGGTTTCCACGACCAGCGCGCCGGTATCGGCAAGCACGCCTTCACCGCGCTGCAGGGCTTCTTTGACCAGATCGTCAACACTCAGATCGGTGTATACGGCGTTATTGGCTTGCGTCATGAGGTTCCCCGTCGGCCTGTGGCCGAGTGCTCCAAACGTTTTGTAGTAGAAAGTTGCGCACTACTACCGCGAAAAAAGTGGGCCGGATTATGCCAGAAAAGCCCAAAAAGAGTAGGGCCCTCCCGTCAGAACGCCTCTAATCCGGCATTTGACAGGTGATTTACCTGTGCTTAAACGTTTTAGTGGCGGGTGTCGGAAGGCGTGTCGATGCCTGCGCCAGCGAACAATTGCGCTACATCGGCAGCGTCGAACAGGTAGCGCTCGTTGCAGAACTGGCAGTCGATCTCGATATTGCCACCGTGTTCCACCACCAGGTTCTGCGCATCTTCCAGGCCCAAGCTGACCAGGGCGTTGCCCGAACGCTCACGGGAGCAGCTGCAGTGGAAGTGCAAGGTCTGCGCGTCGAACAGGCGCACCGGGTCTTCGTGGTACAGGCGGTGCAGGATGGTTTCGTTGTCCAGGCCCAGCAGTTCTTCGGCTTTCAGGGTATCGGCCAAGGCAATGCAGTGCCGCCAGCTTTCAGCGCGATCTTCGTCGTCCTTGATACGGTCGGCCGGCAGTTGTTGCAGCAACATGCCACGGGCGCGCTTGCCGTCGGCGTTGAGCCAGAACTTGGTGCCCACTTGCTGGGACATCACGAAATAGTTGGTGAAGCATTCCGACAGCGTTTTGCCGTCGAGGTCGACGATGCCCTGGTAACGTTGGCCTGAGGTCGGGTCGACGGTGAGCGCCAGAACACCGTTGGGCATCAGCTCGGCCAGGCTGGCGTCCGGGGCAATCTGGTCGGCTTCATAACGTGCCAGACCACGGATTTCGCGCTCGCTGGAGCACTCGATCATCAACAGCGGAATCGGCCCTTCGGAACGGGCTTGCAGGATCAGCAAACCGTCGAACTTCATGGTGCCTACCAGCAACGCAGCAGCGGCCATCAGCTCACCGAGCAGTTGTGCGACCGGTTCCGGATAGGGGTGCTTGGCGAGGACTTCGGCGTAGCTGCGCTCCAACGAAACCATTTCGCCGCGGGCGTCGCTCTCATCGAAGATGAAGCGTTGGGTGAAGTCGGTATCCGGTAGATCAGTCATAGGTCTGGGTATCTGAATTGATGACAAATTGGTTACAAGGTTTATAAAATTAAACGCTTTAGCACCATCTTGGTGCGGCTTTCTCCTGGAAACAGAGAGCTTATTTAGAGCGAAGAGGGACAGTTTATGAACAATCCGGGTTTGTTCCAAGCCAAGTGGAACCTCCGGCGATGGGCTCTGTGCAATCTACTCGCTATCGGGCTGCTGTGTTTTTGGCTGTGGCCCACGGGGCAGATGCTGTGTGTGATTTTCGACGAGTGGCTGTTTCACCTTCTCAACGACCCGCTGGCGAGCAACGCGACATGGCTGCACGTGTGGGCCGTGGCCAGTTTGCGGCCGTTTGATGCGGTGGTCGGGGTGATCCTGCTGATGCTGATGATTCGCGGCGACTGGGTGTTCAAAGCCGCGCAGGTACGCCAGGCCCTGTTAGGTTTTGTCGGTATTTTGTTGCTCTTGCTGTTTATCCGCATGCTGTTTTCCAAACTCGCAGCGCAGATGGGCTGGCAACACAGCAGCCCGTCGATGGTTATCGCCGGGGCGATCCAGATGAGCGACTATTTCCCGGGGCTGGAGAAGACCTGGGAGCTGAAGGACCGCTCAAGCCAAAGCTTTCCGGGGGATCACGCCTCGGTGTTGCTGATCTGGGCAATGTTCATGAGCGTGTTCGCCAAGCGTATCGGCCAGGTGCTGGTGATCTGGGGCCTGGCGCTGTTGTTCATGATGCCGCGGCTGGTAGCGGGCGCGCATTGGGGGCAGGACGATTATATCGGCGGGGTGCTGCTGGCACTGTTGGCGTTGGGCTGGGGTTGTTACACGCCGTTTGCAGCGAAGGTGTCGGCCGCTTTGTTACACGTGACGACGCCGATCTTCAGGTTACTTGGCAAGCTGCCAGTGATCAGTGGATTGAGCGTCGTGCGTACATCCCCTTAACGCTGAAAGCCCCCTCCCTCATTTGAATGGGCCGCTGCGCGATCAGTCATCATTGCCACTGCCGCGAAACTTGAACAGGTCGCGGCGCTGCTTCTTGCTCGGCTTGCCATCGGTGGTCATCCCCGTGGCGCCCGCCTTGCGCAGGGCTGCCGCATTTTCGCGCCTGGCAATGCTGGCTTCGGTTTCGGTGTACAGCGCCTGTGCTTCGGGGGCGCCACGGCGCACGATGGAAAGTGCCTGAACCACGACGGTCTTTTCGTCAAAACCTATCCGAATCTGCAGCTCATCACCGACACGTGGCTCTTTGCCCGGCTTACAGCGCTCGCCTCGATGATGCACCTTGCCGCTCTCAATCGCGGCCTTGGCCAAGGCACGTGTCTTAAAGAAACGCGCCGCCCAAAGCCACTTGTCCAGACGGACCTTTTCTTCCTCTTCCTGCTTTTGAGCCACTTGAATTCCTCGCTCTGACAAATGTCGCAACTGTAACGTTGAAACCCTTCGACGCATAAACCTCAAGGCTCACCTAAGATACGCCAGGTAGCACCCTGTTTTCGCGAGGATACGCCGTGACCGACTTTCCTACTTCACTCACCTCGCCTGAACAGCGTTGCGCAGGCTGCCAGCAAAGCGAACCCTTGGGTTTCGAGTTTGCTTTCGCCTACCAGCCTATCGTTGACCTTCGGGACCATTCGATTTTTGCCCACGAAGCCTTGGTGCGCGGTACACAGGGCGAAGGGGCATTGTCGGTGCTGGACCAGGTCAACGACAGCAACCGCTACCGCTTCGACCAGCGCTGCCGCACCCAGGCGATTGCCGGTGCTGCAGCTTTGGGGATGCAAACCCACCTTTCCATCAACTTCATGCCCAACGCCGTGTACCGTCCGGAGTTGTGCATTCGCAGCACCCTGGAGGCGGCGCGCGCGAACAATTTTCCGCTGGATCAACTGATTTTCGAGACACTGGAAAGCGAGCATGTAGATAACTATCGCCATTTGACGAATATTCTGCGTGAATACCGCGAATTCGGCTTCAAGACCGCTATCGATGATTTCGGCGCGGGCTATTCGGGGCTGAATCTGTTGGCTGATTTCCAACCTGACTTGATCAAACTCGACATGGCGCTGATCCGCGATGTCGACCAGGATCGTGTCCGTCAGGTGATCGTCCAGGGGATTGTCACAATCTGTGAGCAGTTGAACGTTACTGTCATCGCCGAAGGCATCGAAAGTGCCGGCGAACGCGACTTTCTGTCTGACTGTGGAATATTTCTGATGCAAGGCTACTGGTTCGCCAAGCCTGCATTCAAAGCCCTGGCCGAGGTTTCTCCTCAGGCCTGGGCGAATTGACCGGTTACCCATATTGAAGACATTTGACCATTTGACCGTTGTAGGTCTGCGTGAGTGGGTGGCACTTCCCGACTTGGGAGTGGCAGGCCTGCGTGCCAAGATCGACACCGGTGCCAGCACCTCCAGCCTGCATGCCACCGACATCGAGCCGTTTGAGCGCGACGGCGAGAAGTGGGTGCGCTTTACCGCGCACCTGGGCAGCGTCGTGCAACTGCGTCACCGCCGCTGCGAAGCGCCCCTGGTGACGATGAAAACCATCAAGAGCTCCAATGGCCATGCGCAGGTGCGCTACGTGATCAGCACCACCCTGGCACTGGGTGATCGGGTATGGCGGGTGGAGTTCACCCTGGCCTGCCGCAAAGCCATGCGTTATCGCCTGTTGCTGGGTTCCAAGGCGCTGATTGACGGCCATCTGGTGGTCAATCCCGGCGTCAAGTACGTTCAAGACAAGCCGGTGTTCCCGGTCTCTACTATTTCTGCCCCAGGTGCTGCATGAAGATTGCTGTGCTGTCGCGAAACCCGCGTCTGTATTCCACCCGCCGCCTGGTCGAGGCCGGCACCGAACGTGGCCACGAAATGGTGGTGATCGACACGTTGCGTGCCTATATGAACATTGCCAGCCACAAGCCGCAGATCCATTACCGCGGTAAACCGCTGGAGGGGTTTGATGCGGTGATCCCTCGGATTGGCGCCTCGGTGACGTTCTATGGCTGCGCCGTGTTGCGCCAATTCGAAATGATGGGGGTTTTCCCCCTCAATGAATCCGTGGCCATTGCACGCTCGCGGGACAAATTACGCTCGTTGCAACTGCTCTCGCGGCGGGGCATCGGCCTGCCGGTCACCGGCTTTGCCCACTCCCCCGACGACATTCCCGACCTGATCGAAATGGTCAACGGCGCGCCGCTGGTGATCAAGGTGCTGGAAGGCACCCAGGGCATCGGTGTGGTGCTGTGTGAAACCGCGACCGCAGCGGAATCCGTGATCGAGGCATTCATGGGCCTCAAGCAGAACATCATGGTCCAGGAGTACATCAAGGAAGCCGGCGGTGCGGATATTCGCTGCTTCGTGGTGGGCGACAAGGTGATCGCAGCCATGAAGCGCCAGGCCAAGCCCGGAGAGTTCCGCTCCAACCTGCACCGTGGCGGCAGCGCCAGCCTGATCAAGATCACCCCGGAAGAACGCATGACCGCGCTGCGGGCGGCCAAGGTCATGGGGTTGGCAGTGGCGGGTGTGGATATCCTGCGCTCCAACCATGGGCCACTGGTAATGGAGGTGAACTCGTCGCCGGGCCTGGAAGGGATAGAGACCACCACTGGGAAGGATGTGGCGGGGATCATCATTCAACATCTGGAGAAGAATGGTGGGCCGAATATGACCAGGACCAAGGGCAAGGGTTAGAGACGGGAGCTGTCAGCTTCAAGCTATAAGCTGCAAGAAAGGGCAAAAGCTGTGTGCCTTTCTCTTGCGGCTTCAGCTTGAAACTTGCAGCTGTTTCTATACCGCATCTCTGGGCAGCATCAGCCCAAGCGGCAAGCGTACCCGCGCCTCAAGGCCACCGCCTTCGCGGTTACGCAACTCGACATTGCCGCCGTGCATCGACGCAATCCGCCGCACGATCGCCAGCCCCAAGCCGGTCCCTTTGCCACCCCGGGCACGGTCGCCACGGGTGAAGGGGTTGAAGATACCCTCCAGCTCGTCCGGATCGATGCCCGCCCCCCGGTCCATCACACTCAGCACTACGTACGGCGCAGCACTGTCGCCAGACACATACGCAGCCACTTCAACATCCGAACCGGCGTGGTGCAAAGCGTTGCCGATCAGGTTGTTCAGCAGGCGCTTCATCGACACCCGACGCAACGCAAACGGCTGGATCGGCTCAAGGCGCATGCGCACTTGCTCGCCATTCTGGTTGTAGGGCGCCACAACCTCACGCACCAGGTCCGTGAGATCGACTTCCTCCACCACCTCGTCACGACCATCACGGATAAACGCCAGGAACTGGTCGAGAATCGCGTCCATGTCTTCGATGTCGCGAACCATGTCGTCGGTGAGGTCGCTATGGTTGCCCATCAGCTCCAGGGACAGGCGCAATCGCGTCAAGGGCGTGCGCAAGTCATGGGACACCCCCGCCAGCATCAGCTCGCGCTCCCGCCCGGCCTGTTCGACATCCTCCGCCATCTGGTTGAAGGCGCCATACACCTCGGTCATTTCACTGGGCGTATCGCTGACCGGCAGGCGCACGCTGCGCCCCTGGCCCAATTGGCGGGCGGCAAACACCAGGCGCTTAAGCGGTTGGTTGAGCTGGCGAACGAAAATCCACGCCGACGCGGTGGAAAGCAAGCCGATGGCCAGGAACCAACCCAACACGTTCCAGATCTTCTGCCCCCGCAAAGGGTGCGGATACAGCGGAACCTTGATCCAGGCATCACCAAGGCTCGGCGCCCTTACCCACAGCGCAGGTGAAACATGCATGCGCAAGCGCACCTCGGTGTCCTCGCCCAGTTCGGCCTGCATCTGGCGCTGGTAGATCTCGCTGTAGGGCCAATGCTGCTCACCCTCGGGTACACCAGCCCCGTCAACGCGGGTCAACGTCGAGGCCTTGGCTACCTTTTCGCGGTTCTCAGGGTCTACAGCCCAGTAACCACGCAGTGTCAGGGCGACACCGTGGCTGTACTGCCGGTCCACCAGCACGTCTTCGTTCATCAGCAGATAAACCAGTGTCAGCGCCTTGGAAAACAGCACGACGATCAGCACCAGCCAAAGGGTGCGGGAGAAGAAACTTTGCGGGAACCACAGAGGGGTTTTCATAGAAGACAGCTGGACACCTTGCAGGAACGAGCGGCGCTCGCAGAATTGCAGACGCCGGGCATCCCGTCGACCCTCATGGAGTCAAGCGCCAGGATGCCCGCCCTGCAAATCATCGGTCACTTGGTTGCGGTGCCATCCGGCACAAACACATAGCCCACACCCCAGACAGTCTGGATATACCGAGGTTTGGACGGGTCCGGCTCGATCATCCGGCGCAGACGGGAAATCTGCACGTCGATGGAGCGTTCCAGGGCGTCCCATTCGCGACCGCGTGCCAAGTTCATCAGTTTGTCGCGGGTCAGCGGCTGACGCGCGTTCATCACCAGCGCCTTGAGCACGGCGAATTCACCGGTGGTGAGCATATGCACTTCGTCGCCACGCTTGAGCTCGCGGGTCGCCAGCGACAGCTCGTAGTCGCCAAAGGTGACGCTTTCGTCTTCGCTGCCCGGCGCGCCCGGTACCGGCGGCGCCTGACGACGCAGCACGGCTTTGACCCGCGCCATCAACTCGTCAGGGTTGAAAGGCTTGGCAAGGTAGTCATCGGCGCCCAGCTCGAGACCCTTGATGCGGCTCAGCTCATCGCCCTTGGCGGTCAGCATGATGATTGGAATCTGGTTGTTCGCGCCGCGCAGGCGCTTGCAGGCGGTGAGGCCGTCTTCGCCGGGCAGCATCAGGTCGAGTACGACCAGGTTGAATACTTCACGCCCCAGGAGACGGTCCATCTGCTCGGTGTTCGGCACCGCGCGGGCACGGTAGCCCTTGGAGTTGAAGAAACGCTCCAGCAGGCTGCTCAGCCCCGGATCGTCATCAACGATGAGAATTTTTTCGCCTTCAGCAGTTTGTGCAGTGCTGCTCATTGGATGCTCCTCTTATCTCGGCGCGCATTATGGCGTAGCTGCCGTTATACGCACCGTGTGCATTGTTAGCAGATTTTTCCTCTACTGCCAGCGAACCCTCGCCTTCCAACCACTGGCGCAGTACCCCCCAAGGGCAGAACGCTGGTTATAATGCGGCGCCTTCGTGCAGGGCAACGTCAGATCGTTGCCGTTTACTGCCGGGCTTTTTTTCCCCGCTTGTGGTGATTTTTTCGATTTCGAGGGTCAATAGGCTGCCTCTTGACCCAGGTAGCGGCGCCGGTCGGGCCGCTCAACCAGCCGCGCCAGGCCTTGTTTCCCGGGCCTGCGGGCTGCTTTTCAGAATTTCAGGTGGTTTTATGGACAGCATCAACAGCCGCATCGCCGAAGAACTCGGCGTACGCCCACAACAGGTCGAAGCGGCCGTCGCTCTACTGGATGAAGGCTCCACGGTGCCCTTCATCGCCCGTTACCGGAAAGAAGTGACCGGCAGCCTCGACGACATCCAGCTGCGGCACCTTGAAGAACGCCTGCGCTACCTGCGAGAACTCGACGAACGGCGTATCAGCATCCTCGCCAGCATCGAGGAGCAGGGCAAGCTGACGCCTCAGCTTGAACGCGACATCAAGCTCGCCGACACCAAGACCCGCCTCGAAGACCTTTACCTGCCGTACAAACAGAAGCGCCGCACCAAGGGCCAGATCGCCCTGGAAGCCGGCCTGGGCGAACTGGCCGACGGCCTGTTCAACGACCCCACGCTGACCCCGGACACCGAAGCCGCGCGCTTCGTCAACGCAGAGAAAGGCGTTGCCGACGTCAAGGCCGCCCTCGAAGGCGCCAAGTACATCCTGATGGAACGCTTCGCCGAAGACGCCAACCTGCTGGAAAAACTGCGCAACTACCTGAAACAGGAAGCCACCCTCAGCGCCCGCGTCATCGCCGGCAAAGAGGAAGAAGGCGCCAAGTTCCGCGACTACTTCGAACACGACGAACCGCTGAAAAGCATGCCGTCCCACCGTGCGCTGGCGATTTTCCGTGGCCGCAACGAAGGCATTCTCAGCTCCGCGCTGAAAGTCGGCGACGAACTGCCGGGCACCATGCACCCGTGCGAGGGCATGATCGGCCAACAATTCGGCATCCAGAATCAGAATCGTCCTGCGGACAAGTGGCTCGGTGAAGTCGTGCGCTGGACCTGGAAGGTCAAGCTCTACACCCACCTGGAAACCGACCTGCTCGGCGAGTTGCGCGACGGCGCAGAAACCGAGGCGATCAACGTCTTCGCCCACAACCTGCACGACCTGCTGCTGGCCGCACCGGCCGGCCCGCGCGCCACCCTGGGCCTCGACCCGGGCCTGCGCACCGGCTGCAAGGTCGCCGTGGTCGATGCCACCGGCAAGCTGCTGGACCACGCCACCGTGTACCCACACGTGCCGCACAACAAGTGGGACCAGACCCTCGCCATCCTGGCCGCCCTGTGCGCCAAGCATGCGGTGGACCTGATCGCCATCGGCAACGGCACTGCCAGCCGTGAAACCGACAAGCTGGCCGCCGAACTGATCAAAAAATACCCAGCCATGAAGATGACCAAGGTGATGGTCTCCGAAGCCGGTGCTTCGGTGTACTCGGCGTCGGAACTGGCCTCCAAGGAATTCCCGGACCTCGACGTGTCGATCCGTGGCGCGGTGTCCATCGCCCGTCGCCTGCAGGATCCGCTGGCAGAGCTGGTGAAAATCGATCCTAAATCCATCGGTGTCGGCCAGTACCAGCACGACGTGTCACAGCTGAAACTGGCACGCGGCCTGGATGCGGTGGTGGAAGACTGCGTAAACGCCGTGGGCGTGGACGTGAACACCGCCTCCGTGGCGCTGCTGGCGCGTATCTCCGGCCTCAATGCCACCCTGGCGCAGAACATCGTCACTCACCGCGACGAAAACGGTGCGTTCAAAACCCGTGCCGCGCTGAAAAAAGTCGCCCGCCTGGGTGAAAAAACC
The DNA here is from genome assembly GCF_900067035.1 of Pseudomonas sp. 1 R 17. NCBI lineage: Bacteria > Pseudomonadati > Pseudomonadota > Gammaproteobacteria > Pseudomonadales > Pseudomonadaceae > Pseudomonas > Pseudomonas sp. 1 R 17. Next base: position 17,690 of record NZ_FKLB01000062.1, read on the forward strand.
TTCGAGCAAGCCGCCGGTTTCCTGCGCGTAATGAACGGCGACAACCCGCTGGATTCGTCCGCCGTTCACCCGGAAGCCTATCCGTTGGTGCAACGTATCGCCGCCGAGACCGACCGCGACATCCGCTCGTTGATCGGCGACGCCGCGTTCCTCAAGCGCCTGGACCCAAAGAAGTACACCGACGAAACCTTCGGCGTGCCGACCATCACCGACATCCTGCAAGAGCTGGAAAAACCTGGCCGCGACCCGCGCCCCGAGTTCAAGACCGCCGAGTTCCAGGACGGCGTCGAAGACCTCAAGGACCTGCAACTGGGCATGATCCTCGAAGGCGTGGTCACCAACGTGACCAACTTCGGCGCGTTTGTGGACATCGGCGTGCATCAGGACGGTTTGGTGCACATCTCTGCGCTTTCGGAGAAGTTCATCAAGGATCCGCGCGAAGCCGTGAAGGCCGGTGATGTGGTCAAGGTCAAGGTCATGGAAGTCGACATCCCGCGCAAACGCGTTGGCCTATCGATGCGCATGAGCGATACCCCAGGGGAAAAAATCGACGGCGCCCGTGGTGCACGTCCGGGCTCGGCACCGCGCCAGTCGCAGAACCGCTCCGAAAACAGTCAACCGCGCAAGGAAACCGCCACCGCAGCGCCAAGCAACAACGCCATGGCCTCGCTGTTCGCCAACGCCAAGCAGTTGAAGAAACGCTGATGGAAATCCCCGCCGGTTTGACCCAGAGCGCGTTCAGCGAACTGATCGGCTGCCGCCTGCAACGCCTCGAAGAAGGCGTTGCCGAAGTGGCCCTGACCCTGGAGCCGCACCTGCGCAACCGCGCGGGCAAGCTCCATGGCGGGGCGATTTTCAGCCTGGTGGACATCACCATGGGACTGGCCTGCTCCAGCGCCCATGGGTTTGACCAGCAGAGCGCGACCATCGAATGCAAGATCAACTACATCCGCGCCGTGGAAGACGGTGACGTGCTGTGTACCAGCCGCGTGATTCACGCCGGTCGGCGCACGCTGGTGGTCGAAGCCGATGTGTATCAGGACGAAAGACTTGTCGCAAAAGCACAGGGCACGTTCGCTGTCCTATAGCTCCCCGCCCCCGATTTGAGTTAATTTCGGCGCTGCGATAACAGCGTCGGAATTTTCTTGCTGCGCTATAGCCCAATTCATGGAGTGAAGTAGGCTTTTTTAACGCGGGTCAAATCGACTCAAAACCAGGCGATCACGCCAGTTTTAACTTCACCCTTGTAGACCGTCCTGCCCACCCCCATATTGGGGCGACTGACGCGTGAAGGAATCCAACTTGAGCGAACTTCTCAACCGCCGCCTGGCCCTGCTCGGCAAGCGCGAACACCTCTCCCTGCTAGAGCAGTGCTTGCACGGCATCGAGCGTGAATGCCTACGTGTCACCGGTGAGGGTCGCCTGGCACAAACGCCGCACCCCGAAGCCCTGGGCGCCGCGTTGACCCATGAACAGATCACCACCGACTACTCGGAATCGCTGCTGGAGTTCATTACCCCGGCCCTGCCCAACCCGGCCGACACCCTGAGCAGCCTGGACAAGATCCATCGTTTTGCCTACACCAAGCTCGGCAGTGAATACCTGTGGAGCCCCTCGATGCCGTGCCCGTTGCCGGCCGAGGAAGACATTCCGATTGCCTACTACGGCACCTCCAATATCGGACAGCTCAAGTACGTGTACCGCAAGGGCCTGGCCCTGCGTTACGGCAAGACCATGCAGTGCATCGCCGGCATCCACTACAACTTTTCCCTGCCGGAACAGCTATGGCCGCTGCTCAAGGAGACTGAAGGCTTCGTCGGCACCGACCGCGACTATCAGTCCACGGCCTATATCGCGCTGATCCGCAACTTCCGCCGCTACAGCTGGCTGCTGATGTACCTGTTCGGCGCCTCGCCGGCCCTGGACGCGGGTTTCCTGCGCGGTCGCTCGCACCAATTGGAAGTGCTCGACGCCGACACCCTGTACCTGCCGTACGCCACCAGCCTGCGCATGAGCGACCTGGGTTACCAGAGCAACGCCCAGGCCGGCCTGACGCCGTGCTACAACGACCTGGCCAGCTACACCGACAGCCTGCGCGAAGCGGTGGCAACGCCCTACGCGCCCTATGTCGAAGTCGGCACCCACAAGGACGGTGAGTGGGTACAGCTCAACACCAACATCCTGCAGATCGAAAACGAGTACTACTCCAACATCCGCCCCAAGCGCGTGACCTACACCGGCGAGCGGCCGATCCAGGCGCTGATGGCCCGTGGCATCCAGTACATCGAAGTGCGCTGCCTGGACATCAACCCGTTCCTGCCGATGGGCATCGACCTGCCGGAGTCGCGTTTCCTCGATGCATTCCTGCTGTACTGCGCGCTGAACGACAGCCCGCTGTTCGCCGACAACGAGTGCGGCAACGCCACGTCCAACTTCCTCAGCGTGGTCAAGGAAGGCCGGCGCCCGGGCCTGCAATTGCAGCGCAAGGGCCAGGCCGTGGACATGAAGGAATGGGCCACCGAGCTTCTGGAGAAGATTGCCCCCCTGGCTGCGCTGCTGGATGAAAGCCACGGCATCACCGAACACAGCCAGGCACTGGACGCCCAACTGGCCAAGGTCAAGGACCCGTCCCTGACCCCTTCGGCGCAGGTACTGGCGGCGATGGCCGAGCGCAAAGAGAGTTTCGCGCAGTTCTCCCTGCATCAGAGCGAGGTGCACGCCGAGTACTTCCGCCGCGAGCCGTTGCCCGCAGAAGAGCAGGCACGCTTTGAAGAGCTGGCGCGCACGTCGCTGGCGCAGCAAGCGGAACTGGAGCAGAACGAAGTGGGCGATTTTGATGTGTTTGTCGGCTCGTACCAGGCGAGTATTCTGGCGATCAGTAACTAAGACCGAACTCGGTCCATGGTGGGAGGGCAAGCCCCCTCCCACATTTGCCCTCATCAAGCTCAAGATTCGCTTCAACCTTTCGCCCATAAGCTAATTCGAAAATGTTATTTATTTTCGGATTCTTAGATCATTTAGTCTCCTCACACGCCGACCCTCGGCCGCCTGATTGAGGAGCTTCCCCTTGAAACTGTTAACCCCTCTGCGCCTCATGGCCGCGTTGTCCCTGGCCGGTGCCAGCCTGTTTGCCCAGGCGGCGGATGTAACCATCGCTTACCAGACCACCGTAGACCCGGCCAAAGTTGCCCAGGCCGACGGTGCGTACGAAAAAGCCACTAACGCCAAGATCGACTGGCGCAAATTCGACAATGGTGCCGACATCATCGCCGCCATCGCCTCCGGCGACGTGCAGATCGGCTACCTCGGTTCCAGCCCACTGACCGCTGCGATCACCCGCAAGGTGCCGGTGGAAACTTTCCTGGTTGCCACCCAGATCGGCGGTGCCGAAGCCCTGGTGGCGCGCAACGGTTCCAGGATCAACGGCCCCCAGGACCTGATCGGCAAGAAAATCGCCGTGCCCTTCGTGTCCACCGGCCACTACAGCCTGCTGGCCGCGCTGAAGCACTGGAACATCGACCCGTCGAAAGTGACCATCCTCAACCTCGCACCGCCGGCGATCATCGCGGCCTGGAAGCGCGGTGACATCGACGCTACCTACGTATGGGACCCGGCCCTGGGCGTGGCCAAGGAAAACGGCAAGGTGCTGATCACCTCCGGCGAGCTGGCCAAGTTCGGCGCGCCGACCTTCGATGCCTGGATCGTGCGCAAGGACTTCGCGCAGAAGCACCCGGAAATCGTCACCGCCTTCGCCAAAGTCACCCTGGATGCCTACGCCGCCTACCGCAAAGACCCACAAGCCTGGCTCGCCGACACAGGCAACGTCGACAAACTGGTGAAACTCTCCGGCGCCAAGGCCAGCGACATCCCGCTGCTGCTGCAAGGCAACGTCTACCCGCTGGCCGCTGACCAGGTGACCCTGCTGGGCGCACCAACCACCAAGGCCGTGACCGATACCGCTGCCTTCCTCAAGGAGCAAGGCAAGGTCGACGCCGTGCTGCCGGACTACGCCCCTTACGTCAGCGCCAAGTTCATCACTAACTGATTCAAGGAGTTCATCGCGATGGCCTTGCTACAACTGGAGCGCATCAGCGCACAGTACCCAGGCGCCACAGAACCGGTACTGTCTGACATTTCACTCGACCTGGGGCCCCAGCAATTGCTGGTGGCCCTCGGCCCGTCCGGCAGTGGCAAGACTTCGCTGTTGAACCTGATTGCCGGCTTTGTCGAGCCTTCTGCCGGGCGCATCACCCTCGATGGCGTACCGGTCAAAGGCCCCAGCGCCGAACGCGGCGTGGTGTTCCAGGACGACGCGCTGTTGCCCTGGCAGGACGTGCTGGCCAACGTCGGTTTCGGCCTGGAACTGGCCGGCGTGCCCAAGGCGCAGCGCGAAGTGCGCGCCCGGGAAATGCTCGCGCTGGTGGACCTCGCCGGCTTCGACAATCGCCGCATCTGGCAACTCTCCGGCGGCCAGAAGCAACGCGTCGGCCTGGCCCGCGCCCTGGCCGCCGACCCGCGCGTGCTGCTGATGGACGAACCCTTCGGCGCCCTCGATGCCTTCACCCGTGAGCAGATGCAGGAACTGTTGCTGCAAGTCTGGCGGCGCACGGCCAAGCCGGTGTTCCTGATTACCCATGACATCGAAGAAGCGGTGTTCCTCGCCACCGACCTGATCCTGCTGGCGCCCAACCCGGGCCAGATCGTCGAACGCCTGCACCTGGACTTCGGCCAGCGCTACGCGGCCGGTGAGTCGGCGCGGGCGATCAAGTCCGACCCGCGCTTTATCGAAACCCGCGAACACGTGCTGGGCAAAGTGTTCTCGCAACGGCAGGTGTCCGCATGAGCAGCTACGAACTCCCCGCCACCGCTGCCAAGCCGGTGGCGCACGCGGTCATTCCTGTGCGTCGCAGCCTGAGTACACGCTGGATCAGCCTGTTGACCCTGGTCGCCTTGCTGGCCCTCTGGTGGGCCGTCACCGCCACCGGCCTGATCGAACCGTTGTTCCTGCCACCGCCCTCGGCCGTGCTGCAAAAAGGCTGGCTGCTGGCGACTACGGGCTATATGGATTCCACGTTGTGGCAGCACCTGGGCGCGAGCCTCAGCCGGATCGGCCTGGGCCTGGGCTTCGCGGTGCTGACCGCCGTGCCGGTAGGCATTGCCATCGGCGCCAACCGCATCGCCCGCGGCATTCTCGACCCGCTGATCGAGTTTTACCGGCCGATTCCGCCCCTGGCTTACCTGCCATTGATCGTGATCTGGTGCGGTATCGGCGAGCTGTCCAAGGTGCTGCTGATTTACCTGGCGATCTTTGCGCCCATCGCCATCGCCACCGCGACCGGCGTACGCACCGTCGACCCGGCCAAGCTGCGGGCGGCGCAGTCGCTGGGCGCCACCCGTGCGCAGCTGATTCGCCATGTGATCCTGCCGAGCGCCCTGCCCGACATCCTCACCGGGGTGCGTATCGGCCTGGGTGTGGGCTGGTCGACCCTGGTCGCCGCCGAACTGATCGCGGCCACCAGCGGCCTGGGTTTCATGGTGCAATCGGCGGCGCAGTTCCTGGTGACCGATGTAGTGGTGCTGGGGATCCTGGTGATCGCCCTGATCGCCTTCGCCATGGAAATGGGCCTGCGCGCCCTGCAGCGTAAGTTAGTGCCTTGGCATGGCCAGGCACATTGAGTGAGAACAGCATGAGCAGCCTGACCGTTACCCCCTTGAGCACCGCCCTGGGCGCCCAGATCAGTGGCGTCGATATTACCCGGCCGCTGAGCACCGAACATCGCGATGCCATCGAACAGGCGTTGCTCAGCCATTCGGTGCTGTTCTTCCGTGGCCAGCCGATCACCCCGCCGCAACAGGCGCGGTTCGCGGCGAACTTCGGCGACCTGCACATCCACCCGATCTACCCCAACGTGCCGGAACAGCCCGAAGTGCTGATCCTCGACACCGCCGTCACCGACGTACGCGACAACGCCGTATGGCACACCGATGTGACCTTCCTGCCCACCCCGGCCCTCGGCGCGGTGCTGAGTGCCAAGCTGCTGCCGGCGTACGGCGGCGATACGCTGTGGGCCAGTGGCATCGCGGCGTACGAGGCGCTGTCCGAGCCGTTGAAGCGGTTGCTCGATGGGCTGACGGCTACCCACGACTTCACCAAATCCTTTCCGCTGGAACGCTTTGGCAACAGCGCCGAAGACCTGGCGCGCTGGGAAGAAACCCGTAGGAAAAACCCACCGCTGTCGCACCCGGTCGTGCGCACGCATCCGGTGAGCGGGCGTAAGTCGCTGTTTGTCAGTGATGGGTTTACCACCAGGATCAATGAACTGGAACCGGCGGAAAGCGAGGCGATCCTCAAGCTGCTGTTCGCCCACGCGACACGCCCGGAATTCACCCTCCGCTGGCGCTGGCAGGAGAACGACGTGGCGTTCTGGGATAACCGCGTGACCCAGCATTACGCGGTGGATGACTACCGGCCGCAACGGCGGGTGATGCATCGGGCGACGATTCTTGGGGATGTGCCGTTCTAAACCACACTGCAAATCAAATGTGGGAGGGGGCTTGCCCCGATAGCTCTGGGTCAGTCAACTAATCAAGTGACTGACACACCGCCATCGGGGTGTAGCCCCCTCCCACATTGACCCGGTGCTGTCAGGTTATTCCGCGCTGGACGGCTTTTCCCACAGGTTAATCCCACCTTCCTGCGCAAACCGATCGATCTCCGCCAGTTCCTCCGCACTGAAGCTCAAGTTCTTCAACGCGCCGACGTTCTCGATGATCTGCTCCGGCCGGCTCGCGCCAATCAACGCGCTGGTCACCCGTGGGTCGCGCAACGTCCAGGCCAGCGCCAATTGCGCCAGGCTCTGGCCACGGCGCTGGGCGATTTCGTTCAACGCACGCACGTGGGCGATGTTGGCTTCGGACAGGTGCTTGGCCTGCAACGAACCACCCCCCGGGCGGTTGACCCGTGCGTCGGCCGGCACGCCATTGAGGTACTTGTCGGTGAGCAAACCCTGGGCCAGTGGCGTGAAGGCAATCACTCCGGCGCCGAGTTCTTCGGTGGTGTCCAGCAGGTCTTTTTCCACCCAGCGGTTGAGCAGGTTGTAGGCCGGTTGGTGGATCAGCAGCGGGACCTTCCACTCTTTGAGCAGCGCGGCGATTTCGCGGGTTTTCACCCCGGAGTAAGACGAGATACCGATGTACAACGCCTTGCCCTGTTGCACGGCGGTGGCGAGGGCGCTGGCGGTTTCTTCCAGGGGCGTATCGGCATCAAAACGGTGGGAGTAGAAAATGTCCACGTAGTCGACGCCCAGGCGTTGCAGGCTCTGGTCCAGGCTTGCCAGCACGTATTTGCGTGAGCCGCCGCCCTGGCCGTAAGGGCCCGGCCACATGTCCCAGCCAGCCTTGCTGGAGATGATCAATTCGTCGCGGTAGTGCTTGAAGTCTTCGCGCAGCAAACGACCGAAGTTGATCTCGGCGCTGCCGTAGGGTGGGCCGTAATTGTTGGCCAGATCGAAGTGGTTGATGCCCAGGTCGAACGCGGTGCGCAGCAGGGCGCGCTGGGTGTCGATCGGGGTGCTGTCGCCAAAGTTGTGCCACAGCCCCAGGGACAGTGCCGGCAGCACCAGTCCACTGCGGCCTACGCGGCGATACGGGATAGATTCATAGCGGTTTTCGGCAGCAATGTAAGTCATCGAATCCTCTCTTGGACGTAGGCAAATAAGGCCTGGGAATAACGATATTCCCAGGCCTTTTAACCAGCTGAATCGCTTAAGTCTGCCCTTCCGTTTTACAGCAATTTCCTACCAGAGTGGAACGACATAGCTGACATAGAAGCGGTTTTCATCCTGCACGGTGGCACCGGTAATGTCCGGACTGGCGTGGGCGTTTTTCCACGTGACGCCAAGGCCTTTGAGGGTACCGGTCGGCACTTGATACGCCACCGCCACGTTTCGCTCCCATTCGCTGGTGGTGCCCTGGGCGGTGCGGATGTCATCGCCGTGGGCGTAGGCGGCGGAGAACGTCAGGCCGTTGAGGCCGAGTTTGCCGAAGTCATATTTGTACTGCGCCAGCCAGGTGCGTTCGCCGGCATGCTGGAATTTGTTCAACTGCATGTTGGTCAGCGCCGGGGTGTCGGCACCCGAGCCTGGGCCTTGGCGCGCGTCACCGCTGTTAAGGCCGGAGTCGAGGTACGGGAAGTCGCTGTCGCCGCTGTTTTTCTGGATGCCCAGGCCGACGGTATGGCCGTCCAGGCTGTAGCTTTCCAGCAGGCTGACGGTGGACTGGTTGATGCGGCCCTTGTTCACGCCGTCGCCATACAGGCCCGCTGCGGCAAAGTCCTTGTCGCCGTCGGCGTTGCCGCCCACACCCAGGCTGCGGAACACGCGCACGTCGGTATCGACCGCACCGACCGACAAGGCGTCATGGCGCTTGGCACCGAGGAAAAACTGCTGGTAGTAGTCCTCAAGGTTGGAGTACCACAGGCTGACAGTGGTGTTCTGTATCCCGGTGTAATCCGCACCGCCGAACAGGAAGCGGTCGCTCTCTTTGGTCCCGCCGGCGGTGATCATGCCCTGGTCGCCGGTTTCGTTGCGGATCTTGGTCTTGAAGATATCGCCGCCGGTGAAGGTGAAGTCGCTGAGGTCCTTGGACACCAGTTGCACACCGGTATTGGTCTGCTGGTACAGGCGCCCGTCGGTGTTGGCGAGTATCGGGTTGTTGCCGTAGAGCGTGCCGACGCGCAATTCATCCTTGGCGAAACGCATCTTGAACGTCGGGCTCAACACGCCGAACTGGTCGGCGGACTTGCCATTGTCCAGTGGGAACATGCTGCCGGGGTAGCGGCCCTGGTGACCCTTGTCGTTGAGGTCGCCGCCGGAGTCCAGTTTCAGGCCGTAGAACGCCTGTAGATCGAGGCCGAAGCCCACAGGCCCCTCGGTGTAGCCGGACTTGAAGTTGAACTCGAAACCCTGGCCCCAATCCCGAATGCTATGGGCCTTGGCATTGCTGCCCACCACGTCCCGTCCCTGCTGGTTGAGATAGCGGTTGAGCAGGGTCACGTCGGCGTGGCTGTCATCGATAAAATCGGCGTGGGCGGACAGCATAAAGCTCGCCATGGCGGCTCCCACCACAGGGCTTAAAAACGTCTTCATGGGTACCGGTCTCCGTCACTGTTCTGAAATGAAAGCGTCAAACGCTTCACACAATTACGCAGTGGCCAGATGACAGTTACGCGTCAAAACAGCGTCTTGACGGATGAAATTAAGTTTAAGAAAGCCCCGTAGAACGGGGCTTTGCGGGGAGTTTAACGTCAGCGCACCAAGTGCAGGAACTGCAGGTGGCGCTCGTACTGGTCGAGGATGTCGTTGATGATCTGCTCCTTGGTGTAGCCCACCAGGTCGTAGTCCTGACTGCCCTCGCTCAGGTGCACTTCCGCGCGGTAGTAGCGGCGATTGTTGAGCTGCTTGGAACCCATGCCGCCGCGTGCAAATGAGGGCGTGAAATAGCCGCGCATCTGCACCTGGTACACGAACGGATGCTCTTCGCCGTGACCGATTTCCAGGCTGACGCTGTCGTTGGACGGGTCGGGTTGGGTGACGACGTTGAGGCCTTTTTCGACAAACACCGCCGTCACTTCTTCGATCGCCGGACGCACCGTGGTCTCAAGGAACCGGTACACCTCGTCCCGCGAGGGGAAATGCACGGCCTGGCTCAAACGTTGGCGCCAACCGCCGGTGCCCTTGCGGGAGCCCGACACCGGCGCCAGCGAATGCAACTGCGCAATCTGCTTTTGCGACTCGAGGTAGAAGGCCTTGTGCAGCCCCCACATCATCAGCAACAGGATCAGCGAGAACGGCAGCGAGGTCAGCACCACCGCCGATTTCAGCGAATCGATGCTGCCGGCAAACAGCAAGGCACTGGTGACCAGCGCGGTCATCGCACCCCAGAACACCCGCAGCCATTTCGGCCCATCTTCATCGGCGTTGCCGCCTTTGGACGAGAGGGTGGACAGCACTACGGTGCCCGAGTCAGCGGAAGTTACGAAGAATACGAAGCTGATGAACACCGTGACCGCGATCACCGTCTTGCTCCACGGGTAGGTTTCCAGCAGCAGGTAGAGGCTCATCGACGGATCATCGATGGCCGACTGGCCGAGTGCAGTCATGCCGTGGTTGAGCACCTGGTCGATGGCGCTGTTGCCGAAAATCGACATCCACGCCAGGGTGAAACCCAGCGGGATCAGCAGCACACCGAACACGAATTCGCGGATGGTCCGGCCACGGGAAATGCGCGCGATAAACAGGCCTACGAATGGCGACCATGCAATCCACCAGGCCCAGTAGAACACCGTCCAGCCGCCCAGCCAGTCGCTCGGTTTGTCGTAGGCGTACACATCGAAACTCTTGGTCGGCAATGCGCCCAGGTAGTCACCAATGTTCTGGATCAGGGTATTGAGCAAGTGCTGGGTCGGCCCGGCGAACAACACGAACAGCAGCAGCGCGCAGGCCAGCAGCATGTTGATATCGGACATCACCCGCACGCCCTTGTCGACGCCGGCCACGGCGACCAGGATCGCCGCGCCCATCATCAGGGTGATCAAGCCGACCTGGATCCACTGGGTGTGGGCAACGCCGAACAGGTAGTCGAGGCCGGAATTGAGGTGCAGCACGCCAAAGCCCATGTCGGCACCCAGGCCGAACACCGTGGCAATGATGCCGAAGCCATCCACCGCATAGCCGATAGGGCCATTGATGCGCTTGCCGATCAGCGGGTACAGCGCCGAGCGCAACGCCAGCGGCAGGTTATGCCGGTAGGCGAAATACGCCAGCGCCATGCCGACAAATGCAAACACGCCCCAGCCGTGCAGGCCCCAGTGCAGGAACAGCACCTGCATGGCCTGGCGCGCGGCGTCGGCATTCATGGCCTCGCCCTGGGGCGGTTGCACCAGGTGCGTCAGCGGCTCGGACACGCAGAAGAAGAACAACGTGATGCTGATCCCGGCGGCGAACAGCATGCCGGCCCAGGACAGGTAACTGAATTCGGGCTCGTCGTGGTCGGCACCGAGTTTTATCTTGCCGTAGCCCGATAGCGCGGTGACCACCACGAAGACCAGATACAGGGTCATCGCCAGCATGTAGTACCAGCCGACCGTGTTGGCCGCCCAGTTTTGCGCCGCCAGCAACCAGGCCCCGGCCTGTTGCGGGATAGCGATGACAGTGATGCCGAACAGCAAGATGAAGGTGGCGGCAAAGTAGAAGACCGGCGCATTCATGCGCACCAGGCCGCTGGATGGGGTGGACGATGCACTCATGAACGATGCACCCCGAGGGTGAGGGATGTGGCTGTATAAAACGGACTCAGCAAAGGTAAGCCTCCTGTTGTGAGCGGGCAGCGAACCACCGGGTTTAACTTGAACGAACGTTCAAGTTAAACATAGGTAGGCGGTCTGGGACTAATCGCAGGGCTGAGTGGTAGATAATTCCTACACTAGCTCAAGGATTGGTATGACGGGTGGAAGAGGTAAATCGTTCAGTGATTGCGGGGTAAATCTGGAATGAGGCTAACAATGTGGGAGGGGGCTTGCTCCCGATGGCGGTGTGTCAGTCAATGGATGTACCAACTGACACTCCGCTATCGGGAGCAAGCCCCCTCCCACAGGGGATCTGCGTAGGGCTCTACTTCTGCGCACCGTCGTCATGCTGCAGATTCGCCTGCGTAATATTCGCCCCCGCCGGCACACTGCGGGTCAGCCACACATTGCCGCCAATGGTCGACCCCTTGCCGATGGTGATGCGTCCGAGAATCGTCGCCCCGGCATAGATCACCACGTCGTCCTCGACAATCGGGTGGCGCGCATGGCCCTTCTGCAGTTGCCCATCTTCATCCGCCGGGAAGCGCTTGGCCCCCAAGGTGACGGCCTGATAGATGCGCACCCGCTCGCCGATGATCGCGGTTTCACCGATCACCACGCCCGTGCCGTGGTCGATGAAGAAGCTCGGGCCGATCTGCGCGCCGGGGTGGATATCGATGCCGGTGGCCGAGTGGGCGATTTCCGCGCTGATCCGTGCCAGCAGCGGCAAGCCGGCGCGGTACAGGTGGTGGGCCAGGCGATGGTGAATCACCGCGAGGATCCCCGGGTAGCACAACAGCACTTCATCCACGCTGCGCGCGGCCGGGTCGCCGTGGTAGGCGGCGAGTACGTCGGTGTCCAACAGGCTGCGCAGGGACGGCAAGGCCAGGGCGAAATCCTGGATCAGCCGGATGGCATGGGCGTCGATCTGGCTGTCATCCTCGCCGCCCTGGCGCGCGGCATAACGCAACTCCAGGCGCGCCTGGGCCAGTAAGGCATTCAGGGCGACGTCGAGGGTATGGCCGACGTAGAAATCTTCACTTTCTTCACGCAAGTCCGCCGGCCCCAGGCGCATCGGAAACAGCGCACCGCAGAGGGACTCGAGAATCTGGGCAACGGCTTCACGGGACGGCAATTCGCGACCGCCATGCTCGCCGCTCAAGCGGCCATTGCGTGTTCGCCACTGGTCACGGGCGCTGCGCAGTTGGCTGACGATGGTCTGTAACTGCCAATGGCTGGAACGCTCACTCACGGTATTCACTCCTGACGTAATGGCCATCACTTTACGGTATCCACCCTGGCCGCCCTTAAGAACCAATGGTGTGATGCTAAGAACCATCAGGCATAAGCGATTGACGGTTGCCCGATGAAAAGTGCCTGCCTATAGTCGCTCCATCCCTTAGCCACCGTGCGTAGCCATGATCAAGCAACAGCTCGACCGTTTTAACCGCCTGGAACTGCTCGGCGGCGCCACCGCCCTGGAAAAACTCGAACGGCTGTCGACCTGGTTGGGACGCGACATCTACGTCAAGCGCGACGACACCACGCCGCTGGCCATGGGTGGCAACAAGCTGCGCAAACTCGAATACCTGGCAGCCGATGCCATCGCCCAGGGCGCCGACACCCTGGTGACCGCCGGCGCGATCCAGTCCAACCACGTACGCCAGACCGCCGCCCTCGCCGCCAGGCTCGGCCTGGGCTGCGTCGCCCTGCTGGAAAACCCCACCGGCACCGAAGACCCCAACTACCTGGGCAACGGCAACCGCCTGCTGCTGGAGTTGTTCGACGCCAAGGTAGAGTTGGTGGAAAACCTCGACAACGTCGACGACCAACTCAACGCCCTTGCCGATCGCCTGCGCAGCAACGGCAAGAAGCCGTACCTGGTGCCTATCGGCGGTTCCAATGCCCTCGGCGCCCTCGGTTACGTGCGCGCCGGCCTGGAGCTGGCCGCACAGATCGAAGACAGCGGTATCGAATTCGCCGCCGTGGTGCTGGCCTCCGGCAGTGCCGGCACCCACAGCGGCCTGGCCTTGGCATTAAGCGAAGTACTGCCGCAGTTGCCCGTGATCGGCATCACCGTATCGCGCACCGAAGAAGCGCAGTTCCCGAAAGTCCAGGGCCTGGCCGAACGCACGGCCGAGTTGCTCGGTGTGGACATCCCCGACGCGTTCAAGGTGATCCTGTGGGACGAGTATTTCGGCCCCCGTTATGGCGAACCCAACGCCGGCACCCTTTCGGCGGTCAAGCTATTGGCAAGCCAGGAAGGCCTGCTGCTGGACCCGGTCTACACTGGCAAGGCCATGGCCGGCTTGCTGGACGGTATCGGGCGTCAGCGTTTTGAAGACGGGCCGATTATTTTCCTGCATACCGGCGGGGCACCGGCGTTGTTTGCCTATGACTCGGTTTTCAACTGAATAAATGCGGGCCAAATGTGGGAGGGGGCAAGCCCTAATGCCAGTCAGTTAAGGCTTTTTGTAGGAGCGAGCTTGCTCGCGAAAAACTCACAGGCGCCGCGTTCATTCAGGAAGCACGCGTTATCGTTGACGTTTTTCGCGAGCAAGCTCGCTCCTACAGGAGGCGATGTACGCTTAACTGACTGGCATTAGGGCTTGCCCCCTCCCACATTAGACTCAATACATATTCAAAAATAGAATATCAATTGAGTTTAATATTATTTTCAAGTCTTAAAACCCGGCTTTATCATCGCGCCGCAGGCGAAGACGCGCTACGCGCTTTAAGGCAGGATACGACTACCGCGTCACCTGCTTCGCTCAACATAAAAAACACAGGGGCTCTTCATGACTATTTCTGTATTGCGTCGCACGTTGCTGGTTGGCACTTTGGGTCTGGCTCTCGGCGCCGGTTGGCTGGGCCAGGCAGTTGCCGGCGAGCAACTGGGCAACATCAAAAAGGCCGGCGAGATCAAAATCGGCCTGGAAGGCACCTACCCGCCGTTCAGCTTCCAGGATGAGAAAGGCAAACTGGCGGGCTTCGAAGTCGAGCTGTCCGAAGCGCTGGCCAAAGAACTGGGTGTGAAGGTCAAGCTGCAGGCCACCAAATGGGACGGCATTCTGGCGGCATTGGAATCCAAGCGTCTGGATGCAGTGATCAACCAGGTGACCATCTCCGACGAGCGCAAGAAAAAATACGACTTCTCCGAGCCCTACACCGTTTCCGGGATTCAAGCGCTGGTCCTGAAAAAGAACGAAGACAAGCTCAACATCAAATCAGCCGCCGACCTGGCCGGTAAAAAGGTGGGTGTCGGCCTGGGCACCAACTACGAGGAGTGGGTAAAAGCCAATGTGCCTACCGCTGATATCCGTACCTACGAAGATGATCCTACCAAGTTCCAGGACCTGCGCATCGGCCGCATCGACGCCATCCTGATCGACCGCCTGGCGGCCCTGGAATATGCCAAGAAAGCCCCGGACACCGTCGCTGCCGGTGCTGCCTTCTCCCGTCAGGAAGCCGGTATTGCCCTACGCAAAGGCGAACCTGAACTGCTTGAGGCGGTGAACAAGGCCCTCGACAAATTGCGCGCTGACGGCACCTTGAAGAAGCTGTCGGATAAGTACTTCAACGCTGACGTTACTCAATAATGGAAGCAAAGCTCCAACTCGTCCTGGATTCCACGCCCTTCTTGCTGCAGGGCGTGTACTTCACCGTCATCCTGAGCCTGGGCGGAATGTTTTTCGGCTTTCTGCTGGGCTTCGGCCTGGCACTGATGCGCCTCTCGCGCATCAGGCTGGTGAGCTGGATCGCCCGCGTCTACGTGTCGTTCTTTCGCGGCACGCCGTTGCTGGTACAGCTGTTCGTGATGTATTACGGCCTGCCGCAAGTGGGCATCGAGCTGGACCCGATTCCCGCCGCCCTGATCGGCCTCTCGCTGAACATGGCCGCATATATCTGTGAAACCCTGCGTGCCGCCATCAGCTCCATCGAGCGCGGCCAGTGGGAAGCCGCTGCCAGTATCGGCATGACCCGTGTGCAGACCCTGCGCCGGGCGATCCTGCCGCAGGCGATGCGTACGGCACTGCCACCACTGGGCAACAGCTTTACCTCACTGGTGAAGGACACCTCGCTGGCCGCAACCATTCAAGTGCCGGAGCTGTTGCGCCAGGCACAACTGGTGTCTGCGCGGACCTTCGAAATGTTTGCCATGTACCTGTCGGCCGCCCTGATCTATTGGGTACTCATCAGTATCCTGGCGCATTTCCAAAACCGCCTGGAAGACCGGGTCAACCGGCATGACCTGGAGTCTTGAAGCATGATCGTGGTTGAAAAACTGACCAAACAGTTCAACGGCCAGGTGGTGCTCAACGGCATCGACCTGGAGGTCAAGGAAGGCGAAGTCGTCGCCATCATCGGCCCCAGCGGTTCCGGCAAGACCACCTTCCTGCGCTGCCTGAATTTCCTCGAAGAACCCACCAGCGGCCGGATCAAGGTGGGCGACATCCAGATCGACGGCAGCAAACCGCTCAACCAGCAACAAGGCCTGGTGCGGCGCCTGCGCCAGCACGTGGGTTTTGTGTTCCAGAACTTCAACCTGTTCCCCCACCGCACAGCGCTGGAAAACGTCATCGAAGGGCCGACCGTGGTCAAGAAGATGCCCCGTGAAGCCGCTGTTGCCCTTGGGCGCAAGCTGCTGGCCAGGGTTGGCCTGGCGGGCAAGGAAGACGCCTACCCACGGCGCCTGTCCGGCGGCCAGCAACAGCGCGTGGCGATTGCCCGCGCGCTGGCCATGGAACCGGAAGTGATCCTGTTCGACGAACCCACCTCGGCGCTGGACCCGGAGCTGGTGGGCGAAGTGCTGGCGACCATCCGCAGCCTCGCCGAAGAAAACCGCACCATGGTCATCGTCACCCACGAAATGAGCTTTGCCCGCGATGTGGCCAACCGGGTGATCTTCTTCGACAAGGGCGTGATCGTGGAGCAAGGCGAAGCCAAGGCGTTGTTCGCCAACCCCAAGGAAGAACGCACCCGGCAGTTCCTGAGCAAGTTCCTCGCCCACTGATGTGGCGAGGGAGCTTGCTCCCTCACCACACAATCGGCTCCTACAGGAAATCCTCGCCATCCACGCGTAAACCCGCCGTCTCCCTGATCCAAAACCCCCCCGCCCAGTCAGACCCTTCTGAATCTGCTCCAACCCGCCGTTTAGCCTTTTGCCGCCATTGACGCTCCTTGGCCAACCCTCTTATCTAGCGTCCAGAGGATTGGATCCTATCCCGGCTACTCACTGAATCGTTCCTTTCAGCCCACCTGCGCACCCGCGCCGCGGGGCTGGAACGATTGCTGCTGGCTGCATCAAGGAGATTACTTATGACGCGCACTGCAACCCCGGCCCTGCTCACAGCCCCCACCTTGCCCCAGGCTAACCGGCACGGCATCAACGCACTGGCGGCCAGTCAACTGCAGGTGGACATCGCGCCTTACCCCGGCATGGATGAGGGCGACTTGATCGAACTGTTCTGGAACAACTGCTTTGCCGCCTCACGCAGGGTGAACGCGTGCAAGGTCGGCTCACCGACCCATCTGCGGGTGCCGGAAAGTTTTGTGCAGGACGGCCTGGCCCAGGTGCATTACCAAGTCATGCAAGTCGGTCGTGCACCTGCCCGCTCGGCCGTGAAAGGTGTGTGTGTAAAGACCCGATACCCCGGTGGCCAGCCCTCCCCCCTGTACAGCGACGAAAACCACAACCTCGCCCCCGTCGGTTTGCCCGAGACCATCCGTCGCTACGGCGTCAACGGTCGCCAGGTGCGACGGGGTATTCCGCTGACCATCGCGCCTTACCTGAACATGGCCACGGGCGATGCCATCACCCTGCGCTGGGGAGATGTACGCATGGACCTGCCACGGATCCAGGCCAAGGCCGTCGGGGTGGTCGTGCAGGTGTGGGTGCCTTCGACGGTGATTGTCGAGGCCGGTGATGACAGCCGCCTGGAGGTGACGTACTGCATTCTCGATCGTGTCGGCAACAATTCACGCTGGGCGCCCACGCGCACGTTACGCATTGCCGCCTGCGCGCCGAGCCAGCCGGCCGGGACCGCGCGGGTCTACCAACCACGGCCCCTCGGCTCGCCCTGTGAACCGGGGTGACAGACCTTCTATGCATATTCCCAAAAGTTAGTTTATTTAAATATTTGACACGCTTAGGGTATATGCACCGGACCACCGGACATCTCTGATTTTTCTGTTTTTATTTCATTGAATGCGAGGTCGGTATGGTCAGAATTACCCCGGTGCATAACGCCAGGGCATTACGTGCAGCCAAGGAGCGGCGCTGATGTCTAACTTGGCTCTAACACCCCCCCAGCGTGATCTGGACGTTGCTCCCCTGCTGTTGCCGGCCGCTGTGCTGCGCAACGATGCAGAGGCGCTGCAGGCTGCCCATGAGCTGGCCCAGGCCGCGCGCCTGCACGCCGCCCAGCGTGACCAGCAACGCAAGCTGCCGTGGGCGCAGATCGAACAATTCACCCGCAGTGGGCTGGGCAGTATTTCCATCCCCCGCGAATACGGCGGCCCACAGGTGTCGTACACCACCCTGGCGGAGGTGTTCGCGATCATCAGCGCGGCAGACCCGGCCCTCGGGCAGATCCCGCAGAACCATTTCGGCATCCTGCAGGTGTTGCAGGGCGCCGCTACCGAGCGCCAGAAAGAGCAACTGTTCCAGAGCGTCCTCGACGGCTGGCGCATCGGCAATGGCGGCCCGGAACGCGGCACCAGGAACACCCTGGAGCTCAAGGCGCGCATCACCGCCCAAGGCGACGGTTACGTGATCAGCGGCCAGAAGTTCTATTCAACCGGCGCACTGTTTGCCCATTGGGTGGCCGTGAAGGCGCTGAACGACGACGGCAGGCAGGTCATGGCGTTTGTACGCCGTGGCACCGCAGGGCTGCGCATCGTGGATGACTGGTCGGGCTTCGGCCAACGCACCACCGCCAGCGGCACCGTGCTGCTGGACCGCGTGCCCGTGGACGCCGAACTGGTCGTAGACAACTGGCGTATCGGCGAAAGCCCGACTATCCAGGGCGCCGTTTCCCAACTGATCCAGGCCGCCATCGACGCCGGCATCGCCCGTGGCGCGCTGGATGACACCATCGCCTTTGTGCGGGAGCGTTCGCGCCCGTGGATCGATGCCAAGGTCGAGCGCGCCAGCGATGACCTCTACGTGATCGCCGATATCGGCAAGCTGAAGATCGAACTGCACGCCGCCGAGGCGCTGTTGCGCAAGGCCGGGCAAGTGCTGGACCAGGTCAGCGCCGCGCCGATCACCGCACAGTCCGCCGCGCGAGCGTCAATTGCCGTGGCCGAAGCGAAGGTGCTCACCACTGAAGTGTCGTTGCTGGTCAGCGAAAAACTCTTCGAACTGGCCGGCAGCCGCGCCACCCTCGCCGAATTCAACCTCGACCGTCACTGGCGCAACGCCCGGGTGCACACCCTGCACGACCCGGTGCGCTGGAAGTATCACGCCGTCGGCGCCTATCGCTTGAACGGCACGTTGCCGGCTCGCCATTCCTGGATTTAACCGACCAGACCTCTGGAGAAACTCATGACCTTTTCTCACCGTGTCGCGGTTATCACCAGCGACGAACAAGCCCTTATTGTCGCCAGCGACCTGGCCGAAGACTTGCGCCGCGACAGCGCCCAGCGCGACCGCGAACGCCGCCTGCCGCTGCCCGAACTGGACGTGTTCTCGCGCTCCGGCCTGTGGGGCATCAGTGTGCCCAAGGCATTTGGCGGCGCCGGCGTGTCCAACGTCACCCTGGCCAAGGTCATTGCCCTGATCGCCCAGGCGGATGCCTCCCTGGGCCAGATTCCGCAAAACCATTTCTACGCCCTCGAAGTGCTGCGCGTGAATGGCAGCCCTGAACAGCAACAACGCCTGTACGCCGAAGTACTCGCCGGCCAGCGTTTCGGCAACGCCCTGGCGGAACTGGGCACCAAGACCGCCCACGACCGTATTACGTCCATCACCCGCGACGGCGACGGCTTCCGTATCACCGGCCGCAAGTTCTACGCCACCGGTGCGATCTATGCCCAGCGCATTCCTACCTCGGTGGTGGATGAACACGGCATCCAGCAACTGGCCTTCGTGCCCCGCGACAGCGAAGGCTTGACGGTCATTGACGACTGGAGCGGCTTCGGCCAGCGCACCACCGGCAGCGGCTCGGTGGTGTTCGATAACGTGTGGGTCGCCGCCCACGACGTGATCCCGTTCCAGAGCGCTTTCGAACGCCCGACCACGGTCGGCCCGCTGGCGCAGATTCTTCACGCCGCCATCGACACCGGCATCGCCCGCGCCGCCTTTGAAGATGCGCTGCACTTTGTGCGCACCAAGACCCGCCCGTGGATTGACTCCGGCAACGACAAGGCCACCGAAGACCCACTGACCCTGAAGAGCTTCGGCCACCTGAGCATTCGCCTGCACGCCGCTGAAGCCTTGCTGGAGCGTTCGGCTGAATACCTCGACCGCGCCCAGGCCGACAGCAATGCAGAGACCGTGGCGGCGGCGTCCATCGCCGTCGCTGAAGTCCGCGCCTTGAGCACCGAGATTTCCCTGGCCGCCGGCAGCACCCTGTTCGAGCTGGCCGGCAGCCAGGCCACCCTCGCCGAGCACGGCCTCGACCGCCACTGGCGCAACGCCCGCGTGCACACCCTGCACGACCCGGTGCGCTGGAAGTACCACGCTGTGGGCAATTACTACCTCAACGCTGAAAACCCGCCACTGCGGGGGACCATTTGATGGCAAAGAAAAAGATCCTGCTCAATGCCTTCAACATGAACTGCATCGGGCATATCAACCACGGTATGTGGACCCATCCACGGGACACGTCCACCCAGTACAAAAGCATCGAGTACTGGACCGACCTCGCGCAAACCCTGGAGCGCGGGCTGTTCGACGGTTTGTTCATCGCCGATATCGTCGGCGTGTATGACGTGTACCAGAACTCCATCGATGTGCCGCTCAAGGAGTCGATCCAGCTGCCGGTCAATGACCCGCTGCTGCTGGTTTCGGCGATGGCCGCCGTGACCCGCAACCTCGGCTTCGGCCTCACCGCCAACCTCACCTATGAGCCGCCGTACCTGTTCGCCCGGCGCATGTCCACGCTCGACCACCTGAGCCGTGGCCGGGTCGGCTGGAACATCGTCACCGGCTACCTCGACAGTGCCGCCAAGGCCATGGGCCTCACCGAACAGGTCGAGCATGACCGGCGCTACGACCAGGCCGATGAATACCTGGAAGTGCTCTACAAACTCTGGGAAGGCAGCTGGGAAGACGACGCGGTGCTCAACGATCCGCAGGCGCGGGTCTACGCGCAGCCGGGCAAGGTGCACAAGGTCGAGCACCATGGCGAGTTCTACCAGGTCGAGGGTTATCACCTGTGCGAACCGTCGCCGCAGCGTACGCCGGTGCTGTTCCAGGCCGGCAGTTCAGACCGTGGCCTGTTGTTCGCCGGGCGCCATGCCGAGTGCGTATTCATCAGCGGGCAGAACAAGGCCGCGACCAAGGTGCAGGTGGACAAGGTGCGCGCCAGCGCGGTCGAGGCCGGGCGCAATCCGGATGACATCAAGGTGTTCATGGGGCTGAACGTGATCGTCGGCGCCACCGAAGAACTGGCCTGGGCCAAGCATGCCGAGTACCTGAGCTATGCCAGCGCGGAGGCCGGCGTCGCGCATTTCTCGGCCTCCACCGCGATTGATTTTGCCCAATACGAACTGGACGAGCCGATCCAGTACGTGAAGAGCAACGCGATCCAGTCGGCCACCAAGAACCTGCAGAACAACGACTGGACCCGACGCAAGCTGCTCGAACAGCATGCCCTCGGCGGGCGCTATATCACCCTGGTCGGCTCCCCCGGACAGGTCGCTGACGAGCTGGAATCCTGGATCAGCGAAACCGGGCTGGATGGCTTCAACCTCACGCGCATTGTCACGCCGGAAAGCTATGTGGATTTTATCGACCTGGTGGTGCCGGAGTTGCAGAGGCGGGGGTCGTACAAGACCGCCTATGAGCAAGGAACGTTAAGAGAAAAAGTCTTCCAAGGCAGCGCCCGTCTACCCGAACAACACACCGGCTCGACCTACCGCCACTGATTGAAAAATGTGGGAGGGGGCTTGCTCCCGATAGCGGTGTATCAGTCACCGGATTGGTTTGCTGACACTCCGCTATCGGGAGCAAGCCCCCTCCCACAGTGGATCTCCACTGTTTGTACAAATACCTTATGACTGGAAATCGACCATGAAAAAAACACTGCTCTCCCACCCAGTCAAAGCACTGGCCCTGGCCTTCGGGTTGTTCAGCTCGGCCGTATTCGCCGCCGATGCACCGTTGAAAATCGGCACCACCGCCGCCTTCGCGATTCCCCTCGAAGCCGCAGTCGCCGAAGCCGGCAAGCAAGGCCTTAAGGTCGAGTTGGTGGAGTTCACCGACTGGATCGCCCCCAATGTCAGCCTGGCCGCCGGCGATATTGACGTGAATTACTTCCAGCACATCCCGTTCCTGGAAAACGCCAAGGCCGCCGCCGGTTTTGACCTGGTGCCGTACGCGCCGGGCATCATCAACAACGTCGGCCTGTACTCGAAAAAGTACAAAAGCATCAACGACCTGCCCCAGGGCGCCAGCGTGGCGATTGCCAACGACCCGATCAACAGCGGTCGCGGCCTGCAACTGCTGGCCAAGGCCGGCTTGATCACCCTCAAGCCGGGCGTGGGCTACAAGGCTACCGAAGAAGACATCGTCACCAACCCGAAAAACATCAAGATCCTGCAAGTCGAGGCCGTGCAACTGGTGCGCGCCTATGACGATGCCGACCTGGTGCAGGGCTACCCGGCCTACATCCGCCTGTCCAAGACCTTCGATGCCGAGTCGGCGCTGCTGTTCGACGGCCTCGACCACCCGGAATACGTGATCCAGTTCGTGATCCAGCCAAAAAGCAAAACCGACCCGCGCGTGATCAAGTTCGTCGACATCTACCAGCACTCGCCGGTGGTGCGTGCCGCCCTGGATAAATCCCTCGGCAAGCTCTACCAAGTCGGTTGGGAAGATAAAAAATGACCGCCGCCCACGCTCGACTGCGCGACCTGGGCTCACCGCCCAGGGACGCCGAACAGACAGAACTGCATCCGGACCTGAACCGCGCGCACGTGCGCTTTATCAACCTGGGCAAGACCTACGACGGCGGCGTGCATGCCTTGCAAGGCATCGACCTGGCGATCCAGCACGGTGAAGTGTTCGGTATTATCGGCCGCAGCGGCGCCGGCAAATCCTCGCTGATCCGCACCATCAACCGCCTGGAACAACCCAGCAGCGGGCGCGTGCTGATCGATCAGGTGGACATCGGCGACTTCGACGAAGACCACCTGGTGGCGCTGCGTCGGCGTATCGGCATGATCTTCCAGCACTTCAACCTGATGTCGGCCAAGACCGTGTGGCAGAACGTCGAGTTGCCGCTGAAAGTCGCCGGCGTGCCCAAGCCCCAGCGTGAGCAAAAGGTGCGTGAGCTGCTGGAATTGGTCGGCTTGCAGGACAAGCACAAGGCCTACCCGGCGCAGCTGTCCGGCGGGCAGAAACAGCGCGTGGGCATCGCCCGTTCGCTGGTGCACGACCCACAGATCCTGCTGTGCGACGAAGCCACCTCGGCCCTCGACCCGGAGACCACCCAATCGATCCTCGGCCTGTTGCGCGAGATCAACCGACGCCTGGGCCTGACCATCGTCTTGATCACCCATGAGATGGCGGTGATCCGCGACATCTGCGACCGCGTGGTGGTGCTGGAACACGGGCGCATCGTCGAGCAAGGCACGGTGTGGCAAGTGTTCGGCAACCCGCAGCACGAGGTCAGCCAGACCCTGCTGGCGCCGCTGCAACATGGGCTGCCTGAAGAACTGCAAAGCCGTTTGCACACCCAGCCTGAATCACCGGACGCCGCCGTGGTGCTGCGCTTGCAGTTCACCGGCAGTGCCAGCGATGAACCGGACCTGGCCGCGCTGTTCAGCGCCCTCGGCGGGCGGGTGCGTCTGCTGCAGGGCGGTGTCGAGCGGATTCAGGGGCATGCCTTGGGGCAACTGCTGCTGGCGGTGAATGGCTCGCCCCATGGCACCGAAGAACTGCGCAACCGCGCTGCGAACTGGGCACAACAGGTGGAGGTGCTGGGCTATGTGGTTTGATCGTTTGGTGCAAGGCGCCATCGACACCTTGTTGATGGTCGGCGTGTCATCGTTGATCGCCTTGCTGGTGGGCATTCCGCTGGCGGTGTTTCTGGTGACCAGCGACAAAGGCGGCATCTACCAGGCGCCGGCGCTGAATCGGGTGCTGGGGGCGTTCGTCAATCTGTTCCGCTCGATTCCGTTCCTGATCCTGATGGTGGCGCTGATCCCGTTCACGCGGCTGATCGTCGGCACCACCTATGGGGTGTGGGCGGCGGTCGTCCCGCTGACCATCGCCGCCACGCCTTTTTTTGCGCGGATCGCCGAAGTGAGTCTGCGCGAGGTCGACCACGGCCTGATCGAAGCTGCCCAGGCCATGGGTTGCCGACGCTGGCACATCATCTGGCATGTGCTGCTGCCCGAAGCGCTGCCAGGGATTGTCGGCGGGTTCACCATCACCCTGGTGACCATGATCAACTCGTCGGCCATGGCCGGGGCGATCGGGGCCGGTGGCTTGGGCGACATTGCCTATCGCTATGGCTACCAGCGCTTTGATACGCAGATCATGCTCACGGTGATTGTGCTGCTGGTGATCCTGGTGGCGGTGATTCAACTCGGCGGCGATCGCCTGGCGCGAGTGCTGAACAAGAGGTGAGGTATAGTCGGGCCATCTCAGCGCCCGGTATTCATCACCATGCCCCTCAAGCCCGACGACCTCGACCAGATCACGTCCACCACCCTCGGCCACTACAACAAGGTGGCCGAGGATTTCCGTGAAGGCACCCGCGATCACGATGTGAGCCAGAACATCGACGCGCTGCTGCGCCATATCCAGGGCTCGGCGCCCTTTACCGTGCTGGATTTCGGCTGCGGGCCGGGGCGGGATTTGCAGACCTTTACGCGCCTGGGGCATATCGCCGTCGGCCTGGATGGTTCCGAGCGGTTTGCGCAGATGGCGCGCGAAGACAGCGGCTGTGAGGTGTTGCAGCAGGACTTCCTCAAGCTGGATTTACCCGCCGAACGCTTTGACGGGATCTTTGCCAATGCAGTGCTGTTTCATATCCCCAAGCAGGAACTGCCCCGTGTGCTCAAGCAACTGCATGGGGCGTTGAAGCCCGGCGGTGTGCTGTTCAGCTCCAATCCACGGGGTGAGAACCAGGAAGGCTGGAATGGGCCGCGGTATGGTTCTTATCACGACTTGAAGGCGTGGCAGGCATTGCTGACGACGGCGGGGTTTGAAGAGTTGGAGCACTACTACCGGCCGGCGGGATTGCCTCGGGATCAGCAGCCTTGGTTGGCCAGCGTTTGGCGCAAGGTTTAAGTCTGGGCAAGCCCACTCCCACATTTGGAATGCATTCCCCTGTGGGAGGGGGCTTGCTCCCGATGACGGACTGATACACACCACTACTGCACCTGATACACCACCGATTTCTCATCCACCACCGCTGTCACACTCCTCGCCGCAAACCCCTCTCTCGACCCCGTGGAAAAATTCGCCACCAACCG
Source organism: Pseudomonas sp. 1 R 17 (assembly GCF_900067035.1). Taxonomy (NCBI): domain Bacteria; kingdom Pseudomonadati; phylum Pseudomonadota; class Gammaproteobacteria; order Pseudomonadales; family Pseudomonadaceae; genus Pseudomonas; species Pseudomonas sp. 1 R 17. The sequence goes on from NZ_FKLB01000062.1 coordinate 42,687, forward strand.
CGTGCCATCGGCAAACGTGGTTTCCTGCACCTGCCGATCCGCCGTCAGCCAGCGAAACCCGGTCATCGCCTGGGTGGCCAGGCGCTCATGCAACGGTCGGAAAAATCGATCCTGGCGCTGGATCAGCGGCAGCCGCGCCTTGAGCGTCGCAGCACTCAGGTGATACAGCGGCGGCACGTTGTAGAGCAGTTGGGTCAGCTCATTTTCAGCCCGTACATTGCTCAGCTTGAGGCTGTCGAACAGCCAGTGATGGGTGGTGATCACCGAGCCATGGAACACCGCCTGATACAGCGGCAGGCGCAGCGTCGGGTCGAAGTAGAGGGTGCGAAACGGCTCGTTCAGCGGCACCGACTTGAAGAACACCGCCGGTTGCTCCGGCGGGTACCAGTTGCCCACGTAGTAGGGCGACTGTTTGTCCTGGGTCATGTCGCGATCCCCCCAGCCCAGCACCGGGGTTTGCATGCCATGGGCGAACAGGATGCCCTGGGCGGTGATGGCGTTACCGTCTTCGGAGCCGGTCGGCAATTGCAGCGTGGTGTTCAGCCAACGGGCTGCATCGATATTGCCTTCGGCGTTTTGCGCCTGGGTCATCGGTGCACTGTCGCGGTAACTGTCGAACAGCATGCTGGTGGCGTACGCATCAAGAAACCAGGCGTTGAAGCCGGCAACGGCCTGCACGGCTTTCACCCGCGCCTCCAACAGAGGTCGCACACAGCGCGGGTCGGTGTAGTGGCCGGACTGCTGGAAGCCGGTCTTGGGTGTGCCGTCCCTCAACACGATGGCGCAGTCGCGGTAAGCCTGGCTGCCCAGGTGGGCGGTGGTCCAGTCGGGGTTTTCGGTGGCGGACAACGCGGTTTGGTAGGAGTCGTAGGGCGCCATCAGGTAGCCGGCGTCGACACCGGCGCGGATGGTCTCGGGGTGCCAGAGGCCGCCTTCCCAGCCTTCGCCCAGGGTCAGCATCAAGCGTGGCAGCCCGGCGTCGCGCAGCGTCTGTACCACCTGGCTGCCCCAGGTGCCGGGGCTATCGCGCAGGGCACCGGCAAAGTCCACGGCCAATTCGCGACGCAACTCGCCGTAGCGCGCGGCAAGACGGCTCATATCGGGCTCGTCCACCTGCCAACTCTGCCGGGCCTTCCTATTGATCGCGGCATTGAGGCCGCGTAACAGCACGCTTTGCTCGTAGCGATTCAAGGCGCGGGGCTGCGCCAGCAGCGCTGCGGAGTCCTTGTCCAACAGGCCTCTGAGTTCATGAGCGCGCAAGCGCTGGAGCAACAACGGCCAATCACGCACATCCTCCGGCGCCAGCAGGTCATTGCCCCACAGGTAGACATGGCTGGCGCCCAGCAGCTTTTCAGCCCCAGGGGTTTGCCGCAGCTTGTCTGCCAGGGGTTCATAGCGCCCCTGCTCGACCAGCCATCGGCGATAGCGCTTGGCCCCGGCCAGCGGATCGCTTTCGCCCAGGTGCAACAGCAGGGTCATGGGGGCGGCAGGCCCGAGCGAGGTGAACTCATGGGCCAGCGACAACGCCTGGCCCCGCCAGCGCAGGCGGTTGTTATAGGGATTGGTCAGCAGCCAGTTGAGGGTGAAGGCGCCGTGATCGACGCCCCACAGCGGCAGGCTGAGGTCCTGGGTGGTGTTGATGTCACCTTGCGCCACCAGGAAAGCGTTCCACATGGCATTGCCGGCCGGCACGTAATGCCCTTCGGCCAACGGCCACATCAACCCTCGGCCCATGGCGCTCGGCGGTTGCAGAAGAATCGGCAGCTCACCGGCTTCCCGCGCCGTGATCGACAGCACCAGGTCGCGCTGCTCAAGGCTGGCAGTCACGCGATAGGCACCGTCATCCCATTGCCAACTGGCCTGTTGCGCGTTTTGTGCAGGTTGACTGACAGCACGCGCCGCTACACCGTTGGAGGCCTGCACCTGCGGCTGGCCACTGGGTGTCACACGGATGGCGAGGGTGGCCGGATCGAGTTCGACTCGCCACAACGGGTTTTCCAATACGGTGCCGGCAAAGGCCAGGGGCGACAGGAACAAGCAGCAGATCAGCGAGGTAAGACGCAGACGGTTCATGGCAGGCGACCGTTGAGAGGTGGAGGTCGAAGGGTAAAGCACTCAACGGTTGGCCAGGGCAACAGGCGTCACTTCCGGAAATTTCCCACGTCTCAAATGCCCAGCTGAGATCAATTGTGGGAGGGGCGGTGCGACGATTCGACTTGCTCCCTCCCACATTTTTAACCGTGTTGTTCCTGCTTTGGTTCGCGGATCTTGTACCAGGCCACATACAGCGCCGGCAAAAACAGCAGCGTCAGCAAGGTAGCGATGATGATCCCGCCAATCATCGCGTAGGCCATCGGCCCCCAGAACACTTCGCGGGCAATCGGGATCATGCCCAGGCTCGCCGCAGCCGCCGTGAGCAGGATCGGCCGGCGCCGATGCTCGGTGGCTTCCACTACCGCGTCCCACGGCGTGTAGCCGGCCACTTCATATTCGTGGATCTGCGTCACCAGGATCACCGAGTTGCGGATGATGATGCCGATCAGCGCCAGGATGCCGAGGATCGCCACAAAGCCCATGGGCGTGCCCGTGGGGATCAGCGCCAGCACCACGCCGATCAGCCCCAGCGGCGCGACACTGGCCACCAGGAACATCTTCTGCACGCTGTGCAGCTGGATCATCAGGAACGTCGCCATCAGGAACAGCATCAACGGCACCACGCTGGCAATCGGGCCCTGGGCCTTGCCGCTTTCTTCCACGGTGCCGCCCGTCGCAACCTTGTAGCCCACCGGCAGGCCGGCGCTGAACCTGTCGATCTCCGGCTTGAGCTGCTTGACCAGATCGGTCGGCTGCATCTCATCGCGCACCGAGGCCTTGATGGTGATGGTCGGCTTGCGGTCGCGACGCCACACCAGCGGCTGCTCCAGCTCATACCGCACAGTGGCGAAGGCCAGCAGCGGAATCGAGGTGCCGTTGGGGGTGACGATCTGCAGGTTCTGCAAGGTTTCCGGCGTGCCACGTTCGGCGTCTTCGGCACGGCCGACCACGCTGATCAGGTAGATATCGTCGTGCACCTGGGTTACCGAAGCACCACTGACCACGCTGTTCATCAGTTGCGCCACGTCTTCGGAGGACAGCCCGAGCTGGCGCGCCTTGTCCTGGGCAATGTCGATGCGCAGCACTTTGCCCGGCTCGTTCCAGTCGTAGATGATCTCGCCCAGGTGGGTGTTTTTATCCAGCAGGGTCGCCAGTTCGATGGCGTGTTTGCGCACCTGGTCGGTGTCTTTGCCAGACACGCGGTACTGGATCGGACGCCCCACCGGCGGGCCCATTTCCAGCGGCTGCACGAAACTGCCGATGCCTACGAAGTCGTCGCGCAGGCGCTTTTGCAGGCGCGCAATCAGGGCACCGCGCTCTTCCAGGCCTTTGCTGACGATCACCAGTTGCGCGTAGTAGGGGTTTTCCAGTTGCTGGTCGAGGGGCAGGTAGAAACGGATCGCGCCCTGGCCGATATAAGTGCTCCAGCGTGCAATGTCCGGGTCGTCCTTGATGATCGCTTCGAGGCGGTCGACGGCCTTGCGCGTCTCGTTGATCGAGGCGTTTTGCGGCAGGTTGAGGTCGACGAGGATTTCCGGGCGGTCCGACGACGGGAAGAACTGGTTCTGCACAAACTGCATGGAGAACACCGACGCCACGAACAGGCCCACGGTGATGCCGATCGCCCACCAACGGTTGCGCATGGCCCACAGCATGCCGCCATTGAACGCGCGGCCGATGCGCCCCGGCTCGGCGTCGTGGGGTTTCACCTTGGCACTGAGGATATGCACGCCGATCACCGGCGCAAACAGCACCGCCACCACCCACGACACCAGCATCGCTACGGCAATCACCGCGAACAGGGTAAAGGTGTACTCGCCTGCCGAACTGGCGTTGAGGCCAATCGGCACGAAGCCGGCGACGGTCACCAACGTACCGGTGAGCATCGGAAATGCCGTGGAGGTGTAGGCGTAGGTCGCCGCCTGCTCCTTGGTTTCGCCTTTTTCCAGGCGCGTGATCATCATCTCCACGGTGATCATCGCATCGTCCACCAACAGGCCGAGGGCGATGATCAACGCCCCCAGCGACACACGCTGCATGGTGATGCCGCTGTATTCCATGAACACGAATACCAGCGCCAGCACCAGTGGAATCGAGCACGCCACCACCAGCCCGGCGCGCATGCCCAGGCTGATAAAGCTCACCACCAGCACGATAATCACCGCTTCGAACAGCGCGCTGGTAAAGCCGCCGACGGCCTCTTCCACCACTTCGGCCTGGTCGGAGACCTTATGCACACCGACGCCCACCGGCAGGTCGGCGGTCAGCTCGTCCATCCGCGTGTGCAGCGCCTTACCGAACGACTGGATATTGCCGCCCTTCTGCATGGCGATGGCCAGGCCAATCGCCGGCTTGCCGTTGAAGCGGAACATCGGCCGCGCCGGGTCGACGTAGCCACGGCTGATCTCGGCGATATCCGCCAGGCGATAGAAGCGGTCATTGAGGCGCAGGTTGACGTTGGCCAGGTCTTTCTCCGAGGCGAACTGCCCCGAGGTACGCACCGAGATGCGCTCCGGACCGGCCTCGATCACGCCGGCGGGGGTCACCGCGTTCTGCGATTGCAGGCTTTGCACCACCTGGCGCTGGTCGATGCCCAGGGCCGCCAGTTTGCGCGTGGAGAAGTTCAGGTAAATCACTTCGTCCTGCTGGCCGATCATCTCGACCTTGCCCAGCCCCGGTACCGAACGGATCTCGGCGCGCACCTGCTCCACGTAGTCGCGCAACTGGCGCATCGACAGGCCGTCGCCGGTAAAGGCATACACCGAGCCGAACACATCACCGAATTCGTCGTTGAACGACGGCCCCTGCAAGCCCTGGGGGAAGGTGCCGCGAATGTCGTCGATCTTCTTGCGGACCTGGTACCAGATCTCCGGGATGGCCTTGGCGCTGGTGGTGTCCTTGAGGAACACGAACACCGTCGATTCACCCGGCCGGGTGTAGCTTTTCACGTAGTCGAGGGCGTCGAGTTCCTCGAGCTTCTTCTCGATGCGGTCGGTGACCTGCTTGAGGGTTTCTTCCTGGGTCGCGCCCGGCCAGCGGGTCTGGATGACCATGGTCTTGATGGTGAACGAGGGGTCCTCTTCACGGCCCAGGTTCATGTACGAGAACACGCCCATCAGCAGCGCGACGAACATCAGGTACCAGACAAAGGACTGATGCTTGAGGGCCCAGTCGGATAAGTTGAAGCTGCCTTTCATCGCGGGCTGTCCTCGTCGATTTTGACTTTCTGCCCGGGCTTCAGGCTGTTCACGCCGGCGGTAACGATACGCTCGCCGGGTTTGACGCCGCCGTTGAGCAAGGCGCTGTCAGCATCACGACTCAGCACCGTGATGTCGCGCGGTTGCACGGTCTGGCTTTGGGTATCGAGGATCCAGATGCGGGTCTTGCCGTCGACTTCCTGCAAGGCGCTCAGGGGCAACTCGATGCGTGGGGCGATGGCCGAACTCAAGGTCACGCTGATCGCCGTGCCAAGGCGGAACGCGGGCGGCGTTTCGGCCAGGGTCAGGCGCGCGCGACGGGTGCGCGTGGCGCTTTGGGCCTGGGGTTCGATCTCGCGCACGGTGGCGGTGGTGTGGACGCTGGGGTCGAGTTGGCCGGCGACGAGGAATACCACATCCGCTGGCAGGCGCTCGGCGAGGCCGGCGGGCAGGTCGATCACCGCCTCCTTGATGTCCGGGCGCGCCAGGGTCACCACTTGCTGACCGGCGCTGACCACCTGGCCGGCCTCGGCATTCCAGGCGGTGACGATGCCGGCGTGGTCGGTGCGCAGCTCGGCGTAGTTGAGCTGGTCCCTGGCCTGGTTGACCGAAGCCTGGGCCTGGTCGAGGGAGGCCTGGGTGGTTTTCAGGTCGGTCTGGGCCACGTCCAGTTGGGCCTGGGCGCCGACGCCACGGTTGAACAGCTCCTGCTGGCGGCGGGCATTGGCCTGGGCGTTGATGAACTGCGCCTGCACCCGCGCCAAATCGCCTTGGGCGGCGCGCAACTGGTTCTGTTGGTCGGTAGGGTCGAGCACCGCGAGCAAGGCGCCCTTGTCCACTTCGGCGCCCACATCCACGGCACGCCGGGCGATGCGACCGGGGACGCGGAAGCCCAGATTGCTTTCATAGCGCGCCTGGATGGCGCCGGCGAAACGGCCGAGGGTTTCCTGGTCCTCGGACTTCACTTCCATGGACAGCACCGGGCGCAAGGGCTCGGGCGCCGGTTCTTCCTTTGAACAGGCCATCAGCAACAGGCTGGCGGCAAGTACAACCGTCAGGCGCTTCATGGCTGGGCTCCTGGCTGGGCGATCTCGACCAGCATGCCGGGGTGCAGCAATTGCCCACCGGCCACCACGACTTTTTCGCCGCCCTTGAGGCCGTCGCCAACAATCACTTTGCCTGTGAGGTAACGCGCCACCGTGACCTTGTGCAGTTGCGCCTTGCCCTCGCCGTCCACCAGCCATACGGCGGGCTCGCTGAGGTCTTTGGTCAACGCCGACCACGGCAGCTCGATACTCGCCTTGGCCGGGCCATTGGCGGTGGCGCTGACCACCGAACCAAGCCGCATGCCTTCGGGTAACGATTGCAGGGCGATCTTCACTTGCACCGTGCCGGTATTGGCGGCCACGGCAGGCGTGACTTCACGCACTTTACCCACGGCCTTGATGCTCGGGTTATCCAGCAGGCTGACGGTGATCGGCGCATCCGGCGGCGGCTCAACCAGCAGTGACTCATAGACGTTGAACACCGCGTCGCGCTCGCCATCGCTGGCCAGGCTGAAAATCGGCACGGTGGCCTGCACCACCTGACCGACTTCGGCCTGGCGCGCGGTGATCACCCCCGGCGCATCCGCGATCAGCGCGGTATAGCCGAGTTGTTCACGGGCGTTGGCCAACTGCGCCTGCGCGGCGGCCAGGGCACTTTGGCTGCTGCGCAGCGCGGCCTGGGCGGAATCGTATTCGCTGCGGCTGGTATAGCCCTTGGGCAGGAGCTTTTCCTGGCGCACAAACGCAGCGGCGGTTTGCTTGACCCGCGCCTGCTCGGCCACGACCTGGGCCTGGGCGGAATCGACGTTGGTCTGCAAATCCTTGGGATCGAGCCTGGCCAGCACCTGTCTGGCTTTGACGCGATCGCCTACATCCACCATGCGCTGGATGATCTTGCCGCCGACGCGGAAGGACAAATCGGTTTGCACGCGGGCCTGGATATCTCCGGTCAGCGTGACGGCCGCGGCGAAATCGGCGGGTTGTACGGTTTGAACAAAGACCCGCGAATGGGCCTTGGGCTCAGCTTTTTCCTGGCCACACGCGCTCAGCAACACCACTAAACCCAGACCGACGATACAGATGGAAATACGACCGCCCATGCAGACTCCTTGTGCGCGATGCGATGTGCCAGTGTGTATGCGACTGTGAGCTTAGTTCAGGGTTCCTTATCTGCATGGGGCTCCCGCACCCCGAGGCTTCGCAGGCCGGCCAGACCTGTGAGTTCTAACAGTAGACGGCCGCCGCCAACCCTCGTAAATATTGGCTCCCGTCTTGCTGCGCGGACATTCCCACGCGCTGCCGTGCAAGCACCTCACTTACCCGTACTGAGGTAGACCCAATGAGCAGCCAAAAGACAAAAAAACTTCCGTCCCTGCAAATCAATGAGGCCAAACCACCGACTCCCCCCTCAGACTACTGGTTACTGTCCTTGAGGGATGTGCCCCCCGAGGGAGCAACCGCCGTCATTCAGCCTACCGACATAGGCACAAGCAATGATCGCCTGCAGATTTACATCGATGGCGAAGTCGTGGTGGACAAAGAGTTCAACAATCAGCCGCCGCGGGAGATTCAGGCATTCATTCCCAGGGATGCATTGCTGAAGAACATAGGCCAGCGGCAAATCCACTACATGATCCGAATCGGCCAGGGAAATGGCGAGATGGGCGACTCCGAAAAATTCCACATCACCCATTGAACAGGGGCCTGGATTATTGACGATCGTTCCCACGGAGTGGGAACGATCAGCTAGGAATCAGCCCTGCCACTTCCCGCCTTCGACAATCACACTCTCAGGCTTGGTGTCATCGCTCAGCTCCTTGCGCACATATTGGTCATACAGCTTGAGCAGGAATTTCTCCTCACCCAGCTTCGCCAACTCGGCATTCACCCAGTCGCGCAGTTCGATATTGCCCTTCTTCACCGCCGGGGCAATCGGCGCTTCGTCACCGAGTTTCTCCTCCAGTACGCGGTAGCCCGGGTTCTGCTTGGCCCAGCTGAACAGCACCAGGTTGTCTTGCGCATAGGCATCGCCACGCCCGGCCGACAGCGCTTGCAGCGACTCGGAGTTTTTCTCGAACTTCAGCAGTTTCCAGTCCGGGTGGTTCTTGGTCAGCCAGATATCGGCAGTGGTGCCGGTGGTAACGATGGTGGTGCGGGTGGCCAGGTCATCCAGGCTTTTCACCGCGCTGTCCTGGGGCACCAACGCCTGCACCGCGACTTTCAGGTTGGGGTTGGTGAAGTCCACCGCCTCCTTGCGCTCGGGGGTCACGGTCATGTTGGCGAGGATCAGGTCGACCTTGTCGCTTTGCAGGAACGGAATACGGCTGGCCGGCTCGACGGCGACGAATTCGACCTTGTTCTCATCGCCCAACAGGTCCTTGGCGAATTGACGACCGATGTCGGTATCGAAGCCGACGTAGCGCCCGGCTTCGTTGACAAAGCCAAACGGTGGCTTGTCGGTGAATACGCCGACGATCAGCTTGTCCCGCGCCTTGATCTTGTCGAGGTAGCTCACGGCGGCAGCAGGTTTAGCAGGCTCTTCGGCCTTTTTATCGCAGCCGGCCAGTAGGGCGACAGCCAACAGTGGCAGCAGTAACTTTTTCATAGCAGCTCCAGTTCCTGGGTTTTCTTGGGCAGTGTTGAGACAAAGGAGAATTTCTCCAGGAACTGCTGCGCGCGTGCGGTTTGCGGGTTCGTAAAGAATTCTTCGGGGGTGTTGTGTTCGAGGATGCGACCGGCCTCCATAAACACCACGCGGTCGGCGACGGCGCGGGCGAAGGCCATTTCGTGGGTGACGATCAGCAGGGTCATGCCATCGCGGGCCAGGCCCTGGATCACCTCCAGCACTTCCTTGACCATCTCCGGGTCGAGGGCGGCGGTGACTTCGTCAAACAGCATGACCTGAGGGTTCATGCACAGCGAGCGGACGATGGCGATGCGTTGCTGCTGGCCGCCGGAGAGCTGGCGCGGGAAGGCGTCGCGCTTGTCCGCCAGGCCGACGCGCGCCAGCAGTTTCTCGGCCTGCTCGCGGGCTTCGCGCGGCTCGCGCTTTTGCACTTTCAGCGGGCCGAGCAGGATGTTGTCGAGCACACTCATGTGCGGGAACAGGTGGTAGCTCTGGAACACCATGCCTACGTCCTGGCGCACCTGGCGCCAGTCGGTGGTTTTATCCAACAACTCCTTGCCGGCAAACCGCAGGCTGCCGCTATGGGCCACTTCCAGGCCGTTGAGGCAGCGCAGCAAGGTGCTTTTGCCGCAGCCGCTGGGGCCGAGGATCACCACCACTTCGCCGCTTTGCACACTCAGGTCGATGCCCTTGAGCACCTGCTGGTCGCCGAAGAATTTGTTGAAACCCTGGAACTCGATCAATGCGCTCATGCTTGGGCCCAGCGCCGTTCCAGCACCTTGGAGGCGGCCGACAACGGGTAGCAGATAAAGAAGAAAAACAGGAACAGCGCGCCGTAGATCAACACCGACTCATAGGTGCGCTCGATGATTTGCTGGCCGACCTTGATCACGTCCACCACACCGATCAGCACCGCCAGGGAACTGGTCTTGATGATGCGCGTGTAGACGTTGATGGTCGGCGGCGTCATGCGCTTGAGGGCCTGGGGCAGCAACACGTAGCCGTACAACTGCGGGTCGGACAAGCCAATCGACAGGCCGGCTTCGCGCTGGCCGCGGGGCAGCGAATGCAACGCGCCGCGTACCACTTCGCCCACTTCGCTGGCGCCCCACAGCGACAACACCAGCACCGCGCACCAGAAGCTGGGGATGCTCAGGCCAAAGAAGATCGGCAGGCCAAAGAACAGCAGGTACAACCACACCAGCACCGGAATCGCCCGGAACAGCTCCAGGTAAGCCCGCAGCACCGCGTTGACCAGCCTGTTGTTCAAGGTGCGCAGCACGCCATACAACACGCCGCCGACCGTACTGAAGGCGATGCTCAACAACGAAATCGACAGGGTCTGCGCAGCGCCCTTGCCCAGTTGCGGCAACGACACCCACAACAACTCAAGACCCGAACTGGCCATGCTGGAGCCTCCTTTCCAGGCGGCTGAGCAGCAACGACAGCGGCAAGAACAGCAGCACGCAAATCAGCGTCAGCACGGCGAGCATTTCGTAGGTTTTGTAGTAGAGGGCGATGTAGCTCTTGGTGGTGTAGAGAATCTCCGGCACCGCCACGGCAGAGACCACGGTGGTCTCCTTGAGCAGGAAGATGAAGTTGGCGAACAACGCCGGCAGGCTGAGGATGCCGGCCTGGGGCAGGATCACATGGCGCAGCAGTTGCCAGTCCGACAGGCCGATGGATTTGCCCGACTCGATCTGCGCCAGCGGCACCGCTTCCACACCGGCGCGCAGTACTTCGGTGAGGTAGGCACCGCCGAGGAACGTCATGGTGATGATCGCCGCCCAGAACCCGGAGATATTCAAACCCATCGCCGGCAAGGCGAAGTACACGAAGAACAGCTGGATCAGCAGCGGTGTATTGCGCGCCAGTTCCACATAGAGCGCCACCAGGCGCGACAGGTACGGCGTGCGAAACACCAGCAGTGCGGCGTTGATCAGCGCCACCAGCAACGAGGTGGCAATGGCGATCAGGCCCACTTGCAGCGTGACGCCCACGGCTTTCAGAAACGCCGGCAGGGTGCTGAGGATAAAAGCGAAATCGAAGGTCATTGTGAGTCCATGACACCGCAGGGGTAATGCGGCGAGCGTCGTCCGATCCGGCGTGGGTAACGCCGGGTAGCGCGAACTTTAAAGGTATAAAAAGTAAAATTTAAATACCGAAATAGCATATTGATATCACCCAAAAAGATAACCGACGGATTCGCGGGTTTTCCAGGTGACGGCTATGGTTGGGGGGTCTGTGTTTCGAGGGAATGAACAATGAACAAAGCGAAACCGATTGATCCGCAGGAGCTGGTGAAATGGTTGGTGGCGTTGCGCAGGGCGATCAATAGCCGGGATCTCTAAAACACCGTAGATCCAATGTGGGAGGGGGTTTGCCCTAATGCCAGTCAGTTAAGCGTACATCGCCTCCTGTAGGAGCGAGCTTGCTCGCGAAAAACGTCAACGATAACGCGTGCTTCCTGAATGAACGCGGCGCCTGTGAGTTTTTCGCGAGCAAGCTCGCTCCTACAAAAAGCCTTCTGACTGGCAAGCCCCTTCCCACATTTTTATTGCATTCCAAATTCCAGGCATAAAAAACGCCGACGCTGTAGTAGCCGCCGGCGTTGAAACCTTGAAGGGGGTTTTGGCTTACATCAGAACGCGGGCACGACTGCGCCGTTGTACTTCTTCTCGATGAAGGCTTTGACTTCCGGGCTGGTCAGGGCCTTGGACAGTTTCTGGATAGCGTCGCTGTCCTTGTTGTCCGGGCGCGCCACCAGGAAGTTCACGTACGGCGACTTGGCATCTTCGATGATCAGCGCGTCCTTGGCCGGGTTCAAGCCAGCTTCCAGGGCGTAGTTGGTGTTGATCAAGTCCAGGTCAACCTGGTCCAGCACCCGTGGCAGCAGGGCCGATTCCAGCTCCTTGAACTTCAGGTTCTTCGGGTTGCTGGCAATGTCTTTCGGCGTGGCCAGGGCGTTGGTCGGGTCTTTCAGGGTGATCACACCGGCTTTCTGCAGCAGCAACAGGGCGCGGCCGCTGTTGGAGCCTTCGTTCGGGATGGCCACGGTGGCGCCATCCTTGAGCTCGGAAATATTCTTGATCTTTTTCGAGTAACCGCCGAAGGGTTCAACGTGCACGCCAACCACGGTGACCAGGTTGGTGCCCTTGCCCTTGTTGAAGTTTTCCAGGTACGGCAGGGTCTGGAAGTAGTTGGCGTCCAGGCGCTTCTCGGCAACCTGTACGTTTGGCTGTACGTAGTCGGTGAAGACTTTGATTTCCAGATCCACGCCTTCTTTGGCGAGGGTTGGCTTGACCAGTTCAAGGATCTCGGCGTGCGGGATCGGGGTGGCGGCCACCACCAGTTTCTCGTTGGCCTGGGCGAAGCTTGCAGTCAGGGCAGCCGCCAATGCGGTAAACAACAGAACCTTTTTCATGCAGTGTCCTTATCGAAATTCCGGGGCGTCTCTGACGACCGTTTTTTATGTGGTGTGCCAGCGAAGTGCTATCGCGGCGTGGAATGGACAATACCTAGATTTTTTATTCCCGAACAATATCTTTTATTCACGTTGATATTCCATTTTACTCATGTAGCTGCTTGCTCGCGTAGAAAGCTGCGCAAGGTTTCCTGCTCAGCCGGGCTGGCATTGGCGAAGATGCGCTGCACTTGGTCCAAGGGCGACCCCGCCACCGGCAGGTTCAGGTGTTCGGGCAGAATTTCGTCGCCGCTGCTCACCAGCAAGGCGAAGTGGATGACGTTCTCCAGCTCGCGGGTATTACCCGGCCAGCTGTGGTGTTCCAGTACGCGCTGGGCGGCGTCGCTGATCAACGGCACCGGCAGGTCCAGGCGCTGGCTGTAGATACCGAGGAAGTACTCGGCCAACGACAGGATATCGCCCACCCGCTCACGCAATGCCGGCAGATCCAGCTGGCCTTCGCTCAGGTAATGGAACAGCCGCTCATGAAACTTGCCGGCGGCCACGGCCTGGGCCAGGTCGATGCTGGTGGCGGCCACCAGGCGCACGTCCACCGGGCTCGGCTGGTGAGCGCCCACGCGGGTGACTTCATGGTTTTCCAGGGCCGCCAGCAGTTTCACCTGGATCGGCAGCGGCAAGTCGCCGATCTCATCCAGATACAAAGTGCCGCCATTCGCCGAGCCAAACCACCCGGCCCGGCTGCTGGCCGCGCCACTGTGGGCGCCGGCGGCGTAGCCGAACAGTTCGGCGTCGGCGTAGGTTGGGCTGATGGCGCCGCAATTGACCGATACAAACAAACCGGAGCGGTCGCTGCCCCGGTGAATATGCCGCGCCAGCAATTCTTTACCGCTGCCGGTCTCGCCTCGAATCAATACAGGCAAGGCGCGCGGGGCCAGGTTTTCCAGGTCTTCGCGCAGCTTGCGCGAGCGTGGGTCGACAAACACCAGCGCCTTGGCGCGGATGCTCAGCGGGCTTTTTTCGGCGTCGGGGAAGGTCAGCAGCGGCTGACCGAAGGTTTCATGCAGGCTCATGGCAGGCTCCCGCCCCAAATCCACTCAGGGACGGGGCGTTGAAAAAATATCAGGCTGTGCGCCGGGCGTGATGCTCGAGGCGGCTTTGCAGGCGATACAGGTAGGCGAACCCCTGCTCCCAGCGCTGGTGACCGGACTTCACATTGATATGTCCGGCCCCCGACAGGATGCCGGCTTCGGCGCCCCAATTACGCGCCAGCTCCAGGGCCCGGGGGGCGCTGACGGCGCTGTCGTTATCGGAACTGACCACCTGGCTGGGAAACGGCAGCAGGTCGGTCGGGATCGGCGCAAAGTTGCGCAAGGCCGGCGAGCAGGCTGGCCGTTCAACATCCGCCGGAGCCACCAGCAAGGCCCCGCGCACCTGCCGCAGGAACTGCACGGGTGCGGTGGCAGCCCAATGGGCCACGGTGATGCAGCCCAGGCTATGGGCGATCAGAATTACCGGGGTGCTGTCGGCGGCAATCGCCTCGGCCAGCGCAGCCACCCAGTCCTCGCGGCGCGGCGTCAGCCAATCGGCCTGCTCCACCCGTGCGCTGTTGGGCAGGCTGTTCTGCCAGTGACTTTGCCAATGATCTTCTGGCGATCCTTGCCAGCCCGGCACGATCAGATAACGAATCGACTCGCTGTGCATGGGTGTGCCCTCCTGCAGCGTTTAACGTTGTAGGACAGTATAGGGACGAGGGTTATATTCGTTAAGGAATAAGAAGCTATTTATTAATAACCAAAAACTCAAACCTGCATGAGGTTCAAATGTGGGAGGGGGCTTGCTCCCGATGGCGGTGGGTCAGCTGACAAATAGGCCAACTGACACTCCGCCATCGGGAGCAAGCCCCCTCCCACATTCCACATTCCACATTCCACATTCCACATTGGGATTTGGCGGTGTGGCTTGAATTCCAGGCAAAAAAAAGGCCGCACCCTGCCAAGGAAACGGCCAAAAAATTGTCGAGGCTTTTGCAACTAACGTGCGGTAATCACCGACAGCTTGGTAATCCCCGCGCGCTCGATAGACGCCATGGCTCGCGCCACTTCGCCGTAGTTCACACCATCGTCAGCCTGCAGTTGCACCCGCACATCGGGGTCCTTGGCCTTGGCCGCCTGCAGGTTGAATTCCAGCAGGTCCGGCTGGATTTCGTCCTTGTTGATGAACAGTTTGCCGGCGCCGTCGATGCTCACCACCAGCGGGTCCTTCTGCTCCACCGGGGCTACGGCCTCGGTCTTGGGCAGGTTGATCGGGATCGCGTTGGTCAACAGCGGCGCGGTGACGATAAACACCACCAGCAGCACCAGCATCACGTCCACCAGGGGCGTGACGTTGATCTCGCTCAGTACCTCATCACTGTCTTGCGTGGAGAAGGCCATATCAGGACGCCTCCTTCACTTTTTGCGGGTTACCCGGCGCATGTTTAGTCAGGGCAGGATGCAGCAGCACACGGAAGGAGTTTTTCTGCGCCAGGCTGTAGAAGTCGTGGGCAAAGTCATCCAGGTCCGCCGCCGTGAGCTTCAGGCGACGCAGGAAGTAGTTGTAGACCAGCACCGCCGGCACCGCGACGGCGATCCCCACGCCAGTGGCAACCAGGGCTGCACCGATGGGGCCGGCCACGGTTTCAAGGCTGGCGGAGCCGGCGGCACTGATGCCCTTGAGCGCTTCCATGATCCCCCACACGGTGCCGAACAGGCCGATAAACGGCGAGGTGCTGCCGATACTGGCGACCACGGCCAGGCCGGTTTCCAGGGAGCGGCGCTCACGTACGATCTGCTGGCGCAGGGCACGCTCGAGGCGGTCCTGGTGGTTGATCGCCTGGCTCAGGTCGGCCGCGTGCGGCGCTTCCCCGACCTGGATCGCGGCGTAACCGGCCTGGGCCACACGGGCAGCGGCGCCGGGCTGGGTTTCGGCCAACTCGGCGGCCGAGTCGAGGCTCGACGCCGCCCAGAACTGTTTGTGGAACTTGCGATCCTGCGCTTTGAGGCGACCGAACTGCACGCCCTTGAGCAGGGCCAGGCCCCAGGTGGCGACCGAAAAGACCACCAGCAGCCAGATCACCGCGCTTTCGATGGATTCAAGTGGAGATGCTAATGCCATGATGTTTTCCCTCTGTACAAGTCGCGGCGTGTGCTGCACACCGCAGCGCAATAGTTAGTGAATCTTGAAGTCGATCGGTACGCTGACCCAGCCGTCCTGGGCCACATCGCCCTGCTTGGCCGGCACGAAGCTCCACCGCTTCACGGCGGTCAGTGCGGCGTCGTCGAGTTGCTGGCGACCGCTGCTTTTCTGGACCTGGATCTCGCCCGGCTTACCGCTGGCCAGTACATGCACCCGCAACAACACCGTGCCTTCCCAACCGCGACGCTGCGCCAGTGACGGGTACTCCGGCGCCGGGTTCTTGAGGTACGCGGCGTTGGCCGAAGCCGGTGTCACCGGGGCTGGCGCGGGCGGAGCGGGCGCGGGTGCCGGTGGCGCCGGTTGCGGTGGCGTGGGCGCCTGCTCGACCGGTTTCGGTGCGGGCTTGGGCTCAGGCTTTGGCACCGGCTTGGGCTTAGGTTTTGGAATCGGCTTGGGCGGCGCCGGCTTGGCGGCCAACTCATCCACCACCGGCGGCGGCGGCTCGACAACAGGCGGTGGCGGTGGTGGCGGCACAGGCGGTGGCGGTTCCACCACGGGCGGTGCCGGCTGGGAAAATTCGATGGTCATCGGCGGAATTTCCGGCGGCACAATCGGCAGCACCGGCGTGGGTTTCTGGCTGACCCAATAAATCACTGCACCGTGCAGGGCCAACACCAACAAACCGAGCAGGATCCCTTCGCGGCGGCTGGAGAAGCGCTTCGGGGTTTGCTGCGTTCGCAATTGCCCCAACGGCGCGCGGTGCGGCCGGCCAAGGTCGACCAACTCACCACTCGGTGCCTGGCGCCATTGCGCCTCGGGTGCACTGGCGGCGGTCTGGACATTGCCCATTGATTGACTCCCTACGGTTTCGAAACAAAAAAACCGACGGGCCTGCGTGGAAGGCCGTCGAGGGCTGAATCATCGGGGCCAGACGCTTATCTCTTAAAGTAATCTTTGAAGTTATAGATAGATCAAATTTGAATAAACGAATGCTCTGCAAACACCAAAGCCCCGGCCCACGTGGCCTGGCGCCGAGGTGGTTTTTTTTGATGCTTTTCAGGCATACAAAATATTCACTTAAGGCATGGCTCAACGGGGCTGTTTGCACACAAATCGAACAGCTCAGCCTGCAAGCACTGCCCCGCGGCACTCAGGCCATGACGGGCATACAACGCCAGACGTACGCCTTGCACCACGGGCAAACCGCTGTCCGGCCCCAGTTCCACATGCCCTGGCTGCACGACCCGTCGCGGCAACAGACTCACACCCAACCCCGCCGCCACCGCCGAACACACGCTGGCCAGGCTTGCGCTGGAATAACCGATGCGCCAGCGCCAGCCGCCCACTTCCAGGTGGTGCAACATTTCATTGCGGTACAGGCCGCCCACCGGGAATGCCACCAACGGCAGAGGGTCGCGCCCCAGGCACGGCGTGCTGCGGCTGTCTACCCAACACAGCGGCTCGGGCCACGAGGCCAGGCAGTCATCGCTGCTGCCCATCTGCTTGACCAGCAACACATCGAACTCGCCGCTGCGGTATTGACGCTGCAACTCGGGCCCCAGGCCGCTGGTGACCTCCAGGCGCACCCGTGGATAGGCGAGCACAAATGCCGACAGCAACGGCATCAGGCGCTCGGCGGCAAAGTCTTCCGGTACCCCCAGGCGCAGCACGCCGTCGCTCTGTTGGTTGATCAACACATCGGTGGCTTCTTCATGCAGCGCGAGGATGCGTCGCGCATAGGCCAGCAAGCGTTCGCCCTCAGCGGTGGCGACCACGCGGCGCTGGTCGCGGTCCAGCAACTGGCACGCCACCGCCTCTTCCAGGCGGCGGATCTGCTGGCTCACGGTGGATTGGGTCAGGTGCAGGCGCTCGGCGGCGCGGGTGAAGTTGCCGCAGTCCACCACGGCGACAAAGCTGCGCAACAACACGGGATCGAACATCAGCGTCACCATTCTCTTTGCCACTGGTTGGCATGGTTATATTTAATTTCAGAATACCTTGGGTACTGACCATACTCACGCCTCATTTACCGACTGCAAGAGCGTTGCATGACCCTGAATAAATCCCTCGCCGGCTGGGGCCTGCTGGTGGTGCTTGGCCTGAACCTGCGGCCGATCCTCAGTTCCATCAGCCCGTTGCTCGGCGAGATCCGCCAGGCCACCGGCCTGAGCTTCCAGAGCAGCGCCTTGCTGACCAGCCTGCCAGTGGTGTGCATGGGGCTGGTGGCGCTGGTGGGCGTGCGCGTGGAAGCCCGCCTGGGTGAGCGGCGTGGCATCGCCCTGGGCCTGATGATGATCCTGCT
Source organism: Pseudomonas sp. 1 R 17 (assembly GCF_900067035.1). Taxonomy (NCBI): domain Bacteria; kingdom Pseudomonadati; phylum Pseudomonadota; class Gammaproteobacteria; order Pseudomonadales; family Pseudomonadaceae; genus Pseudomonas; species Pseudomonas sp. 1 R 17. Next base: position 60,550 of record NZ_FKLB01000062.1, read on the forward strand.
GGCGTGCCTGGCACGCTGGCTGATGGGCCAGGCGTCGGCGCTGCTGGTCACGGCGCTGCTCGGCGGCGCGGGTGTGGCGCTGATCCAGGCCTTGGTGCCGGCGATGATCAAGCGCGAATTCCGGCATCGCGTGCCGGTGGCGATGGGTGTGTACTCGGCCTCGCTGATGGCCGGCGGCGGGCTGGCAGCGCTGCTCAGCCCGCTGGTGGCCACGCATTTCCAGGAATGGCAGGCGGGGTTGGGGGTGTGGCTGCTGCCGGCGTTGGGTGCCTTGCTGCTATGGGCCTGGCTGCCACTGGGCGCGGCCAGAAATCCACAGGTGGTGCCGGCCTTCAAGGACCTGCGCAATCGCCGCGCCTGGTTGCTGGCACTGTATTTCGGCCTGGTCAATTGCGGCTACATGAGCCTGGTGGCGTGGCTGCCGGCCTACTATCAGCAACTGGGTTGGGGCGTGCTGCCCAGCGGTTCGCTGCTGGCGTTCATGACCATCTTCCAGGTGATCGCCGCGCTGTTGATGCCGGTGCTGGCGCAGCGCGGTATCGACCGTCGGCCGCTGCTGGGCATCGCCCTGCTGGCCCAGACCGTGGGTTACCTCGGCCTGATCGTCGCGCCGCAGGAATATCCGCACCTCTGGGTGGCGTTGTGCGGCTTCGGCCTGGGCGCGTGTTTCGCCCTGAGCCTGCTGCTGACCCTCGACCACCATCGCGACCCACGCCAGGCCGGGCAACTGGCGGCCTTTGTGCAAGGCGTGGGCTTCTTGATCAATGCGGTGTCGCCGTGGCTGACCGGCTGGCTGCGCGGGCTGACCGGCAACTTTGTCAGCGCCTGGGTGGTGCTGACGGTCACGGCGGTGGCGATGCTGGCGGTGACACGCGTGTTCAGCCCGGCCACCTATCGCACGGGGCTAGAAGTCATAGCGCCCGGTCACCCCTAGCGTGCGCGGCGTACCGAGCAGGCCTTCGTAGCCGCCGTTCCCCCCCGTCCACAGCGTGGTGTAGTAGGTCTTGTCGAAGGCGTTTTTCAGCCATAACGACACGTCCCACTGCCCCTGCTCATAGTTGCCGCGCAGGCCGGTGGACAGGTTGACCACGGCGTAGGCGGGAATCTGTCCATAGTCGGAGTCCTCCACCGTGCCCACGGCCTTGGAGCGGAAGGCATAGCTGGCGGTGACATAGGGTTCGAAGCCGTTATCCAGGTTCCACTTGTATTCGCCGTTGGCGTTGGCGATCCATTTCGAGGCCCCCACCACTTGGTGCCCACTCAGGTCGCAGGAGGCCGGCGCACCGGGGCGCAGACTGACTTCCGGCGGGCACGGCGCATCCTTGTAAGACAGATAGCTCACATCGTTGAACGAGCCGTTGAGGTTCAGCGTCAGGCCCTTGATCGGCACCAGGGTGCTTTCCACCTCGACACCCCGCGAGCGCACCGAACCGGCGTTGGTCAGGTACTGCACACGGTTGTCCTGGTCATAGGCATTGGTCTGGTAGCCGTTGACCTGGGTCCAGAACAGGTTGGCATTGAGCTGCAGCCGCCGGTCCCACAGCGTGCTTTTGAAACCCAGTTCGGCGTTGTTGGCGCGCTCGGTGCCGATCAACAGCGAGTCGGCCCCGGCCGTCGGTGCTGAGCCTACCGCCAGGTTGACCCCGCCGGACTTCTCGCCATGGGACAGCGTCGCGTAGCCCAGCAGGTTTTCGTTAAAGCGGTAGCTCAGGTTGAGCAAACCCGAGGGGCTGGTGCTGTATTGCGTGAGGTCGCCGGAGTCGTAAGCCCCCGCGCGGCCACGTCGAGCCGTCGCGGCAGCACCGGTGACCGCCGCACCGCCAAGGGGAGCGTTGCGCGTGACCCAGGCACTTTTTTCTTCGTAGGTGCCGCGCAGGCCGGCGGTGAAATCCAGGCGCTCGGTGAGGTGCCAGGTGCCCTGGGCAAACAGTGCAAAACTGTCGGTGCGAATGTGCCCGTTGCCGACGCTGCTGACATTGGCCAGTGCGCCGGCCGGCGTGCCATTCCAGATATCGGCCTGAGGCCCGTAATAGCTGAAGGACTTGTTGTCCAGCGAGTTGCCGAAGTAGTAGGCACCAAGGACGTAATCGAAGAAACCGCCGGTAGGCGAAGCCAGCCGGAACTCCTGGGACCACTGCTTATCTTCCACCGACACCCCGGCGTTATACGACGCCGGCACGTTAAGGCCGTCGTCGTTACGCGGGGTGAAATTCCAGAAGCGATAGGAACTGACCGAGGTCAGGGTGAAATCGCTCGGCAACGTCCAGTTGGCCTCCAGCGACGTGCCGCCCTGGAACACGGTGACGTGCTGGTCGCTGTCCAGGTTGACCTTGCGGTGGGTGCCATCGACCAGGGTCGCGCCTGCGGCGTTGGCCCGCGACTGGTAGAGGTTGGTGCCGTTGATGGTCAGCCCGGTGCTGTACAGCACCCGGGTGCCGGCGCTGGAATCCTCTTCGTTGTAATCACCGATCCAGCGCAGGTTGAAGGTCTCGCTGGGCTTGTACAGCAGTTGCCCGCGAAAGCCCTGGCGCGAGCCGCCGTTAAGGTCATGGCCGTTGTATTCGTTCTTGATGTCGCCGTCGCTGCGGGTGCGATAGACCGAGAAACGCCCCGCCAGGTCATCGGTGAGCGGGCCGGAAATCGTGCCCTTGGTCTGGAAGTAGCCGTCCTCGCCCAGCGAGGTTTCAATGCTGCGCTCCGGGGTAAAACTCGGCGCGCGCGTGCTGATGTTGATCACCCCGGCGGTGGTGTTTTTGCCGAACAAGGTGCCTTGCGGGCCACGCAAGACTTCAAGCTGTTCGATGTCCATCAGGTCGAACACCGCCATGCCCGGCCGCCCCAGGTACACGTTGTCGATATACAGCCCTACGCTGCCCTCAAGGCCATCACTCGCCGGGTTGTTGCCCAGGCCACGAATCGACACGCTGGACTGGCGCGCATGCATATAAGCGACGTTGACGCTGGGCACCAGTTGCTGCAAATCCTGAATCCGATACACCCGTTGGCTCTCCAGGGCCTGGCCGCCGATCACGCTCATGGGCGTCGGCACTGCCTGGGCGCTTTCGGTGCGCCGCCGGGCGGTGACGGTGACCGTCTCCAACTCGCCGCCGGCGCTCTCGCCCTTGCTTACCGGCGCGGGCGTTTCGGCGGCCTGGGTCGGCGACCAACTGGAACTGCCGGCCACCAGAATGGCCAGAGGCAAGGACTTCAACAGACTCATAAGCGGCTCCGGAACCCGGAAATATCCATCGACAGATATTCCTTTAGGTTATTTATTTATGTTTTTACGAACATTTACTGCATAAGAGATAGCCTTTATAAGGAGTCGACCTAATGCATAGCCAATGCATTTCCCGGATATTTTTGATGTGAAAAATGCATATCGATTTGCGCCAGCTTCGTCACTTCATCGCCCTTGCCGAACAACGCAGTTTTGTCGCCGCCGCGTTGACGGTGAACCTGTCGCAATCGGCGTTCAGTCGCAGTATCCAGGCCCTGGAACACAGCGCCGGTTGCCAGCTGATTGACCGTGGCCGCAAAGACCTGGCGCCGACCAAACAAGGCCAGGTATTGCTGGAGCACGCTCGGCGCCTGGTCAGCGGCGCACAGCAACTGGCCAACGAGATCAGCCAGTTCAATGGCCTGGAGGCGGGGGAATTGCGTTTCGGCTGCGGCCCGGCACCGGCCAGCGGCTTGATCCCCCGCGCCATCGGCAGTTTTATCGGGCGCTACCCCAAGGCACGGGTGCAGTACCAGGTGGACGACTGGCAGAGCCTGAGCAAACGCCTGCTCAGTGAAGAGTTCGAGTTTTTCGTCGCCGACACCCGCCACTTCGAAGCCAACCCCGACTATCACACCCACCGCCTGCGCCCGCGCCGCTGGTATTTCTGCTGCCGCGCCGGCCACCCACTGGCCGGACGTGGCAGCGTAAGCGCCGCCGAGCTGATGAGTTACCCCCTGGCCGTGACCATCCGCCCGCCCAACCTGCGCAAGGTCATCGTCGACCTCAGCGGCCGGCCCGATTACCTGCCCAATGTCGAATGCGAGAACGGCTATAGCCTGATGGGCGTAGTGCTGCGCTCCGACGCCATCGGCATCGTCAGCGCCAACAGCGATGTGCTGCACATGGCCCGGGGCGAACTGGTGTGCTTGACGATCGAGGGCCTGGCGGAGGATCTGGAGGAGCGTTACACCCGCTACGGCGTCGTCAGCCGTGCAGGGTATCGCTTGTCGCCGCTGGCCGAAGCGATGATCGAGCAGATCAAGCAGATCGATGAGTTGGATGAAGAGGTGTGCGCGCTGGAGAACGTCGCCGTCTAGGCCATGCATCCACTGCATCAAAGCCAGTCCCCAAATGCACTTGCCAGCCCCCCACCCGAACGGCGAAAAACCTCACCTGTCCTCCGTCTGGTGAAGTCCCATGTCCCACCCCCAACCCGTGCGCAACGTGCTGTACATCATGTGCGACCAACTGCGCCGCGATTACCTGTCGTGCTACGGCCACGCCCACTTGCACACGCCGAACATCGATCGCCTGGCCGCCGCCGGTGTGCGCTTCAGCCGCGCCTATACCCAAGGCACCATCTGCGGGCCCTCGCGCATGTCGGCCTATACCGGGCGCTACGTCAGCAGCCACCAGGTGGCGTGGAACGCGGTGCCGTTGCCCCTGGAAGAACTGACCCTCGGCGACTACCTGCGTCCCCACGGCATCCGCACGGCACTGGTCGGCAAGACCCACGCCACACCCAATGTTGACGCCTTGCAACGCCTGAATATCGACCCTGACAGCGAGCAGGCCGAGCCATTGAACGAGGTTGGCTTCGAGGCGTACCTGCGTCACGACGGCATCTACCCCGACAGCCCGCTGTTCGAGGATAAACGCGAGTCCGCGCCCTACACCCATTACCTGCGCGAGCAGGGCTACAGCGGCGCCAACCCGTGGCACGAATGGGCCAATGCGGCAGCAGGGGAAAACGGCGAAGTGCTCAGCGGTTGGCACATGCGCAATGCAGGCCGCCCCGCGCGCGTGGCCGAGGAACATTCGGAAACCGTCTACACCACCGACCGCGCCATCGACTTTATCCGTGAGCAGGCCGAACAACCGTGGTGCCTGCACCTGTCCTATATCAAGCCACACTGGCCCTACATCGCACCGGCGCCGTATCACGCACTGTATGGCGCCGAGCATATCCAGGCACCGATCCAGCCAGGGGAGACCAGCGATCACCCGGTGTACCAGGCGTTCCGCCAGCACCAGGAGAGCCTGAACTTTTCCCGTGAGGAGGTACGGCTCACGGTGATTCCCACCTACATGGGCCTGATCAAACAGGTCGACGACCAACTGGGACGCCTGTTCGATTTTCTGCAAGGCAATGGCCGTTGGGACGACACCCTGATCGTGTTCACCAGCGACCACGGCGACTTCCTCGGCGATCACTTCCTCGGCGAAAAAGAGTTTTTGCTGGAACCTGCGGTGGGCATTCCGCTGATCGTGCGCGACCCACGCGCCGCTGCCGATACCCGCCGTGGCACGGTGGACGCGCGCCTGGTGGAAACCATTGATGCACTGCCGACCTTCCTCGACGCCTTGGGCCTGCCCGCAGCCGAGCACCGCCTGGAAGGGCGCTCACTGATCCCGCTGCTGCACGGCCAGGCAACGCGCTGGCGCCGCTACGCCATCGCCGAGTACGACTACGCCTTCCAGGCCCCGGCCCGCGAACGCCTGGCGCAACCCATCGACCGTTGCCGCATGACCATGGTGCGCAGCGAGCGCTGGAAATACCTGGCGTACGACGGCTTCCGCCCACAGCTGTTCGACCTGGAAAACGACCCGCAGGAACTGCACGACCTGGGCAACGACCCGGCCTATGCCGAAGTGCGCGAAACCCATTTGGGGTATCTGTTCGAATGGCTGCGCGGGCTGAAGCGACGCACCACCATCAGCCACGCAGAGATCGATCTGCGTGGCCAACGGTTTCGTTACGGTGAGCCGCAAGCGGAGAAAGTGGTGCAGATCGGCGTGTGGTAAACCACACATCGAATGTGGGGGGTCCCACTACCTCTTCGAAGTAGCGTTGTCGCGCAGCAAACGGGTACCTCTGTGGTGAGCGGGCTTGCCCCGCGTTGGGGTGCGAAGCGCCCCTGATGAAGACGAATGCGGTGTATCAGGCACTTCGCTGCGCCTGGTTCTGGGGCTGCTTCGCAGCCCAACGCGGGGCAAGCCCGCTCACCACAGGTACGGTGTTCGCCGTTGACTGACTGGCATCAGGGCTTGCCCCCTCCCACATTAGAGACCTTTGGTGGTCTGGCTGCGCTGCCCTTGCACGCCCACCGGCACATCGCCCTTGAGCGTCACCCGGCGCACGATGCGTTCCTGGGTGCCGTAGTCGTCCACGGCGTAATGCTGGGTGGCGCGATTGTCCCAGATCGCCACGTCGCCAGTGTTCCAGCGCCAGCGCACGGTGTTTTCCAGGCGGGTGACGTGGCTTTGCAGCAGGTTGAACAGCTGGGTCGAGTCAGCCTGGGAATAACCTTTCAGGCGCTTGACGAAGTGCCCCAGCAACAGGGTTTTCTCGCCACTGACCGGATGCACGCGCACCACCGGGTGCTCGGTTTCGTACACCGTCGAGGTGAACACCTTGCGGTATGCCTCAAGCCGCTCGGCCGACACATCCGGCTTGAGCGCGGCGTAGTCGTATTCGTTGCTGTGCACCGCCCACAAGTTATCCGCCAGGGCGCGCAGTTCGACGCTGAGGTCGTTGTAGGCGCTCGAGGTGTTGGCCCAGACCGTGTCGCCACCGGACTTGGGCGCCAGCACCGAACGCAGCACCGAGGCTTTCGGGTAGGCATCGACGAAGGTCACATCGGTGTGCCAGGAATTGGCGCGCTGCCCACGGGTACCGTCCAGTTCCATCAGGAAGCGCGTGCCGTCGCGCACCGGCACCGTCGGGTGGGCAATCGGCTCGCCGAGCAGATGGGCAAAGGCTTCCTGGCTCTGGTCATCGAGGTGAGTCTGCTCGCGAAAGAAGATCACCTTGTACTGCACCAGCGCCTGCTGGATGGCTTCGACCGTGGCGGCATCCAGATCGCCGGACAGTGTGATACCGCGAATCTCGGCGCCGATGCGGCCGGCGACCGGGTGAATATCCAGCGCCTGGGCGACGGGTTGAACAGCTAATGCGGCGTTGCTCATGGTGATGACCCTCTTGTGCCTGCTGATGGGGACGCTTTCCGACAACGCTCTATCCATATGCAATTTAGATCTAGCAGATGAACGAATGCTTCATTGACGGAATAAGAGCTTGCATTTAAAACCTCTGCTCCCGTGGTCGCAAATGCCTTCGACCTATTTTTAAGATGCAGGGAAAGCATATGGATCTTCGCCAACTGCGCTACTTCATCGCCCTCAACGAACACCGCAGTTTCGTGCGTGCGGCAGACGCCATGGGCATCACCCAACCGGCGTTCAGCCGCAGCATCCAGGGGCTGGAACAGGAGTTCGGCTGCGTGCTGGTCGACCGTGGCCACAAGGACCTGCGCCCCACGCCGGAGGGCCAAGTGGTGCTGCAACATGCCTTGTCCCTGGTGCACGGCGCCGCCTTACTGAGCAGTGAAGTGACGCGCATGACCAAGCTCGACGCCGGCGACCTGCGCTTCGGCTGCGGCCCGGCCCCGGCAGTGAAACTGGTGCCGGATGCGGTGGCGCGCTTTATCAGCGCCCACCCGAAAATCCGCACCAGTTTCCAGGTGGATAACTGGGAAAAACTCAGCCGTGCCCTGAGCCGTGAAGAGATCGAATTCTTTATCGCCGACATCCGCCAATTCGAAGCCGACCCGAATTTCCAGACCCGCGCGCTGACCCCCAAGCGCGGGGTATTTTTTTGCCGACCGGGGCACCCGTTGCTGGCCAAGGACAGCCTGTCGACCAACGACATGTTCGACTACCCGCTGGCGTCGCCGCTGATCTCACAGGGCATTCGCAAACTGTTGGCGAACCTGAGCGGGCGCATGGATTTTTCCCCGAGCATCCAGACCGAACATTTCCCGGCGCTGGTGAAGATCGTACTGCAGTCCAATGCCATCGGCGTGGGCACCGAGGAGGCATTCGCCGAAGACATCGCCCAGGGCACGCTGAAGCTGCTGCACTGGCGCAACCTGCCGCAGAACATGGAGACCATGAGCGCCCGCTGCGGGATTGTCAGCCGCACCGGTTCGCGGTTGTCGCCGGCGGCGAAGGCGATGATCGAGACGCTGGTGGAGGTGGACAGGCAGGAGGTGAGTGTGGCGGTTTGAAGGGCCTCATCGGGGGCAAGCCCCCGATGGCGATAGCCCAGGCACCACCCGACTCAAAGCCCCGCCGCCGACAGATTCGGCGCCACCCAGTCACTCACCTGGAACGACTTGCGAATCAGCTTCTCCTTGGAAGCCAGGTCCACCGAACCCTGCAATTTAGCCAGGAACACCGGGTCCAGGGTCGACGGGAAAATCTCGCTGAGGGTCTGGTCTTTCAAGTCATTGGTGAGGATCACCGGCGGGTAACTGGCCAGCCCGGACACCAGCGCTATGTAGGCTTGCTTGTTGTTGTCATCGGTCAACCATTGCACCGCCTGCTGCTGGGCCTTGAGCAGCTTGGCGACGGCGTCGGGGTGCTCGTCGACAAACTGCTTGCTGCCCACCAGCACCGCCTGGACGCTGCCGGCGCCACCGAGGTCCTTGGTGGTCAGCGGTATTTCAGCCAGCCCCTTGGCTTGCAATGCCGTCAGGTTCGAACCGCCCCAGGTGGCGTCGATCTGCTTGGCGGCCAACGCGGCATTGGCGGCGTTGTAGTCCAGGCTGATGACTTTGAGGTCCTTCTCACTCAAGCCCTGGCTGGCCAATGCACTGTCGAACGACAACTGGCTGGCCGTGCCACGGAACACCGCGACGCGCTTGCCCTTGAGGTCCTGCAAGGTCTTGATGCCAGAACCCGGTACCACGCCGAGGTACTGCTTGATGTCCCGCGCGGTAGCACTGAGCAAGCGCGTCTCCAGGCCATTGGAGCGGCCGATGATCGCCGCCAGGTCGCCCAGGTACGCCAGGTCCACCTGCCCGTTGGCGAAGGCTTCGTTGATCACAGGGCCGGCGCCCTTGAAGTAATTCCACTGGATCTTGATGCCTTGGTCGGCAAAGGCTTTTTCGAAGATCTGCTGCTCGCGCAGCACATCCGTTATGCCCCCGCCGCTGTGCTGGCTGCCTGCGCTGAGGTCGGGCACGGCGATGCGAATTTCCTTGAGGTCGGCAGCCTGTACCAGGCCCGCCAGTGCGGTGCCTGCGACCAGGGTGATCAGACGTTTGAACGACAGTTTCATAAGCGCAGCTCCTTGTGGGCGAGGGTCGCCTGGGGAGCAGAAAGTAGGCACAACCTGGTCAAAACTTTAAATACTATAAATTCACAATTTAATAGCTTTTAGGACTATGCGAAAGGAAACGCAGGCTCCAGAGGGCTATGCATGAATAGCATCGAAAATATTCTTCGAATGCATTGGATGCGTGCCGGAGCGAGGCTTTAAATGGCTTTTCTTATCCCTCAATCATCTTGATTACGTTTTTATAAGATCGAAATCACATAACGCCCTTGGCGACAACGGAGGTCCTCCATGGCCCGAATCTCACTTTTGAGCCTACCGCTCGCGGCTCCCGGCGCCACGCCACGTTGGCCGCTGCACAGTGAACGGCTGTTGCCATGGTTGCTGCCGGTGACGCTGTTTGCGCTGTGGTGGCTGGCCAGCCGCAATCACTGGATGAGCGAGCAGATCCTGCCGCCACCGTCGCTGGTGTGGAGCAGCGCCGTGGAACTGGCCGGCGGCGAGCTGTGGAGCCACCTGGCGATCAGCCTGCAACGCCTGTCCTGGGGGTTGCTGGCGGGCATTGGCGCCGGGGCGCTGCTGGGGGCGGTGTTGGGTTTCAGCGCGCGCGCCGAGCGCCTGGTGTTTCCGACGTTCAGCGCGTTGTCGCAGGTACCGACCCTGGCCTGGATTCCACTGTTCATGGTGTTCTTCGGCATTGGCGAAACCCTGAAACTGGTGGTGCTGGTGAAAGCGATCGTGGTGCCCGTCACCCTGCATACCCTGGTGGGCGTGCGCGACGCCCAACCCCAGTTACGCGAAGCCGCCCGCGTGTTGCGCCTGCCCACGCACCTGTTGATCCGGCGCCTGATCCTGCCTGCCGCGCTGCCCGCCTTTATGGCCGGCGTGCGCCTGGCCCTGGCGGCCGGATGGACCTCGCTGCTGGCGGTGGAGTTGCTGGCCTCCAGCGAAGGCATCGGCTACCTGATGGTGTGGGCGCGCCAGCTGTTCATGCTCGATATCGTCTTCGTGTGCATCGTGGTCATCGGCGTATTCGGCGTGGTGATGGACCGTGGCATTGGCTGGCTGGACCGCAAATGGGTGCACTGGCCCCACCCGGCCACGGCGCAGATTCGTCGCGGCCCGCGTTATCAAGGCTGGCAGCGCCTGCAACCGTGGTTGCTGCCCCTGCTGTTGCTGGCGCTGTGGCAGGTCGCGACGCAACAAGGCTGGGTCGACACGAACATTCTGGTCAGCCCATGGGTGGTGCTGCACACCACCGTCGCCGGGGTGGTGGATGGCAACCTCAGCGGTGCACTGGGCACCAGCCTGGGGCGAAGCCTGGGCGGGTTGCTGCTCGGTGGCGGCCTTGGCTTTGCCATGGGCCTGTGGCTGGGACTGTCACGGCGCAGTGAGCGGGTACTCGGGCCGACCCTGGCCGCCTTGCGCCAGATCGCGATTTTCGCCTGGGTGCCGCTGCTCACTGCCTGGTTTGGCCTGGGTGAGTTGGCCAAATGGGTGTTTATCGCCCTCGCCGCCTTCTTCCCGTTGTTTATCGCCACCCAACGCAGCGTGCTGAATCTGTCGCCACAGCTCAACGAAGCGGTGCAGGTGTTGCGCCTGAACCTGTTCCAACGGCTGCGACGCCTGGTACTGCCAGGCGCCGCAGCCGGCATTTTCGCCGGCCTGCGCCTGAGCCTGATCTACGCCTGGCTGGGCACCATCGGTGCGGAATATTTCATGCCGTCCAACGGCGGTATCGGCAGCCTGATGATCGGCGCCCAACAACTGCTGCGCATGGACCTGATCATGAGCGGCATGCTCCTGGTCGGCCTCACCGGCGCGGCCCTCAACCTGATCGGCCAGCGCATCGAAACCCGCGCCACCCGCTGGAGACACGCATGAACGCACCTATCGTCAGCTTCAACCATGTGGGCAAGACCTTCGACGTCGACGGCTTCGAGCTGGAAGCCATCCGCGAATTCAACCTGGAGATTGCCGAAGGCGAATTCGTCGCGATTGTCGGCTCCAGCGGCTGCGGCAAATCCACCCTGCTGCGTTTGCTGGTGGGGCTCGATACGCAGTTTCGCGGCGAGATCCGCGTCGACGGCAAAGCGGTCAGCGGCATCGGCGGCGAGCGCGGCATCGTGTTCCAGGAGCATCGTCTGTTCCCCTGGCTCACCGTGGCGGAAAATATCGGCCTGGGCCTGGTCAACGAGCCACTGAGCGAAGCAGAGCGCAATCGGCGCATCAGCGATTTTATCGAGCTGGTCGGCCTCACCGACTTCACCCGCGCCTATCCGCACCAACTGTCCGGCGGCATGGCGCAACGGGTGGCGATTGCCCGCGGCCTGGTGGCCAGCCCGCGCATTCTGCTGCTGGACGAACCCTTCGGTGCCCTCGACGCCCTGACCCGCCAGCAGATGCAGGACGAACTCCTGGCGATCCGCGCCGGCGCCAAAATCACCACGGTATTGGTGACCCACGATGTGGAGGAAGCGATTTTCCTCGCCGACCGCGTGGTGGTGATGGAGCCCCGGCCGGGGCGGATCAAGCAGGTCGTCGAGATTGCCCTGCCCCACCCGCGCCAGCGCAGCAGTTTCGAATTCCACCAGCTGCGTGAGGAGTTGCTGCATGAACTGACCAGCGACGGCCATTACCAGCCGCCCGCGCGCGAACAGATCCGCGACCTGCCACTGGCGTTTATCGCCTGCTGAAAAACCGCCTGCTGATGAGGAGTGCCTTGATGCCGCAACGTCCCAATTTTCTCGTGATCCTGGCCGATGACATGGGCTTCTCCGACCTCGGTGCGTTTGGCGGGGAAATTTCCACGCCGCACCTGGACGCTCTGGCGCTGAACGGCCTGCGCCTGACCGACTTCCACACTGCCCCGACGTGCTCGCCTACCCGCTCGATGCTGCTCACCGGCACCGACCACCATATCGCCGGTATCGGCACCATGGCCGAGGCACTGACCCCGGAGCTGATCGGCAAGCCCGGCTACGAGGGCTACTTGAATGACAAGGTGGTGGCACTGCCGGAGCTGCTGCGCGAGGCCGGTTATCAGACACTGATGAGCGGCAAGTGGCACCTGGGCCTGACCGCCGAACTGGCGCCCCACGCCCGCGGTTTCGAGCGTTCGTTCTCGCTGCTGCCGGGGGCGGCCAACCACTACGGCTTCGAACCGACCTATAACGACGACACCCCGGGCCTGCTCAAATCCACCCCGGCGCTGTACATCGAAGACGACCGGTTCGTGGAGCAACTGCCTAAGGACTTCTATTCCTCCGATGCCTTCGGCGACAAGCTGCTGCACTATCTCAAGGAGCGCGACCAGGCCCGGCCGTTCTTCGCCTACCTGCCGTTTTCCGCGCCGCACTGGCCGTTGCAGGCGCCTGCGGACATCGTCGAGAAGTACCGTGGCCGCTACGACGCCGGCCCCGAAGTGCTACGCCTGGAACGCCTGGAAAAACTCAAGGCATTGGGGCTGATCGACGCCAATGTCGAACCCCATCCGTTGATCGAACTGAACACCCAGTGGGCCGCCTTGAGCGACGAACAGCGCCAGGTCTCGGCGCGGGCCATGGAGGTGTATGCGGCGATGGTCGAGCGCATGGACTGGAACATCGGCCGAGTGGTGGATTACCTGCGCCAGCAGGGGCAGCTGGACAATACCTTCATTGTGTTCATGTCCGACAACGGCGCCGAAGGTGCGCTGTTGGAGGCGTTCCCCAAGTTCGGGCCGCAGTTGCTCACCTACCTCAACCAGCATTACGACAACAGCCTGGACAATATCGGCCGCGCCAATTCCTATGTCTGGTATGGCCCGTCATGGGCGCAGGTGGCGACGGCGCCGTCGCGGTTGTTCAAGGCGTTCACCACCGAGGGCGGGATTCGCGTGCCGGCGCTGGTGCACTATCCGCAGTTGTCGCTCAAAGGTCGTATCAGCCATGGTTTCGGCACGGTGATGGACATCACGCCGACCATCCTCGACCTGGCCGGCGTGCGCCATCCGGGCAAACAATGGCGTGGCAAGCCGGTGGCGCCGCTGCGGGGCAAGTCGTGGCTGGGCTTCCTCTCTGGCGAGACCGCCCAGGTGCACGACGACAACACCGTAACCGGCTGGGAACTGTTCGGCCGCCGCGCGATTCGCCAGGGCCAGTGGAAAGCCGTGTACATCCCCGGCCCGGTGGGCCCGGCGACCTGGCAACTGTATGACCTGGGCCAGGATCCCGGCGAAATTCACGACCTGGCCTTGAGTCATCCGGACAAGCTCGCCACGTTGATCGGCCACTGGCAGCAGTACGTCGACGAAACCGGCGTGGTGCTCAGCGCGTCGCCGTTTCAGCCGGATTGAGCCGGGCCTGGGGCGACGCCATGGGCTCAAGCCGATTGGCCCGCGCAAACGTGCCGAAATCATTGAAGCGCACGCCCATCTCGGCCATGACCTTATGTGCCACCTTGACCGTCATCTGGCGGATGTAGAACGGCTCCTTCACCACAAAATGGTGAATCCCGTGGGTGCTGCCGAAGTTGAAGCAGAACGCCTGCAACGGCCACAGCCACCACGGGTTCAGCACTTGGGTTTGCTGGATCACATTGCCCGGTTCCACATCGCCGTAGTAGTGCATGTTGGAGCTGACAAAGTGCAGGCAAAAGGTGCGCAGCACATTGGGGCCGATGATCACCACGGCGGCGATGTCGATCACCTGCATCATCTGCAAGGTGCCGGTGGACCAGTCGATCGGCGTGCCCAGCAGGCTGGCGATGCCGTTGGCGGCATGGAAGCCGAGGAAGATATACCACGCGCCCCAATGCAGCAGCGCCAAAGGTGCGTAGACCAGCAGCGAGCGCTTGAGGATCTTGAGTTTGTGGCCCCAGGTCTTGGCGCGCAGCATGCGGATAAACGCCGACATCACGTTATCGCCCACCATCAGCAACCGCGCCAGGCCCCAGGGCTCGCCGTTGGTGATCGCACGTTCCTCCATATCGGTCTCGGTGCCGGAGACCTTGTGGTGATTGAGGTGCAGGTGCCGACGGATCCACGGGTTGATGGTACTCGGCCGCGCCAGCCACACCAGGCCCATCATCAGGTTGTGGGCCACGCGCTGTTTACGAAAGTACATGCTGTGGATCAGGTCGTGTTCCAGCTCGTGGGTCAGTGAGGCCAGGAACGCATTGAGCAGCAGGCAGGTCCACCAGGCCATATGACCGCTGATATAGAGCGCCGCCGAGCCCATCATGCCGAGCAAGGCAAAGGCCAGGATACCCGCGCCCAGGGCGTCCTGATGCTGCAACCACGGGTGCCGGCGACGCAAGCGCACGCCTTCGGCGAGCACCACTTCACGGATATGCGCCGAACGCTGTTGCGCGTTCATCTGCTGGGGACTTGCAGAAGTACCGTCCATGCTCCCATCCTCTTATTCATTGAGGGTTACATCCTGCACCAGGGCTTCTTGCAGGACGCTAGCCCCACACGCCAACCTGTTGACCGCAAGCGCCAATCGCCATGACCGAACCGACTTCCCTCGCCAGCTGGACCCGCGCCCTGCGCAAGCAGCTCGATGCCCTGGGCCTCGACAGCGCCGCGCTGTGCGCCCAGGCCGGGCTTGATCCGCAGCAGATGGACGACCCCAACGCGCGTTACCCGCTGTCGGCCACCACGCGCCTGTGGGAACTGGCGGTGCAGGCCAGCGGCGATCCGGCCATCGGGTTGCGGGTGTCGCGGTTTGTCAGCCCGACCACCTTTCATGCGCTGGGTTATGCATTGGTGGCGAGCGGCAGCCTGCGCGAGGTGTTCGAGCGCATCGTGCGGTATCACCAGGTGGTCAGCGATGCCCTGAGCCTGGAACTCAGCGGCGATGGCGAGCGCTACCGCTTTCGCCTGCTGCAACCGCCAGGCAGCCCGGCGCCGGCGCTGGAAGCCATCGATGCGTTTGCCGCGATCTATGTGCGCACGTGCCGCAATCGCCTGGGCCGCGACTATGCGCCGCTGGCGGTTTACCTGCGGCGCCCGCAACCCGCCGACCCCAAGCCCTGGCACACGGTGTTCCGCGCACCGGTGTTTTTCGGCGCCGAGGAAGACCGCCTCGAATTCGCCGCCAGCGATTTCGACAGCCACCTGGACGACGCCAACCCGGAACTGGCCGAACACAACGAAACCGTGCTCAAACGCACCCTGGCGCAACTGCAACCGCTGACCTGGGAGCGCAAGGTGCGCGCGGCCATCGAGGCGCAACTGCCCGATGGCGAGCCGAGTGCCGAGCGGATTGCCCAGGCGCTGCACTTGAGTTTGCGCAGTTTGCAGCGGCATCTGGCGGATGAGGGGTGTCGGTTTGATGCGTTGCTCAATGAATGCCGGGAGAATCTGGCGTTGTTGCACCTGCGGGATCCGCAGTGCTCATTGGCGGAGATCAGTCATCTGTTGGGGTTTGCTGATACCAGCAGCTTTAACCGGGCGTTCAAGCGCTGGACGGGGATGACGCCGGGGCAGTTTCGGGATGGGTTGCGGTAAGGGGATATGTGGGGAGGCTGAAGGTCTCATCGGGGCATGGGTATCTACACAACTTTTCAGCCCCTGACAAATCTCACTGTGGCGAGCGGGCTTGTCCCGCGCTGGGCTGCGTAGCAGCCCCAAAACCAGCCTCTACAGAGTGTCTGATACACCGCGTTCTTCTTTACTGGGGCTGCTACGCAGCCCGGCGCGGGACAAGCCCGCTCACCACAACAGCCCTATCTGCCGGGCGCTCAGTGTTGAGCCCAAGTTGTGTAGATACCTATGCTCATCGGGGGCAAGCCCCCACATTTGAAATGCGTTCTCCTGTGGGAGGGGGCTTGCTCCCGATGGCAATCTTTCAGGCACTACAGTGACGGGATCAATCAGCGACCCCGATCCCGCCGCAACAGTTTCCTGACCCGCATCACCAACCCCTTGGCCTCAAACGGCTTGAGCAGGTAATCATCCTCATGCAGCTCCAAGCCGCGCAGGCGATCTTCAATCCCGCCCGGCGTGGTCAGGAACAACACCGGCGTCTCACCCTTCTGCCGGATGGCCTGCTGCAGCTTCCAGGCATTCAGGCCAGGCAACATCACATCCAGGATCACCAGGTCGTATTCGGCGCTTTCGACAAAGCGCTGCGCCGCCATGCCGTTGGCCGCGACTTCCACGGTGTAGCCGGCCTCGTTCAATCCCCGGGCCATCCGCTGTGCCTCTTCGGATTCATGTTCCACTAACAGCACACGCATAACACACCTCGATTGATCAGGTTTGCAGGCTAACACCCTCAGGTGTGCGCCGCCTCTCGTAGCCGCTGCGCATCGAGGATTTCGATCTCGCCGTAGCCCAGGCGCACGATGCCCTGGGCTTGCAGGTCCTTGAGCAAGGCATTGGTGGTCTGGCGCGACAGGCTCAACATCGCCGCCAGGTCTTCCTGGGGCAGTTGCAGCACGCGTTTTGAAGGCGCCATGTCGCCGTAGCCCTCAACAATCATCAACAGCCGGTGGGCCAGGCGCACCGAAGCGGGCATCAGGCTGAGCTGTTCGAGGCCGATAAAACTCAGGCGCAGCTTCTGGCTCATCAGCAACGCCAGGTCGCGCCAGTAGCAAGGGGATTGATCGAGGATCTTCAGCAGCGCCTGCTGCGGCACCTGCACCAGCGTGCACGGCCCCGTGGCGCAGGCGTCGTGGGTGCGCGGCAAGCCGTCGAACAGGCAGATCTCGCCGAACCAGTAGGGCGCCCCCACCAGGCTCAACAGCGCTTCCTTGCCGTGCTCATTCACCGCACTGACACGCAACGTGCCGTCGAGCACCGCATACAAGCCGCAGGGCGGGTCGCCGCGCTTGAACAGGTATTGACCCGCCGTCAGCTGCCGCAGCCGCGCATGGGCCAGCAGACTATGCTGGAAAGGTACGGGCAGGTGACTGAACCAGTGGCCGACGGCCAACCGGGAGTGCCATTGCGTCGCATCCATGAGAACTCCGAAGATTGTCGCCCAACTGACAGTTAGTCCCAGGCTGACAGGGCATGATCAAACATCCTACAGGAGGAACAACAATGAAAAGCCTCGTCGATCACCTCAGTCAATACGCCGCGTACCACCGCGACCCACGCAATATCGCCAGCCACTTCATCGGCATCCCGCTGATTGTGGTCGCCGTGGCTGTGCTGCTGTCACGCCCCGAATGGGCTGTGGGTGGGCTGTGGCTTTCCCCGGCAGTGATAGTGGCGCTGTTTTCCGCGTGGTTTTACCTGCGGCTTGAATTGGCCCTGGGCGCGCTGATGACGGTGTTGATGGGATTGTCGGTGTGGGCCGGGCACGTGTTGGCGGCGCAGAGCACGATGGTGTGGCTCAGCAGCGGGGTGGGAATGTTCGTGGTGGGCTGGGTGATTCAGTTTGTCGGGCATTACTACGAAGGCAGGAAGCCGGCGTTTGTGGATGACGTGTCGGGGCTGATTGTGGGGCCGCTGTTTGTGGTGGCGGAGGTGGCGTTTTTGCTGGGGCTGCGCCAGGGTTTGAAGCAGCAGATCGAAGAGCGCTCGGGACCGGTGGTTCGCCGCGATCTGGAGCCGAGACAGATCTGAATATGGGAGGGGGCTTGCTCCCGATTGCAGTGGGTCAGCAGCAGATAAGCTGGCTGAAACACCGCTATCGGGAGCAAGCCCCCTCCCACATTGAACCTGTTTCACATCGGGATTTTTGTTTGGGGCTCAGGCTTTTTGCCAGACCTTGGGCTTGAAGAACAAGGTCTCGCCTCGTACCAAACCAGTCAGGCTGTCGTGGTCCTTCACCACTTCGGCTTCGATCAGCTCGCTCTGGCCTTCGACCTTCAAGGTGACCCGCGTGGTCGCGCCCAACGGACGAATATCACGCACTTCGGCCGCGTGATGATCTTCCAGTTCGTGGCGCGACAGCGACACTTCGTGGGGGCGGAACAGCACGTGCCGGTCTTCACCCAGGTGCAGGCGGTTGGAGTCGCCAAGGAAGTGGTAGACGAAATCGCTGGCCGGGTTTTCGTAGACGTCGCCCGGTGAGCCGATCTGCTCGATCACGCCCTTGTTCATCACCACGATGCGGTCGGCGACTTCCATGGCCTCTTCCTGGTCGTGGGTCACGAACACCGAGGTCAGGTTGATGTCTTCGTGCAGGCGCGCCAGCCAGCGGCGCAGTTCCTTACGCACCTTGGCGTCGAGGGCGCCGAAGGGTTCATCCAGCAGCAGCACCTTCGGCTCGACCGCCAACGCACGGGCCAGGGCGATACGCTGGCGCTGGCCACCGGAGAGTTGTTCCGGGTAACGGTCGGCCAGCCAGTCCAGCTGCACCATGTTCAGCAGTTCGTGAACCTTGGCCGCAATCTGGCTTTCGTTCGGGCGCTGGTTCTTCGGCTTCATGCGCAGGCCGAAGGCGACGTTGTCGAACACGGTCATGTGGCGGAACAGCGCGTAGTGCTGGAACACAAAACCGACGTTGCGATCACGCACGTCGTGGCCGGAGACGTCTTCACCGTGGAACACGATGCTGCCGTCATCCGGGGTTTCCAGGCCGGCGATGATGCGCAGCAAGGTGGTCTTGCCGCAGCCGGAAGGCCCAAGCAAGGCCACCAGTTCGCCACTCTGGATATCCAGGTTGATGCTGTCCAGGGCCTTGAAGGCGTTGAAGTTCTTGCTGACGTTACGGACTTCGATCGACATGACTTATTCCTCAGCCGCACTGGCGCGCAGGCGATTAATACGGTTCTCGCTCCACTGCTTGAGCAGCAGGATGAAGAGCGCCAGGATCAGCAGCAGACTCGCCACCGCAAACGCGGCAACGTGGTTGTATTCGTTGTAGAGAATCTCGACGTGCAGCGGCAAGGTGTTGGTCACGCCGCGAATATGGCCGGACACCACCGACACCGCGCCGAACTCCCCCATGGCCCGCGCGGTGCACAGCACCACGCCGTAGATCAGGCCCCATTTGATATTCGGCACGGTGACATGCCAGAACATCTGCCAGCCATTGGCGCCCAGCAGGCGTGCGGCCTCTTCTTCCTGGGTGCCCTGCTCCTGCATCAGCGGGATCAGTTCGCGGGCGACGAACGGCACGGTGACGAAGATGGTCGCCAGTACGATGCCGGGCAAAGCGAACACGATCTGGATGTCATGCTCCTGCAACCAAGGGCCAAACAGGCCCTGGGCGCCGAACATCAGCACGTAGACCAGGCCGGCGATCACCGGGGAGACCGAGAACGGCAGGTCGATCAGCGTCACCAGGATGCTCTTGCCACGGAACGAGTACTTACTCACGCACCAGGCCGCACTGACGCCGAATACCAGGTTGAGCGGCACCGAAATCAGCACGGCGATCACCGTGAGTTTCAGTGCGGACAACGCGTCCGGTTCAAGGATTGCGGTGAAAAACGCCCCGAGGCCGTTCTTCAAGCCCTGGGACACCACGATAAACAGCGGCAGCAGCAGGAACAGGAAGAACACCAGCCAGCCCAGGCTGATCAGGATGCGCCGGGAAACAGCGCTGCCACGGCGGGCTGCGTTGGCCGAGGATGCCGCGGAAATAGACGATTGGGACATGTTCCGCGCCTCCTTATGGACGTTCGATGCGCCGCTGCAACAAGTTGATCAGCAGCAGCAGGACAAAGGAAACCACCAGCATCAGTACGCCAATGGAGGTGGCGCCGCGGTAGTCGTACTGGTCGAGCTTGACCATGATCAGCAACGGCAGGATCTCGGTTTTCATCGGCATGTTGCCGGCGATGAAAATCACCGAACCGTACTCACCGACGCCACGGGCAAACGCCAGGGCGAAACCGGTCAGCCAGGCGGGCAGCAGCGCGGGGACGAGGATGTAGCGGAACACCTGCAACGGCTTGGCGCCCAGGCAGGCGGCGGCTTCTTCGATTTCCCGGGGGATATCCGCGAGTACCGGCTGCACCGTGCGCACCACGAACGGCAGGGTCACGAAGGTCAGCGCCAGGGTGATGCCCAAGGGGCTGTAGGCGATCTTGAAGCCCAGGTCGGCGGCGAACTGGCCCACCAGGCCGGTCGGCGTGTACAGCGCAGTCAGGGCAATACCGGCCACGGCGGTGGGCAGGGCGAACGGCAGGTCGATCATCGCATCGATGATCTTGCGGCCGGGGAAGGTGTAGCGCACCAGCACCCAGGCCAGCAGCGTGCCGATCACGCCGTTGATCAGGGCGGCGTACAGCGCGGTGCTGAAGCTCAGCTTCAACGCCGCCAGCACACGGGGTGCGGAGATGATGTTCCAGAACTGATCCCAGGTGAGTTGAGCGGCGTGTACGAACATCGCCGCGAGGGGGATGAGTACGATCAGGCTGAGGTACACCACGGTGTAGCCCAGCGTCAGCCCGAAGCCGGGTATGACGGGGGAAATACGACGCGACATAAGAGTCCTTGGTTAAAGGTAGAAACCACTGTAGGAGCGAGCTTGCTCGCGAAGACCTCAAGGGCACCGCGCTCATTCAGAATGCCCGCGTCATCGTTGACGATCTTCGCGAGCAAGCTCGCTCCTACCGGTACTTTGGCTTACTGCGCCGTGTAGATCTGGTCGAACACGCCACCGTCGTTAAAGAATTTCGGCTGGGCAGTTTTCCAGCCGCCGAAGTCTTTGTCGATAGTCACCAGGTCCAGTTTCGGGAACTGCTGGGCGTATTTGGCGGCCACTTTTGCATCCCGTGGGCGGTAGAAGTTCTTCGCCGCAATCTCCTGGCCAGCCGGGCTGTACAGGTGCTTGAGGTATTCAGTGGCGATCTCGGTGTTGCCCTTTTTCTCGGCGTTCTTGTCGACCACGGCCACCGGCGGCTCCGCGAGGATCGACAGGGACGGCACGACGATGTCGAACTTGTCGGCGCCGCCGTCTTCTTTCAGGGCCAGGAACGCCTCGTTTTCCCAGGCCAGCAACACGTCGCCCTGACCGTTGTTGACGAAGGTAATGGTCGAACCGCGCGCGCCGGTGTCGAGGATCGGCACGTGCTTGAACAGCTCCTTGACGTATTCCTGGGCCTTGGCTTCGCTGCCACCGGATTTCAGGCCGTAGGCCCAGGCGGCAAGGAAGTTCCAGCGCGCACCGCCGGAGGTTTTCGGGTTAGGCGTGATCACGGAAACGTCTTTCTTGATCAGATCGCCCCAATCCTTGATGCCTTTAGGGTTGCCCTTGCGCACCAGGAACACGATGGTCGAGGTGTATGGGGTGCTGGCGTCCGGCAGGCGGGTCTGCCAGTTCTCCGGCAGGGTCTTGCCCAGCTTGGCGATTTCGTCGATGTCACCGGCCAGGGCCAGGGTCACCACGTCGGCGCGCAGGCCGTCGATCACTGCCCGGCCTTGCTTGCCCGAACCACCGTGGGATTGCTGGATCTTGACGTTATCGCCGGGGTGGGACTGTTTCCAGAAGTTGGTGAACTCAGCGTTGTAGTCCTGGTACAACTCACGGGTAGGATCGTACGAGACGTTGAGCAACTCGTAGTCCTTGGCAACGGCGGAACCGGCAAACACGGCGCTGGCCAGGGCGGCCAGGGCATAACGGCGAATCGACGACATAGAAGCTCCTGAAAATTCTGGGTGTTGGCTTTTTCTTATAGTGACGGGGTCTATCGCCGTTATTGCTTAGCTCGGTTTGTTACCCGGGTTCTGCAAACGGAATTTTTCCTTGCGTTCGATCTGTACCACTTGAGCGTTGTGCACAGTGATTTCCACCGCGCCAAACCGCAGATCGCGCAAGGCGCTCTGGATCTCGCGCAAAATGGCTGCTTCGTCCTGGCCGTCGACGCTACGTAGAGATGCGCTCATGGTCTCGCTCCTGAAATGAATAGTGCCTCGCAGTGGCGGCACTGCTTGCGGCGTAGGGCGATAGTAGATAAGCGCGGATATTCTTAAAAATACTATTTAAGAATGTTTATATAACCAGAAAGAATTTTCTGGCAGGACGTGGGGTTGCGCGCTTGTTTTGCGCCCAAGCGCTGAAATAACGCCTTGTGAATATCCAAATGTGGGAGGGGGCTTGCCCCGATGGCGGTCTATCAGTAACAAATGTTCAGACTGGCACACCGCTATCGGGAGCAAGCCCCCTCCCACATTTGAATGCATTTCAAGGCTGGAGAGTGGGTGCGCAGTTCCAATCAATCTCGTCCGCCGGCATCGGCCGCCCAAACCAGTACCCCTGGCCCATATCGCAGTGCTGCTCCAACAAGAACCGCGCCTGCTCCACCTGTTCGATCCCCTCGGCATGCACCTGCATGCCCATGCTTTTCGCCAGGGCGATCACCACCCGCACAATGGCGGCATCGTCTTCGTCCCACGGCAGCCCGGCGACAAAGCCCTGGTCGATCTTGAGTTTCTGCACTGGCAGGCGCTTGAGGCGCAGCAGGGAGGAATAGCCGGTGCCGAAGTCATCGATGGCCAGGCGCAAGCCCAGTTCGCGCAGGCGGTGCAGTTGTTCCAGGGCCACTTCGGGGTCGTCCATCACCGCGCTTTCGGTGACTTCCAACTCCAGGAAGGCCGGATCCAGACCGGTATCGTGCAGCACCTGGGCGACTTGATCGTAGAGTTCGCGCCGGGCAAACAGGCGGCTGGATACATTGATTGCAATAAAGCTCAGCGGCGCGCCGTCGGCCAGCCATCGGCACATCTGTCGGCAGGCCTGGTCCATCACCCATCCATCGATCTCGGCAATCAACCCGGTGCGTTCGGCGATGGGGATGAAATCACCCGGCGGCACCAGGCCACGCTCGGGGTGTTGCCAGCGCACCAGTGCTTCGACGCCGATCAGGCGGCTGGTGTGCAAGTCGTGCACCGGTTGGTAGTAGACGCGCAACTCCTGCTGTTCGAGGGCGCGGCGCAGTTCGCTGGCGATTTCCACCCGGTTCTGCGCATGGGCGGTGAGTTCTTCGGTGTACAAGGCGTAGCCTTCGCGGCCCACGCTTTTAGCCTTGAAGAGCGCGGAATCGGCGTTGCGCAACAATTGCTCGGCGCTCAGGGCATCATTGGGGAACAGGCTGATGCCAATGCTGGCGCTGATAAACAGCTGATGGCCGTCAAAGATGAACGGCTGCTTCATCACATCCAGCATGCGCTGTGCCAAAGCCGCCGCCTGCACCACCTGTGAGCAGTTTTCCGCGAGCACCGCAAACTCATCCCCGCCCAGGCGCGCCAGGGTCACGCCGGGGCCGAACAGCGCCTTGAGCCGCTCGCCCACCAGCTTGAGCAACTGGTCGCCCACATTATGGCCAAGGCTGTCGTTGATGATCTTGAAGTGATCCAGGTCCAGCAACAGTAGGGCGCAGCCGCGCTTGTGGAGTTGCGCCGAGGCCAGCGCCTGCTCGGCACGGTCGGTGAACAGCAGGCGGTTGGGCAGGTCGGTCAGCGGGTCGTGGTGGGCCAGGTGGGCCAGTTCGTGCTCGGAATCCTTGATGGCGCTGATGTCGGAAAACACCGCGACGTAATGGCTGATATGGCCCAGGTCATCGTGAATCACGCGAATGGTTTGCCACTGTGGATAAATCTCACCGCTTTTGCGCCGATTCCAGATTTCACCGCTCCATTCACCGGTGTGTTCCAGGGTCTGGAACATCTTTTGATAGAAATTCGACGAATGGCGACCGGACTTGAACAGGCTCGGCTGCCGGCCCATGACGTCTTCGCACTGGTAGCCGGTGATTTCCATGAAGGCCCGGTTCACATGCACGATCAGGCCCTTGGCGTCGGTGACCAACACCCCTTCGCGGGTGCAATCGAACACGGCAGCAGCTTGGCGCAGGCGCTCGCGGTTCTCTTTCAAGGGTTGCTGCTGGTCGGCCCGGGCAGATCGGGCACAGATCAGGTAGATCAACCAGGCACTGAGCGCGACCCACACATAACCGCGCACCTGCAACCACCGGTGCAGGTCGGTCGGATTATCGAGAAACTCGATCAATACCCGATGAGTGAGGCCTATCCAGACGCTCGAAGCCAGCAGGTATACCAGCCCAGCACGCAGGGCTCCTCGGTATGAAAACAGCATATGCCCAGTAATCCTTACTAAAAGCCCAGAATCGTCCTACAAAGAATGGGGATTATAGGATATGTAACATCTCGTAAGTCTTATCTGAAAGGGCCGCTGGTTTTCTCTGTAGGCTTAGTGATAATGCGTGTGCTGTTCTTTTCTTTATCTGAGGGCCATACAGCCTATGTGGTACAACGGTTTTCTTGACTTGTCGGCCTGGCAACTGGTGGCAGTCACCCTGTTGATGACCCACGTGACCATCGTTGGGGTCACGGTCTATCTGCACCGCTATTCAGCCCATCGCTCCCTGGAGCTCAATGCCGGCCTGAAACACTTCTTCCGCTTCTGGCTGTGGCTGACCACGGCGCAGAACACCCGCGAGTGGACCGCCATCCACCGCAAGCACCACGCCAAGTGCGAGACCGTCGACGACCCGCACAGCCCGGTGATCAAGGGCCTGTCCACCGTATTGCGCAAAGGCGCCGAGCTGTACCGTGCCGAGGCCGAAAACCCCGAGACCCTGCGCATCTACGGCAAGAACTGCCCGGACGACTGGATCGAGCGCAAGATCTACACTCCTTATCCGCTGCTGGGTGTGGCGATCATGGGCGTGATCGACCTGCTGCTGTTCGGCGCCATCGGCATCACCATCTGGGCAATCCAGATGATGTGGATTCCGTTCTGGGCCGCCGGCGTGATCAACGGCCTGGGCCATGCCGTGGGCTATCGCAACTTCGAATGCCGTGACGCCGCCACCAACCTGGTGCCGTGGGGCATCATCGTCGGGGGCGAAGAGCTGCACAACAATCACCACACCTACCCCAACTCGGCCAAGCTGTCGGTGAAGAAGTGGGAATTCGACCTGGGCTGGGCATGGATCAAGGTGTTCAGCTTCCTGCGCCTGGCCAAGGTGCAGCGCGTGGCACCGATTGCCCACCGCGTGGAAGGCAAGGGTCACCTGGACATGGACACCGCCATGGCGATCCTCAACAACCGCTTCCAGATCATGGCCCAGTACCGCAAGTTGGTGATCGGCCCGTTGGTCAAGCAGGAGCTGGAAAAAGTCGATCACTCGGTGCGCCACCAGTTCCACCGCGCCAAACGCCTGTTGTCGCGGGAAACCAGCCTGCTGGATGACCGCCACCACCTGCGTATCCAGAGCATGCTGGAACACAGCCAGGCGCTGAAAGTGATCTACGAAAAACGCCTGGCGCTGCAGCAGATCTGGCTCAAGACCAGCTCCAACGGCCACGACATGCTCGCCGCCATCAAGGAATGGGTGCACGAGGCCGAGTCCAGCGGCATCCAGTCCCTGCGGGATTTTGCCCACCAATTGAAGACCTATTCGCTGCGTCCTGCGGCGGTCTGACAGTCGCGTGGGAGGGCTTGCCCTCCCACCCATCAGCTTTTTGGCGTCATTTCTCGGACACCGTCAATCGAGCCTGTTGACGGAACTTCACTGCAATTCGCCTCTCTCAATGAACACTTCGCCATCATGGTGGCCCCTTGTAGTGACCGCTGCTCGATCTTGCGGCGCGCCCAGAGAGAGTTGTGCCGATGGTTCTCGAAAAGCCCTTCACCGCCGACAGCCCTACCGCTGACCCTCCGCGTCCGGCCGCGGCAGCAACCCTGCTGGCACTGGTACATGCCCAGGGCGAAGTCGAGCGACTGAGTGAGCGCGAACAATTGCTCAGTTCTCTGCTGGTCAGCGTAAACGCCGTGCTGTGGGCCATAGATTGGCAAACCCGCCGCGTGCTCTACGTGAGCCCGGCATACGAGCGGATTTTTGGACGTGCCGCCGGCCTGCTGCTGGCCGACCACCGCGAATGGCGCAACAGCATTCACCCCGAAGACCTCGACTACGCCGAACACAGCCTGGCGCGCGTGCTGGAGCAGGGAGCCGTGGAAGACCGCGAGTACCGCATCATCACCGCCGACGGGCAGATCCGCTGGCTGAGCGACAAGTGCTACATCAACCAGCAGGTCGAACCCGGCGAGCCGGTGATCGTCGTCGGCATGGCCGAAGACATCACGGAAAAAAAACAGCTGGAACTGGAGCTGCACCGTCTCGCCACCACCGATGTGCTGACCCAGAGCAGCAACCGCCGACACTTCTTCGAATGCGCCAACCAGGCCTTCGACAGCGCCTGCGCCCAAGGCGCGCCGCTGGCCTTCCTGCTGCTGGACATCGATGACTTCAAGGACGTCAACGACACCTACGGCCACCTGGAGGGCGACCAAGTGCTGCGGCGTATCGCCGAGAGCGGTCGCGGGGTCCTGCGCCGTGGCGACCTGTTCGGGCGCATTGGCGGCGAAGAGTTCGCGGCCGTTCTGCCGGGTTGCGCGCCGGAGATGGCGCTGCAAGTGGCTGAGCGCTTGGGCAGGGAGATCCAGGAACTGAGTTTCAGCTATGAAGGCCAGGCGTTCAGCGTGACCATCAGCCAGGGCCTGGCCAGCCTGACCGAGGAAGACTCCACCCTGGACAGCCTGTTCGCCCGCGCCGATGCCGCCATGTATGAGGCCAAGCGCCTGGGCAAGAATCGCGTCATCGCTGGCTGAATGCAGATCACTGTGGGAGGGGGCTTGCCCCAATGCCGGTCAGTTAAGGGACAGAACGGACAACCCGTCACCTGTGGCGAGCGGGCTTGTCGAATCGTCGCTCCGCCCGCGTTGGGCTGCGCAGCAGCCCCAAAACCAAGCGCAGAGGAGTGCCTGATACACCGCATTTTGTCTTTATTAGGGGCGCTTCGCACCCCAGCGCGGGACAAGCCCGCTCACCACAAGAATGCGGTTGCCTGAAATTGTTTATGCAAGACTCAAGATTTTAGAGTGAAATTTTTTACCCTTTAAAATCAGTAAGTTATTTTAAATTTGATAAGAACTGGCTTGCTTCTGATCGACACAAAAAAACCCGCCGAAGCGGGTTTTTCTTATCGATCAGGCCAACTGCCGCTTACAGCTCGGAGAAGCACTCTTCGATGATCGCCAAGCCTTTGTCCAACTGCTCGTCCGGCGAGGTCAGCGGCACCAGTACGCGCAACACGTTGCCGTAGGTGCCGCAGGACAGCAGGATCAGGCCCTTGTCACGCGCCTTGGCCACCACGGCGGCAACGGCTGCGGCGTTTGGCTTGTGGCTGTCGCCGTCTTCGAACAACTCGACCGCGATCATCGCGCCCAGGGCACGCACGTCACCGATCACCGGGTACTTGGCTTGAATCGCCTTGAGGCCAGTCACCAGGCGCTCGCCGACAGCCTTGCAGCGGTCCAGCAGGTGCTCTTCCTCAAACACGTCCATCACCGCCAGCGCAGCGGCGCAAGCGATCGGGCTACCGGCGTAGGTGCCGCCCAGGCCACCTGGGGCAATGGCGTCCATGTATTCGGCCTTGCCGCACACACCGGCCAGCGGGAAACCGCCAGCGATGGATTTGGCGAAGGTGGTCAGGTCGGCGGCAACGCCCATCTGTTCCATGGCGAAGAAGGTACCGGTACGGCCGGCACCGGTTTGCACTTCGTCGGCGATCAGCAGGATGCCGTGCTTGTCGCACAGTTCGCGCAGGCGCTTCATGAACGGCTTCGGCGCGACGTAGAAACCGCCTTCGCCTTGGACCGGCTCGATGATGATGGCGGCAATATCACGCGGCTCGGCATCGTTCTTGAAGATGCGTTCGATGCTGGCGATGGAGTCGTCGTCGCTGACACCGTGCAGTTCGTTCGGGTACAGCGCGCGGAACACGCCGCCGGGCATCAGGCCCATGCCGGCCGAGTAAGGCACGACTTTACCGGTGAGACCCAGGGTCATCATGGTACGGCCGTGGTAGGCGCCGGTGAAAGCGATCACGCCGGCACGGCCAGTCGCGGCACGGGCGATTTTCACGGCGTTTTCAACGGCTTCGGAACCGGTGGTGACCAACAGGGTTTTCTTGGCGAAATCGCCGGGGACCTTGGCGTTCACTTTTTCGCACACTTCGACGTACGGCTCGTAGGCCAGTACCTGGAAGCACGTGTGGGTCAGCTTGTTCAACTGTTCGGTCACGGCGGCGATGATTTTCGGGTGCACGTGGCCGGTGTTCAGCACGGCGATACCGCCGGCGAAGTCGATGAACTCGCGACCTTCAACGTCGGTCACGGTGGCGTTCTTCGCGGATTCGGCGAAGATCGGGTGAATCTGGCCAACACCGCGCGGTACAGCGGCTTCGCGGCGTTTCATCAGGGAAGCGTTGGTTTTGCTCATAAAGTCCTCATTCGCCACTCATCGGGTGGCGTTGTTCAAGGAATACGTGGCGGGGAGGCAACTACGGCAGCATGCGATGATCGACTGCCACAGCTTTCCCGGCCACTACGAATAACGATGTGAAACACGCAAAGGGTCAGCGCTCTCGTGCCCTTTGCGTTTGCTGCAATCTCTTACGGGGCTTAGATGCCCAGGCAGAGGTATTTGATTTCCAGGTAATCCTCGATCCCGTACTTGGAGCCTTCACGGCCCAGGCCCGAAGCCTTGATGCCGCCGAACGGCGCCACTTCGTTGGAGATCAACCCGGTGTTGACGCCGACCATGCCGTATTCCAGGGCTTCGGCCACACGGAACACACGGCCCAGGTCGCGGGCGTAGAAGTAGGAAGCCAGGCCAAACTCGGTGTCGTTGGACATCGCGATCACTTCAGCTTCGTCTTTGAAGCGGAACAGCGGCGCCAGCGGGCCGAAGGTTTCTTCCTTGGCGACGGCGGCGTTCTTCGGCACGTCGACCAGGATGGTCGGCTCAAAGAAGTTGCCTTCCATGACCTTGCCACCGGCCAACAGCTTGGCGCCTTTGCTCAGGGCGTCGGCGATGTGTTCCTGGACCTTGGCCACGGCTTTTTCGTCGATCAGCGGACCGGTGGTGGTGCCTTCTTCCAGACCGTTGCCGATCTTCAATTTGGCCACCGCGACTTTGAGTTTTTCGGCGAACGCGTCGTACACCGAATCCTGGATGTACAGGCGGTTGGCGCAGACGCAGGTCTGGCCGTTGTTGCGGTACTTGGAGATGATCGCGCCTTCGACGGCCTTATCCAGGTCCGCGTCGTCGAACACGATAAACGGCGCGTTGCCGCCCAGCTCCAGGGAAACTTTCTTGATGTCCTTGGCGCATTCGGCCATCAACTGGCGACCGATTTCGGTCGAGCCGGTGAAGGACAATTTGCGCACGATCGGGTTGCTGGTCAGCTCGCCGCCGATGTCGCCAGCGCTGCCGGTGACCACGCTCAGCACGCCTTTCGGGATACCGGCACGGTGCGCCAGCTCAACCAGGGCCAGGGCCGAGAACGGCGTTTGCGAAGCCGGCTTGATCACCATGGTGCAACCGGCGGCCAGGGCCGGGCCAGCTTTACGGGTGATCATCGCGGCCGGGAAGTTCCACGGGGTGATGGCGGCGGTCACGCCGATAGGCTGCTTGATCACGATCAGGCGCTTGTCGGGCTGGTGGCCGGGAATCACGTCACCATAGATGCGCTTGGCTTCTTCGGCGAACCACTCGATAAAGGACGCGGCGTAGACGATTTCGCCCTTGGCTTCGGCCAATGGCTTGCCTTGTTCCAGGGTCATCAGGCGACCGAGGTCGTCCTGGTTTTCGATCAACAGCTCGAACCAACGGCGCAGCTTGTTGGCGCGCTCCTTGGCGGTCAGCGCACGCCAGGCCGGCAGCGCCTTGTCGGCGGCTTCGATAGCACGGCGGGTTTCCGCGGCGCCCATCTTTGGCACGGTGCCGATAATCTCGCCCGTGGCCGGGTTGTTGACCTTGATGGTCGATCCGTTGTCCGCATCCACCCAAGCGCCATCGATAAAGGCCTGCTGGCGGAACAACTGGGAATCTTTGAGCTGCATGTCGGCTTTCCTTAACAGCACCGCGCGCACGCGGAGCGAATTAGAGTTGTTGAAAGGCGCCTTGTGGGCTGCCGTCAGGGAAATCAGCCCCCGCGCGCGATCAGTGAATAGCGCACGCACGAGAGACAGAGCGTTTGAAATCTCAAACGAATCCTAGGATCAATGGGGGTACAGGGCAATAGTCTGTTCGAAAAAAAGAACGAAAACGGCGCATTTGCCGGACTTTTCTGATCAGCGTGATTCGAGCGCGTTCCGCCGTGTTGACCAACGGCGCCCGGCGCAGGGCCTCTGCGCGGCAAATGCCTACGTTTGAACGGCCAAAGACCGGCATGGACGCCCAAGGTCGACATGGGTATGATGTCGCCCGCACAAGCATCCGTAGCTCAGCTGGATAGAGTACTGCCCTCCGAAGGCAGGGGTCGTGGGTTCGAATCCCGCCGGGTGCACCATATAGCAGTCTCGGGCTGTCTCAGACAGTCTACGAAACACCCCAAGAAGCCCGCCCTGTGCGGGCTTTCTTGTTTCTGGCTATCCATCCCTGTCTCCCCCTATAACTTCCCGCCATGTATGCCCACGTGTATGCTTTGCGATTCCTATAACTGGAGGCATACAGGAAGTGAAGCGCACTGAAATCAAACGCCGCCCCTTAGCAGACACCACGCTTGCAGGCCTGGAGCCCGAGCACACAACGTATCGCGAGCAGGACGGGAATGGCCTGTACTTCCGGGTGAAACCTAACGGGCAGAAATCATGGGAGCTGCGCTACAAAAAGCCAGACGGCAAATGGTCTTGGCTGGGGCTCGGCGGCTACCCGGAAATCAGCGGCTCATTGGCGAGACAGAAAGCAGCTCAACTACGCGAAGACGCATCGACCGGCAAAAATCCATTGGTGAGCAAGCAGGCTCGGAAGGTTGCAGACCAGGTTGCTGCCAACAACACCTTTGAAGCGTTAGGGCGCGAGTGGTTTGAGGCCAGACGCACAAGCTGGGAATCAGGTACGTCTCGACGGGTACTTGGCGCACTTGAGCTTCACGTGTTCCCCATCTTCGGAAAACGCGTGTACACAGAAATATTGCCCCTGGAATGGATGGAGTTTCTACGCGGCATGGAGCAGAAGGGGATCATTGAACAAATGGGCCGAGTTCGTGCCTTTTGCAAAGAGATCTATGACCTGGCCCGCGTAACAGGACGAGCCGTCCACAATCCCCTTGAAGGTCTCAGCAAATTCCTGCAATCACGTAGCGCTGAAAACTATGCACACGTTTCGATTGAAGAACTGCCTGCGCTACTTCGAGCGATCAACTCCTACCCTCACGCAAAGGACGTTCGTATTGGGCTTCGCTTGCTTTCCTTATTAGCATCGCGCCCAAGCGAGATCCGCGAAGCACGCTGGTCAGAAATCGACTTCTCCAAAAAGCTATGGACGATCCCAGCCGAGCGAATGAAACGTCGTCGCGAACATGTGGTGCCTCTCTCTAGACAGGCAATTGAAGCGCTCACTGAGTTACGAACACTGACAGGTGCGTACCCTCTCCTATTTCCAGGCAGGAAAGACAGGACAATCCCTCGTAGCAATACAGTCTTTCTAATGGCGCTCCGCAGACTGGGATATGCCGGTCGGCAAACAGGTCACGGCTTTCGTCACATCGCGAGCACCATACTCAATGAGCAGGGTTTCGATGAAAACCACATTGAGGCCCAGCTCTCTCATGCAAAGGAGGGTATTGCCGGGGTCTATAACAAAGCGGTGTACCTGCCTCAGCGTAGAGTGATGATGCAGTGGTACGCCGATCACCTTGATGCCCTAGTGATTGGAAATGTGGTGCAGGGCCAATTTGGAAAGGCGGTATGAGAGCACATACCCAGCCCCCCTCCAAAACCGGTGTAACGGGTGTTACTCGTGTAACGCCCATAGTCAAACGCCCGGTTTCATTGGCCTCCACGCCTGTTACACAGTTGAGCGACATAGCGTACATCCGATGTAACGCTGCCCCTGCGTGTAACGCAAAAGTCAGCGCTCAGGTGCTGCGGGCAGACGTTTTTCGCCTGATCGCTACCGAGCGACCTTCGCTGGCTCCGCCCTTCAAGCGCAGGGCGTGGGACTTTCGGTTACACAGCGCCTGAGACACTTGGCAACGACTGATCGCCAAACCGTATTGCATTCGGCGCTAAGCAGCGGCCTGCTCAAATCTCTCTCAGGGCAACCGCGCTTTGATCTCTGCCGTGGACGGGTCGCTGACGCCTGCCACCTGATCGATCAGTGCTAGCTACGCAATTACTAAACTGCCGCGTTCACCCTGCGTTGCCCCCATATTGACTACACATTGACCGGTCTAGGGGAAAAGTAGTTTTCTTCATCTAGATAAATGTATAGATAGATACCCCTGTATCCATAACCAGGGGTTATCCATGAATGATCATAGCTGCAAGTCCGCAAATCCCACCGAAATCCGATCCTACGAAACAAGCGATCTGAACGCCAAGCGAACCAGTCATTTTACCGCAGATCCTTCAGCAATTCTGATCCGCATGCCGGAAGTAATGGCCATAGTTGGGTTAGCGCGCCCAACGATTTACAAACTAATGCAGCAAGCGGATAGCGGCTTCCCACTTCCAGTAAAACTCAGCGCTAGTAACGCCCGTAGCGCTCCCGTCGCATGGGTACTGGCTGAAGTTTTAGATTGGACGCGTGCACGAATCGCAGCTCGAGACAGGGTGGCGGCATGAAAAATCGTGTCGCCAATAGGGCCATCTTGCAGCCCTTTTCTGTACTCAGAACAGTCGAATTTAAGCCTCGGTGGATGCAACGCTTCGAACGCTACCGTACGGAGCAAAAACGCCTGGGCCGTGACGTTTTGGTGATGCGCTGGGCAGACGGCATCTGGTGCGCATTGTCAGTTCCTTGCCAAGCCCCGCAAGCAATCATCGTCGACGAAGGCCAACAGAATGACGCCTACGAAGATGCACGCGCCTGTCTCGAAGGCGACCTGTTGCCCTTTGTCTCCCTGCGCTGGGAAGTCCATGCCTGAAACGAAAACGCCCCCGGCGGCAACCGGAGGCGTAGAGGTAAATCTACATGCCTGACCAATTTATGCCCAGTCGAAAAAATCCGCAAGCGATCCACACAGTTGCACTTTCAAAAACCGGACGTTACTCTCTGCCTGTCGCTGCAAATTCAGCGACCGGGTTTGACGGCCCGTTCAACAATAGGCGCACAGGCGCCCCCATTACGATTGCAGGCGCTTTTTTTGTGCCCGCATCTCCGTTTTATGGTGGCTGTGCGTGGGAGACCTTCGGGTCTGCCGGGTTCCTATTGTCCCGGCCCGTCAACCTGCGCACAGCTGCCACCCTAATTCGTTTGACGGCGAACCGTGGCAGCTCCTCAACAATAGGAGTTTCGCCCCATGCACGCCCTCAATCCGTCCAAAATTCGCGCCGCTGCTCATCGAGCTATGGCTCTCGCCGCTTTACACGCCAACTCCAGCCTCGCTACACGCCTCTCCCGTTACAACGCCCATATGTCCAAAGCGCGAGCTCTGGAAGCCGCAGGGGGTGCCCAATGAGCATGCTTCCAGGCTTTGCACTACCCGAGGATCTGCTCTGCGTCAGCCAAGACGCCGAAGCTGGCCTACCTATCGACGCAATCACCTGTGCGCTCGACCGTGCCGACTCCGTTCTCATGCTGCTGGAAGACCACTTAGACGGGGATAAACCCCTGCTCTCCAACCGCGTGCTGTCGTCCGTTATTTGGGACGTGCGTGGCACCTTGGGCCTTATCAAAAAACTCACCATGTATGGTGATGCCTCTTCTGTGCCGATGGGCCAGAAAGGCGGTGCGCTGTGACCCACTCCAGCACGCTTGGACGCTCCGAGTTTTCCCCTGCCAACGGTAACGGCCAAAACCTGTTTTGGGTGAATGCCGGTATCCCGCTAGAGGACGCACTAGAAGCCGTCTCCCAAATTCTGCACCACGCCAATAAACTGATCCTCGATGCCGCCATCAGCGATGCGGGCGAGCGTTTTAGTTGGCCTGCGTTCTACCTCGGCGAGATGGCCAAGGCGCTGATCGACGACGTGAACGAGGCGCTGCTTGAGTCGAGGACCGCACTATGACTCAGCGCACCGGCAACACCTCAAAACGTCCAAGCTTTGCCGACGTAAAAAGTGCCGCACTGAAGAACATCGACCGTGTGCTAGCGCACTGGCTGCCGAACGGCAAACGCGTCGACGGCGGCAAGGAATACACAGCACCAAACCCGACGCGCACGGACAAACGTGCAGGTTCACTCAAGGTGAATTTGAGCAAAGGTACCTGGGCGGATTTTGCCACCGGCGATAAGGGCGGCGACCTGATCGACCTGGTGCGTTATATCGATGGCGGCACGGACGTGGAGGCCTGCAAAAAACTGGCGGATCTGCTCAGCGTTTCCGCAGGTTCAGCGACAACCAAAAGCGCACCGACCAAGAACGCAACGCCGGAGTGGGTCGCGATTCAGCCGATCCCGGCCGAGGCCATGAACAAGTGCCCAGCCAAACACCGGCAACACGGTGTTCCGTCCAAGGTGTGGATCTATCGCGATGCACAGGGCCAACCGGTCATGGCGCTGTATCGCTTCGACCTGGGCCCCGATGAGGACGGCAAACCGCAGAAGGTCTTTGCGCCGTTGACCTGGTGCAAGCGCTCCGATGGGCAAACCACACAATGGCGCTGGCAAGGATTGCCGGCCCCTCGGCCTCTGATGCGCCTGGATGAACTGGCACAACGCGCCGACGCACCCGTTGTTCTTTGTGAGGGTGAAAAGGCCGCTGACGCCGCCGCCGAACTGATGCCCGACTACGTCGCCACCTGCTGGCTGAACGGCTCCAACTCTTGGCACAAGGCCGACCTGACGCCACTCAAAGGGCGCACTGTGGTGCTGTGGCCGGATAACGATGCCAGCGGTAAGACCTGCATGGACGCCATCGAGCTCAAGCTGATTGAGCTGGGCGCCGCTTCAGTGCAACGAGTCTCGCTCGACGTGTTCAAGCTCAAGCCCAGCAGCAAAGGTGGCAAGCCGACATTGATCAAGGGTGGCAAATGGGCGGATGGCGATGATGCAGCGGACGCGTTAGCCAAAGGTTGGACCGCTGGCCACGTGACCGAGCTGGTGCGTAACGGCGAGTTTTTCGGCACCGTCACTGAGCCCACTGAGCCCCAAGAACCGAAGACTAAGGCACCTGCAAAACGTCCTGCGAAATCAAAAAATGATCTGTTGCCGGGCGGCTTTCGCCTGACCCCTGATGGGGTGTTTTATTCCGGTGATGATGGCGAGGCGCGCCCTGTGTGTTCGCCTCTCGAAATCATCGCCCGCACTCGCGACGACAAGGGCCACAACTGGGGCTTGCTTGTTGAATTCGACGACCCAGACGGCGCCAAAAAACGCTGGAACATTCCGGCCCGAACCATGACCGGCGACTTCGGCAAAGACGTACTCGGCCCGCTGGTAGACATGGGCCTGCGCCTTGCCGGAAGCCGATCAGGGCGCAACGCACGCAATGACCTGCAGAGTTACCTTGGCGGCTTCGATAGCGCCCAGCGCGCACGCTTGGTGACGCGCTTGGGCTGGCACGACAATGCGTTTCTATTGCCCGAACAACAGATCGGCTCGCACGCCGAACACCTGCATTTTTATGAAGCCGGTGCTCAGTTGCCACCGATCAGCGAGGCGGGCTCTCTTGAGCAATGGCAGCAGCAAATCGGCGCGCTGTGCGTTGGTAATCACCGCTTGGCGTTTGTCGTCTCTGTGGCCTTTGCAGGGCCTCTGCTGAATCTGCTTGGGCATGAGTCGGGCGGCTTCCACCTGTACGGCGACAGCTCCGGCGGCAAGACCACCCACTTGCAGGTCGCGGCCTCGGTCTATGGCGGGCCGCGCCTGGTGCGCTCATGGCGCTCAACAGATAACGCTCTGGAGTCCATCGCTGCCGCACACTCAGACGGCCTCTTGGTGCTGGATGAAATCGGTATGTGTGACCCGCGCATCATTGGCGAAACGGTTTACATGCTGGGCAATGGCACCGGTAAGGCCCGTGCGAATGATCGAGGACAAGCGGGACGACAGGTGCAGGAGTGGCGTTTGCTGTTTCTCTCGACTGGCGAGAAGACGTTGGCGCAGCACATGGCGGATGCAAACAAGGAGCTGAAAGCCGGTATGGAGGTGCGCATGCTCGCCGTGCCAGCGGATGCCAGCAAAGGCC
>NZ_FKLB01000062.1:96999-134548 GCF_900067035.1 Pseudomonas sp. 1 R 17
CCGCCCTTCGCTTCGGCCTCGCCGCCGCCGCCGGAGAGTTGGCTACCGCCTTTGGTGTTACCGGCTGGCCGGATGGCACAGCCACGACCGCCGCACGGGTATGTCTGCATGCGTGGCTAGCTGAACGCGGCGGCGCCGGTAACTTCGAGGGCGATGCAATTTTGGCGCGGTTGCGCCAGGTCATCGAGCGCTTTGGAGAAAGCCGCTTCACCCGCTGGGAATCTGCCGCCGCCAGGATCGATGAGCACGGCCCGCGCACAATTGATCGGCTGGGTTTTCGCAAGACCATGGAACACGGCATGGGCGACGCCCTGCACACCACTAACACCTACTACGTGCTGCCGGAAGCATGGCGCTCCGAAATCTTCCGAGGCATGAACCTCAGTGCGGTTAACAAAGAGCTCCTGCGAAGGGGCGTTTTAGAGCCGGGAAAGGATGGCAAAGCCTCGACGGCGGTGCGACTACCAGGACTGGGCTTGCAGCGCTGTTATGTGGTTGTGGCAGTGCCAGAACAAGGTGATCAAAACGCCCAGGCGGCCTAACAACGGCCCCGCCAAGAGGAATGCAGGCTCACCTTGGCCTGGCCCGCCAACGGAAAAAAAACCAAACAACCTTTCGCCTTTAGGAACTCAACATGAACCAGCTAAAGCAGCAAAAAGCCAATTTGATTCAAGAACTGGAAACACTGGAAGAAAGCCTGCCACAACTGGAGGCTGAATGGCGCAATGCGCCCAGTGGCTTCAGTGCGAATGGCAACGTAATTGGAAGCCCTGAAAGCCGCGAGGCTATGGAAAAATTATCAAGCGTCAAAGCCCGCATAGATGCGATTCCCGGTGAGCTGGCATCAATTGATCACAAGCTTCAACACCTGGAGAGGCTGGAAAAAATTGGTCAGATCAAAGCTGACGCTATTCACGCGATGACCGATGCAACCGCTGAAGTCGAAGCGCTGGAACGGAAAAAAACGCACCTGAACGAGCGGTTTCTGACAATTCAATCAGAAGCCGATCAAGCCCTGGAAAAGGCACAACAAGCCGAGCGTGACGCGGCGACGTCCTACGCAAAAAGCCTGGCAAGTGGCGACAGCGAAGGAGAAAAATCAGCAAGCAGCGAGATGCAAAAGGCTGCGAAGCAACTGGCAACAACGGATGAGCAGGTCAGAAGGCAAGACCTGATCCTCAGTGCTCTCCAAGTCGAGCTTGATACTCTTGAAGCTCAAATCACGAATGCCCGCCAACGTGTAGATGAGGCCAAGACAGCCGCATTGAGCGCGGTTGGGTTTGCATTGGATGAGGAGTGGAACGCGGTGACCGAGCAACTTCACGCTGTAGGCGCACGGATACTGGCCGTCAGCTACCAAAAAGGCGGAATGGGAGATGGGTTGTCTGGGCTTGAGGTCCCTCGCTTCGGCCCCTTCCATTCGAGGCTTGAACGCTCCGATTTGGCATTGGTAGCCCGTGACATTTCCTTGGACGACCTACTCGCTGCGTAACCCCGAAACAGCCTGCTCTAGCGGGCTGTTTACTCTCCACGGTATCACTCATCACCTGAGGAATATGCCGAACGACAATCCACATGCAAATTGGTAATCGCACGAAGCTCATCCTAATCGAACGTTCCTCCCCAAATACGCGACTCAATAGGGTAATGCGTACTCCCGAAAAAGCCGAACCAGCCAAAACCAGGATATAGACACGCTGCTCGCGACTTCGTAGTCTGCGAATCGGCAATGTCGTTTTTTACTCTCCTCTCTCTCGTGGCGCGCCTCCGAAGTGACTCCAGGGCAGTCGAGGTTTTTTTAGTAAAAATAGATAGGCTTGTACGATAAAGTC
The DNA here is from genome assembly GCF_900067035.1 of Pseudomonas sp. 1 R 17. Taxonomy (NCBI): domain Bacteria; kingdom Pseudomonadati; phylum Pseudomonadota; class Gammaproteobacteria; order Pseudomonadales; family Pseudomonadaceae; genus Pseudomonas; species Pseudomonas sp. 1 R 17. The sequence continues at coordinate 98,832 of NZ_FKLB01000062.1, forward strand.
ACGTAAAAACAATTAAATCGGTGTCGTCTATTTATAGCCATTTCACTCATGGAGATTGTTTTGGAAGACAAGATAAAAAACTGGGTTGAGTTGGAAGGCTATCCTCTGGAGTTTTCTACAGCTCATAAGTTTAAGAAAAGAAAATTCTCGGTAGAGCAAAGTTACTTTGCAAAGGACAAAGACGGTAAAGCGAGAGAGGTCGACGTACTTGCAACAGCAAATTATCTATTTGGGCGTTCATTCCTACGAATCAAACATGTAGTTGAATGTAAATGGAGTAAAGATAAGCCCTGGATTTTATTTAATGACGAAAAAAGATTTGCGACATCCGCATTAGCGGCTCAGCTAATATCATCGTCTGCAGGCGAAGCTATTGCCTGGGCAGCGGCTGGAAGTGAAGAGTTTAAAAATTTAAATATGTTCCAGGAAGAAGGCTTTTCCTTCTCAGGAAGACAGGCATTCTCAAAAGGAAATGATTTATTTTATCAGGCGGTTCAAGGAGTAGTTTCGAACTGCTTAAACATAACGAGATCATACGACGATTATGACTATAAGCCAGAAGATCACATTTTGGCAGTAATTGCTCTACCAATGATCGTGGTTGACGGAAGCCTTTTTAAAGCTACGTATGCCTCTGACAGCGACGAGCTTAAATTGGAGAGTATCAGCCATGCTCGTTTGCACTGGAAAGGAAATGAGGGTCGTGAATTAAACACGATAATCGACATAGTAACATCAGACTATCTAGATACTTTCTTAGACAATCGTGAAAGAGAGTTAAGTATTCTACTCAACTGCTTTGGAAAGACTTTAGCACAGTTAACTAGATGTTTTGATGAAAAAACAGAGAAATACTTAGAGATCACTGAAGGGCCAAGGGGAATAACTGGCATCCCGAAGTTATTGCGACAATTGAAAGAGCTGTCAATGCTTAATAAAAGTCTCAGCTCAAACGCATCTGAAGATGTACAGGGTCAAACGGATTGAGCCATGCACATCAAGGCGATCAAACTTCTCATTTTGGCGAAGTGCTTTTACACACTTGGGACCATAGATAGCCAACTGCAAATGAATTATCCACCCGACCGGTAGCTTCGCAGTTACTGATTTATGGCCATTTTTTAACGCAACTGTCCACCATCGCGGAAGCAAATAGCTAGTGCATGCTTCAGCCGTGATGCGTAGTTCGGAGAAGCGGTCGAAGCTCTCGCCCTATGGATGCACCAATAAGTCCAACCGCAGAAAAAACTGCAGCAGCAGCCGTATCGCGAGAGCTTGATTGCAGATTATGAGCGAAGTCGTTTCTTGCTTGCTTTGCCTCCTCAACAAGTGACAATAAATGGCTAGTTAGTATATTTGCATCGACCAGCCCTTTAATATTTTTATCCATTTTCCATTTACTGGGAGGACCTACGTGCTTAACATGCAGCTCAGTGATTATTTTTTCGGTGGCTGCCCAGCCAATTAACAATGATGACGAGAAGTCATGATTGGAATAGCTAAAGCTGGATGAGTAAATTAGAGAACAAATATCCATGCAAGAGCTGCCCAATTCATCTCCAATAGATTTAAATACCACTATAAAGTCATTAACCACATCAGCACTAAGCACATGATTTTTACGTTCTTGGCGAGGTGCCGAGTCGTGCATGTTCTGAATATGTAACACCCCATTTATTATGTTGGCGGTCGCATAGTTATCTGGGGCAGATGGCTGAGGAAGCATGAAAGATTTGTTGCTTGAAATTGCTGCTTCCGACATAAGAACAAGCATTGCCGAATTCATATATTTGAATCGCAAGTACGATATGCTTTTTCTTATCTCGCGCTGCTGAATCTCAAGCTCAGGGATTTCCCCAGTGCCCTTGAAAATTTCAGTTATGCCACCACCTGCATACTTCGATGATCTATCAAATTGAAAGACTATATAACCAGTGTTAGTAACCGTAATAGGAACATCCTCGGGGCCGAGCAAAGTTCTTGCGTTCAAATCAAAGGTACTGAACACATTCTCTACAAAAAGAGCGTACGGTCCTAAGGGCGGGGCGGCAGAGATCATCATCTATCCTCGTATATCGGCTCGTAGGGCACCCCTACTTGGAAGCCTTTGCTTGATCGCCCAGCGTCAACACAGCTGAAAGCCCATACCTCTCGAGCGTGAGAAGCTCAAAAGCAAAGCTAGGTATCATACTCAGCAGCATGACAATTTTTTGATCCTGACGTAACATTAAAGGACACTCACGACTGGATGTGACATATTGTATTCCTATCCACCAGTTTAAAAACTAGGCTGCGCTGAGATAATTCACTAAATCTGTTTTTTTGTAAACCGTTAAAAGGACTTAGCTATGTTACCGCGATCAGTATCCTTGTTTCACTTCACAAAGAACATGGAGGTTTTAAAGGCTGTGTTGAAAGATGGTTTCTGGCCAAGATACTGCTTGGAAGATGTGCAGTGGCAGGGTCGGAAGGAGAATGACTACGTCGCTTTTCCAATGGTTTGCTTCTGCGATATCCCTATGAGTAGAATTTCAGAACATGTAAATTTCTATGGCTCTTTCGGGATAGGTTTAACGAAGGACTGGGGCGCTAAGAACAATTTGAATCCTGTATTTTATTTTACCGGAGACAACCCTCTTCATGGAGCAATAAAGTCTTTAATAACACTTGCTAGCGGGTTGAGTGAGGCCGAAAAGAAAACGAGTTATAAGCATGTAAGGTATATCTTGGCGCATTCGAAGCCTACCCAAGGACGAATGCTAATCTCTGATAAACCCGTGCTAAAAGATTTTTATCAGGAGTCAGAGTGGCGATATGTTCCACAGCATGAAAAAATAGATGATTACTTGAGTCTTGGCGAGTATCAGGACAAAGAAGCACTTGATAAAAATAATAAAAAAACAGGAGATTTATGCAGACTGAAATTTTTGCCAAGCGATGTAAAATATATATTCGTTCCAACGGATAGTGAAATTCCAGCCGTTATGAACTTCATCCAAGCTGAGCTTGACTACTTCCCAAATGCCGACCTAAAAATATTAATGTCGCGCGTAATCTCATTGGAAAGTATTTCTTTTGATATGTAAAACAGTTAGAGCATTTTGGCCTTACTCACGCAAATAACTCTTTGCATTGAGTTGAGAAACTTGCATGGGTCAACGCTACGTAGGAGCAGACATTTAGTAAGCTACCCCCTTCGGCCGATTGCTGCCTATTAGAAAGAATAGCAATCGGCCAAAAGTGTAGATATGGAGTTTTCTTTGGGGGGGAGACTAGCTTTAATCACCTAGCTCACCTGGCCTATTTTTTCACAGTGTTATACCAAGCTCCTCGACATTATGGCTTCCAAACAGGGTGTTTATCGCTTCGAGGGCGGTTCCCGGCATGGTTTGCGTGGCAAGCACTGCGAGCCGAGTCATGGGTCGGGATATGGAGACATAGAAAAGGTTGCGGGCACGATAAAAGCCCTTCGTATTCTTGCTATTCAGCGCTTTTGTCTTAACAAGCTCTAGTAGCTGAGGCCAGTTGTAGTGATTCCAGCCACCTCCCAGCACCACCAAAACGTTCTCAAACTCGGCGCCCTTGACGCTATGCTGTGTGGCAAAGGAGGACTGTTTCTCAATGAATTTGGCCACCTCAATAACCTCTCCGTAAGGTATTTTCCTCAGATTGCTGTACCGCTGAAGTGCGGACGCATCGTCAGGTATGGGGTCGCCATTTAGGGCCCTGAGCTCTTCGTCGCGCCGGAGCAGACGATCCGGTGGCGGCGGACGCTTCGTTGCTTTTAGATGGTCGATGACCTGCCCAATCGTGCCATCTGCACGCAGCATCTGGAGGGTATCCATGTCGCTACGCCAACAGGTTTTGTCTTCATGCTTGGTGATCGTAGGACCGGAGCCGAACACCCTGAACATATCGCCGAAGCGAGATGCATCATAGGCCGCACACATGGGTTCGACCACTTCTACAAAGAACTTGATCGCAGGGTCTTCCTTCTTTACGAATTGTTCGGTACGGCCGCTGAATACCTCGGCGATTTTGGGATAACCCTGTTCAGCGGCCAGGACGTTGTGGGTGAGCATCAGTACCTTCGTCTTGCTCAGGTCCCAGCCCTCGGCTTGCAGTCGCTGCATCAAGTCTTCTCGAGTGCGTCGCGCTAGGTCGGGTGGAAGATCCTCTTTGGAGTGCCTGTCGTTGGTCCGTTGACCTTTGTAGGCGTTGGAGTGAAAAAACCGTGCCTCGCCCTTCGCCTCGGGTTCATGGACGGCTTGCTTAAGTTCAGGGCGCAGTTTGTTCAGCACATCGACAATTGCAGGCACCGATCGAAAGTTGGAGCCTTTGGGAATTTCTTCTATCGGATACTCTGCGAGCTCGTATTCGCTGCGATAAATAGTCTGCCAGTGGTCCCCAAATAGACCAATGAGCGGACCTGTGGCGGGTCTCAAAAAGTGCTCGGTAATTGCCTCCATAAACTGGGGATGGGTATCTTGATACTCGTCGATGAAGATCACTGGAAACTGTTGACTCAAGAGACGTCGAAACTTTTCCTTCTGCAGGAGATTGGCCATCATCTCCGGAATGTCGTCGTGGCTCAGCGTGATTCTGTCGGTATCGACGCTAAAGTATCCCAAGTTGTAATCCACAGACTTTGATCCGATTCCTCCGCCTTGTTCGACCTTCTCTTTCCGGTCATCCATTTCACCCACGAGGTCACGCAGCGCTTTTTGAAACTGGTGCAGGAACGCCCAGGAAAATCCGTGGATGGTATTGACCAATATGGCTGGGTGATCCTCAATCTCCTGGGCAATTTCGTTACGGGCAACCTCGGTGTAGGTGATGCAAGCTACCTTTTGCCCTGCTTGAATTAAGGCTGGGCCTCGCTCTGTAATCAATCGCTTAAGCGCGGCGACCAGGGAATACGTCTTGCCTGCGCCTGCGCCGGCTTCAAGGCGAAAGCTATAACCAGCATCAAGGGCCTCATCGATCTTTCTTTGTGCCTCTTGTGCAGCAACGAGTGCGGGATTCTCAGTAGGCTCCGTCATACCGCCTCCTTCTTAATTGGTGCTTCTACGTTCTGCGCAGGAGCAGGCGGGGCGGAAAGCCATCTTAGGCCTTCATGGATGTAGCGGGGTACAGTCCATTCCTTTTCGCGAATGGCAAACCGCAAAGCCGTATCCGCTTTCGCGAGCCCCTTGGCGATCTCCCATGCCTCAGATGCTTCGTCCTGTTCCTTAGGCCATTTAAATCGATCGGGGTTTGCTAGAACGAGTGCATCTTCATAGCTGCGGGCACAAATGTTAGCGCCAGGCTTCTCTGCAATCTGATAGGCAATACGACGGTAACCGCTTTGCTTCTCTTCGGCAGTCTTGGCAACAAGCTCTGCCGGAGTGATCTGCCAGCCATCCTTATCCGCGACGTCGTCGGGACGAAACCAATCCTTGATTGCTGCATTCGATGTCCGCTCGCCTTCAGCCACGGGGCACTTATCCCAAGTCGTAATATTTTTCCCATGCTTGTTCTGCTTTTCCACCGGCTTTGTTGAATCTATGTCGGTGACGACCAAGGTCTTGAGCTCGAGGAAGTCGAGGAGTGGATAAAAGATGTGCGCATGTGCTCCGCCGACCTCGACGCAGGTCACATACTGTCTAGCCAGCTTGTGCTTGTCTTCGAGCGACTTATCGACCAATTCGCACAGACGGGGCATCAGTAGCCTCTCCGTTGTCCCCTCAACCATGATGGCCTTGTCCGCAAAGTACAGATCACACTTGGTTAACGTCATGTACTGGTGCAGGAAGTCTTGGTCGTCGGGAGAAACGCTGCTCAAGCCCTTCTTGAAGTCTTTGACCTTGGTCTGACGAGCATTTGCTGAGGTTGGCGACTCATTTAGGAAATACCGCACGGCTTCAAACGATGCGGTATTTGCCACATGCGGAGAATGCGTCGTGATGACGAACTGAACGTTCCACGCAGCCTCTTCAGGGTAGCTCGTCGACAGTTTTCCAATGGCAGCATTGAGCTGGTTGATAAAAACTTCTTGCATCTGCGGATGCAGGTGAGCCTCAGGCTCTTCGATGAATATTAGGTGAGTTGCTGGACGGGTTGTCTTGGCTCGATAGGCCTTATGGTAACTCTCGAGCTGTAACAGCATGTAGATCAGGTTGCGAGTGCCGAGGCCATTATAGCCCTCCGGGAGATGTACCCCGTCGGTGCCTGTGTAGACCACCCTTGTGTGGTCCGACAGCAGGGCCTCAACGTTCAATGAGGTCTCGGGGCGAAGCTCGGTATCGTTGAGGCTCGGGAAGCCCAGTACCTCCATGGCTGGCAAAAGCTTTTTCAGCATATGGTCGAAGTCGCCTTGAACATTGCGCTCAATGTCTTCGACGGATGCCTTCAGCTTCGCCGCAAGCTCCTGATCTGCAGCCGCAGCAGTTGGTGCGGAGGCAGTTTTGAATAACGCGCTGAGCAACTTCCCAATGACATCGGCATCGCCATGCTTCGCATGGTCGAGAGTTCTTTGTGCCCGAACGAAATTACACTGCAGCAAAGCCGATAGTGCGGCTGCGCCCTCAAAATCACGGCGATTGGTAGCGTCGGTGGGGTCGATGGCGAACACATGGATGCTGTATGCCTTGGGCACCGTGTCGCGTAATGAGCGAAAGAAATGAGTTCTTGGTTCGACACCTTCTGGTGCGAGAGGGGTATCAAGCAGAGTGTGGAGGGCTGCCAGTGTCGCTCGGTACTCTAAGCATACAATGGCAGTGGTGGAGTCTAGATCCAAGTCAATGACGAAAGGCGAAAGAGGTCCTAAATTCTGGGCTGAGATGTCGTATCGGAAGGTGAGCGTCAGAGCAATCGTAGGAAGTGCCGCGAGTACGTCCTCCGGCTTCGCTGCTTGCTCTCTAAGCATTTTTGCTGTGAAAAATCGCTCGCGCTGCGCGGGCGAGAAGTCTTCAAGACGAAACCGAGCCCCTGTCTCTCCGGTGAAACGATCAAAAATATCGGTAAAAGAAGTCTTTCCGCTGTTATTACGTCCGACGATCACTGTGGATTTTTTTTCCAACGTTATCTCAACATCCTTAAGCAGTCGAAATCCCTCGACTCTCACCTTTTCGACTCGCATTTGAGCTCTCCCAATTGGCTATCCTAAGCGGCTTCTTAACTAGCCGAATAAGTGTCCTTTCTTTTTGAATCTACTGATCGATATGTTTGGCACATTGCTAACAAACGTTACCGTCAAATACCACTTCTAACCAAGCCTGTCCCTAATCTTTTACCTTTTCCATAAGATTAAGCTGATCGCTCTATTTTCAATCATCGTTATTAGCGTGAGATGGACTAGCGGGCGCATGTCGATAAGATCTTTGTATGCGACTGACGTTTTAGCGCGGCCAGTTGTCCTCTGAAGCGCACTGATTGGGCCTTTGGACGAATGCTGCCAGTGACTAAGGGTGCTTCTCGCCGTGAACCCTCCTCAGTAGAGATAGGCCAATATTAGAGCTGCCAGCTCGAGTACAGCCTTCAGTTGTAATACCCGTGAGTTTGTAACACCTCATCAGATTCCAAGCCAACGAAGGTGTAAAACTTTAAAAAGCCATATAAATCATTAAGATAAATAAATATGTAATATCTGCAATACCATTTTTAGGACCCCAAGCCCCGCTCTTGGGCAAACTTTCAGCGATAGAGGTCATGGTTCTGCCTCCCCCACTTCAAAATCCCAAGGGTCCCTGGAAGATTTGACTAGACACGGGATGAGAAACCCGGCGGATCTCGTTAGTGGCTGGGCTCCAAAGTTAGTTGACTGGTTGACCGAGTTGACCAGGTCAATCGTTCACTATCCTGAACGAAACCCATGATCATTACAGATCCAGTAAGGATGCCCTTTTCTCTTCAAGATCCTTTCAATTTCAAGGTTGAAATTTCAGTAAGCTGGTGCGGCTGCCGCTACCACGATCCCGCGGGTTTCATGCCCCGTGTGAAGCTAAAGCTCTCAGGGTCCCCAGCCTGATTTCCTCTCATCAAAAGGTGGGGCCAGCGAAATTCCCTTGGTAGGCTCTTGCGCAAAGCGCCTGCCCACAACACCCGGATGCTGACTTTAGCGTTACACGCAGGGGCAGCGTTACATCGGGGGTACGCTATGTCGCTCTACTGTGTAACAGGCATGAAAGCCAAAGAAACCGGGCGTTTGGTGAAGGTCGTTACACTCGTAACACCGGTTACACCAGTTTTGGAGGAGGGCCGGATATGTGCTCGGATGCTGCCTTTCCAAATTGTGTCATTCGCGAAAAATAGCAATCGACCAGAAGCGGGCTTACAGAACATGGCCGATTGTTGATGGTTGCCATGGCCTGGGCCCGCCTAGAGATTCACGACCTATTCAATGTCAGCATCAATGCACGCGCTTGTGATATCGGCAACATCCAGAAGCGATAGGCCAAGCGCCTTATTGTGTGGTTCGACCATTGCCCAGGCCTCTGCAACATTCATGTGCCGAATATGTTCGACTACACCTAGCTCGTGGCCTCTTTCATCGCACTTGGCGATTGCGTATGCAAAGCCGTCCTGTCGGCTGTTTACCAGGCAGAAGGCTTGGCGCAGTTCGGGTGTGCGGCCAGTTATGGATTCAATGAAGGTGTTGTATAGCGGCATAGATACCGCGCCGGTGAAGTTCGTCGCCTGTCGGGAGGCTGGGTGTAGGGTAATTGACCAGACAGTGACCGTGAATGCGTCTTGGCCGTGAGCGTTGGCGAAAGTCATCACGGCAGGAGTGTGATTGCCGTTGCCGTAGTCGGGCTCGTGAGGAGCAAATGCCACTCTCTGCTCCAGGAGACGGCCGGGGGACGGAGCGCACATGTAAGACCAGTGTAGTGGTTTCACATCTCCTGCCGGATCAGGCCTTGAGTAGTGTGAGGCGGTGAGGCTTGTTGGATTGAAAGATTGGTTTATCAGGTAATCGCGAATCTTCTCGGGTAAGCGCCATAGCGCGTCGGTGCCAACGCTCAAGAACGGCTTTGGTGCTAGTGACGGTATCTCAAGTAAGGCAATAGCAACATGCGTAGTCCCGTGTAGGTGCGCAGGCAGCATTGCGCATGCCCCATTCCAATCATGGAAACCGAGGAGCTGGCTGAGCATTTCTCGCTGAGAGGCGAGCTTGCTGACGCAGCCAAGAGATTTGGATGTGGAGTGAAGAATCTGCGATAGCAGTTTTACATCGTGCGAGGAGAGCGCGGGTATCAACATACGAGGCACCAGATTAGCGATCTATGTGCATCTGGTTCCCCCGGTTACAGACACTAGATCGGGCTGATTTAGGGCCATGCATGAGTTTGTCGCGCCTCCGCAAGCGGAGGAGGAGAAAGCATTTACCGTGCACGTATGTGCGATAGGGGAGGCAGGAGCTTTCAAAACCGTCGTTAGGATATGGCCTATTCGAACTCGCTGCAATGACTTCAAAAAAAGGGAGCGAGTTTATGTTCTCAGGCCTGAAGGTCAGCTACTGGCCGTTTCTTGCCGATCAAGGGCCACCCAGTGTGCTGGTCAAATCCGATGCAAACGACTGGTCAAGTCCATGCAACTACGCATCTAGGGAATCAAGATGACCAGCGCGATTTCCGATCACCAGGTGGTGAGGACAGCTGATATGCAATGCGACTGGCTCGAGGTAGATTGACTACCTGACAACACGGCGGGAGAACATCATGGAAGACACCCCTTTGCTTGCGTCATTGCTCAAGCGCATGAATGAAAACCAACTGGCCCTGGGGGCAGCTATCGAGGAGCTGTCAAACTGGGTTGAGCGAAGAGGATCTACAGAAGTGGCACAGAACATTCGAGGGGCACTGGATACCCTGGATGGAAATGCAGGATTTATCACCCTTGCGCTTGCCTCACTTGCGGCAGAAGGTCGAACGAAGAATTAACTACTCAGTTGGATGGCAACACATCAGCAATCATTTGGTGTTTCTCTACCTACCTCGAAAAAGTGGCCAGAAGGAAGCGCCGTGTATGCCCACGTGTATGCCTAACCGAAGAACCAACAAACGCACCCAATGAATACGGGCATTTTACTGTCCAGTTCAAACGACGCCGGGCCATATAGCAGTTTCAGGCTGTCTCAGACAGAGTACGAAACACTCCAAGAAGCCCGTCCAGTGCGGGCTTTCTTGTTTCTGACGATCCGTGAATCCCCCTGTCGCGCCTTTTAATCAAGCGCCTTAGCGTCCTCATAAACACAACCCCAAACCCAACAATAACAATACCCCCCAGCCAAAATCCCCCTAAATACAATCTGGCATCCAAACACAACAGTAACGTACGCTAACCCCCTCACCCCCGGAGACTCACGGATGAGCACCACCACCCCCCAATCGCTCTCCCTCTCATTGCGCTCCTACTCCGGTCAGGTCGAGCTTCACCAGCATGACTTCCATCAAATCGTGCTCCCTCAATCCGGGTCGATGGAGATTGAGGTCGACGGACGAGGCGGCAAGGTCGATGCAAGCCAGGGGGTGGTGATTTCTGCTGGGGCCCGGCATACCTTCCTGGCCAACACCCATAACCGTTTCCTGGTGCTGGACGTCTCGACCGGGCGTGGCGAGGCGCAGAAGGGTCCGGTTGCGTCATTTGACCCACTCAACGACAAGCGCTTTTTTGCGGTCAGGCCCGATATACGGCATTTGCTCGATTACGCCAGTTGCAACGGGCCACAGTTGGTCGGCTCGCTCGCGATGGCCGAGTCCTGGAGTCGGTTGCTGTTGTGTTCGTTATTGCAGCCCGAGGTTGCGCGGAGCGATCCCGGTCAGTTCATTCTTGCTCGCGCGCTGGCCTACATCGAGCAGCACTTGGGCACGGCCCTGACGGCGCATGATATTGCGCGTTATGCGGGCACGAGTGAGCGGCGCTTGTATGTGCTGTTTGGGCAGCACCTGAACACAACGCCGTTCTCGCATATCGCGAACTTGCGCCTGAATCTGGCCATTGACCTGCTGCGCCAAACGTCTTTGTCGATCATTGATATTGCGCATCGCGCCGGGTACGCCGACCAGAGTGCGTTAACCCATGCCCTGAAGAAAGCCCGCCATCTGACGCCGGCCGTGGTGCGTAAACAAGGGCGAGATCACTGAAAAAACAGCAGTCCCGAACAATTCTTCGGCGGGCCTGATCAATACTCGCTCTCTCGACCTTTCTATTGTTCCCGCTTGAGGATTATCCGCAGACGGGGCTTGCATGAGCACTTCCAACCCATCCATCACCCTTGCCAAGGGCACCGCCAGTGCGACGCTGATCGGGGTGATTGCCGTGTTTTTGTGGGCGTGCCTGGCGCTTCTGACCACCTTGACCGCCGGGATCCCGGCCTTTCAGTTGCTGGCTTTGAGCTTCGCGGTCGCCTTCGTGGCCAGCCTGTGCGTGCTGGGGCTGCGTGGCGCAGCAGGGTTCAGCAGTTGGCGCCAGCCCTGGTCTGTGTGGGCGACGGGGTTTACCGGGATCTTCGTCTATCACGCGTTGTATTTCTTTGCCCTGAAGGCCGCGCCTGCGGCTGAAGCCAGCCTGATTGCCTACCTGTGGCCGCTGCTGATCGTGCTGCTGTCGAGCTTTGCCACCGGCGAGTCGCTGCGCAAGCGCCAGCTGTTGGGCGCCTTGCTCGGCCTGGCGGGGACGGCCTTCATCATGCAACTGCGGGCCCGGAGTGACAGTGCGTCGATGCCGGTTATCGGTTACGCCGCCGCCTTTGCGTGTGCCTGGGTCTGGGCGATTTATTCGGTGTTCAACCGGCGGTTCAGCCATGTTCCGAGCAGCATAGTCGGGGGTATTTGCGGGCTGGTGGCTGTGGCCGGGGGGCTCTGCCACCTGGCGTTCGAAACCACGGTGCGGCCTGAGCCGGGCCAGTGGGCGGCGATCATTGCCCTGGGTTTGGGCCCGGTAGGCCTGGCTTTTTTCGCCTGGGACCACGCGACCAAGCACGGAAACCTATCGATGCTGGGCGCCCTGTCTTATCTGGCGCCGCTGTTCTCCACACTGCTGCTGATTGCCGTGGGGCAAAGCGATGCCAAGCCGATCTTGATGATTCCCGCGGTGTTGATCATTACGGGGGCGGTCATCGCCACTTCACGCTCACGCACGACCTCGCGTTGATCTCGACGGGTAAGGAGACAGGGAAATGAACTTGATAGCTTCGCAGGGAACCCTGAGGATCGAGAGCGACGGGCCGAGTTTTTCAGTCGCGCCCACGCGGCCCTTACTCAGTCATCTGGGAAAGCCATCGTTGCAGAACAGCCGAACCGGCATCCGCCGTCGCGCCCATGGCGAGGCGCCTCGTGTGCTGCTGTTTGTGCCGCCCTACACACGCCTGATCGAGCCCACGTCGCACGACAGCGCATTTGCCCGCATCGGCATTGATACGTTCGAAGTGATGAAGCGTGCCGGTACGCCTATCGGCCTGTTGCGCATCGCCACGGTGGCCCGGCGGGCCGGTTATGACGTGCAGATTGTCGATTCGCCCTTTGCCGGCTGGTCCCAGGAGCACAGCCTGGTCAAGGTCGACCAAGGGCATCTGATCCGCTACGGCCTGACCGATACGCAGATACGCGAGATCATCGAAACCGCGCAGCCCGATATTGTCGGGATCCAGTGCAACTACACCGTGCAATGGGGCAATGCACGGGCGTTGGCCGAGCTGGTGAAAACCCTCGATCCCAACCTGGTGCTGGTCACTGGCGGCGCTCACTCCAGTGGTGACTGGAAGAACGCACTGCTGGATTCGGCCTTCGACTTCGCGCTGATCAATGAAGCTGACCGCGCCTTTACCCTGCTGCTCGATGCCTTGACTCACGAAGGCACAGACATCAATGCCGTACCTGGGGTGGCGTACCGCGACAGCCGGGCGCAACTGATCCGGCCCACCCAGAAGTCCAGCTACCTGAGCATCATCCCCAAGCGGCAGGACCTCGAGGAGCGGCTCGGCGTCATGCCCTTGCCGGACTTCAGCTTTCTGGACATGAAGCATTACCTGCAGCCTTATCACTCCTCAGGAGCGCGCGTACGCAAGCATGGCGCCTGGGCGCAGATATTCTCCACGATTGGCTGCAACGTGAACTGTAACTTCTGCTACATCCCGAAAATCAACGGTCCTTGGCGTGCACTTGGCCTGGACTGGTTTGACCTGCACCTGGCCGATCTGGTGAAACAGGGAGTCACTGAAGTGCTGATCGAGGACGATCACCTGATGCATGACCCGTTGTATGCGATGGAGGTTGGCAAGCTCCTGAAAAAACATGACTTGCCCTGGGTCGAAGAAGGCGGGTTGAGCCTTTTCAACCTGATCCTGCTGCATTTGGGCGAACGCTTCATCGACCAGATGGATGAGAAGGAGCGCAAGAACCCGCAATATCGCAATGTGATCGAGGCAGTAAAAGGCGGGCTCACGGCAAGGAAGTTCATTCGGTCGATTGCCGAAAATGGCTGCTACAACATCTACCTCGCGGTGGAGAGCGCGAACGAAGACAGCCTGGTCAATTCCAACAAATCCCGACTTAACGCAATTCAGCACTCGACGTTCGAGCTCATCGAGATTTTTACCGAGCACGGCATTCAGGTTACCGGCGGGTTCATGCTGGGGTTCGTCAACCCCCCCGGCGGACCTGGGCAAAAGCCTTTTGTAGAGAGCCTGGAGCTGATCGACCGCACCATCGATTACGCGGTCAACCTCATGGGTGCCGGCATGGCGTACGCCAACCCGTTTATCGTCACGCCGATTCCCGGGACGTCGATGTGGGAATACCAGCAGCAGTATGTGGTACGTCACTACGACAACGGTTGGTCCCATGAAAAAGCCACGATGGCGACCGACCAATGGAGTGCCGAGGACATCGAGAAAGCACGCATGGAGTTGCTGGTTCGGGCCAACGGGGCTGATCGTGTCCGGGAGATGGTGCGTCGCGGTACCTGGCCTGTGGATGCGTGAGTGAAGGACGCTGGCTGCGAGGATTTTTAGCGTCATACCGACAATCCTGCCCCCACTTCCCTCCTCAGTCTGGCTTGGGGAGTAGGGAGTGGGGGCACAGCCCACGCTTCAGACCCGAGCAGGCGACACAATGATCTTCACATTGTGTTCCTTGTTTTTAACCAGTTCCTCGAAGCCCTGGCCCACGATCTGCTCCAACTGAATGCGCCCCGTCACCAGTGGCGAGATGTCCAGCCGCCCATCCGCGATAAACGCGATCACGTCGGCGAACTCACCGTTATAGGCCAGCGCGCCGAGTACCTGTTTCTCAGTGGCCACCAACTCGAAAAAGTTGAATTCACTGGGTTCTTCGAAGATGCCCACCAGTACGCACTTGCCGGCCTTGCGGATCAGGTCGATGGCGAGTTTGGCCGTGTGTTTGTTGCCGATGCATTCGAAACTGACGTCCGCGCCGAGCCCGCCGGTCAGGCGGCGGACCTCGGCCAGGGCGTCGCATTCATTCGGATCGAGCACATGGGTCGCCCCCACTTCCCGGGCCTTGGCCTTGCGCGCGCCGGACATTTCCAGCGCGATCACCTGGGCCGCGCCCGCCGCCTTGGCGCACATGATGGTGCACAGACCGATGGTGCCGGCGCCGACCACCACGACGTTTTGCCCGAGCAGGCTTCCGGCTTTTTTCACCGCGTGCATGCCGACGGCCAGAGGCTCGATCAGCGCCCCGGCTTCAGCGGGGAAGTTCGCCGGTAGCTTGTACAACAGGTTGGCGGGCACGTTGACCAGTTCGGCGAACGCACCGTTGTTCATCAAGCCGGTAAAGGCCAGGTTCTCGCAAATGTTGTACAGCCCGTGGGTGCAGTAGTAGCAGGTGCCGCAATGCTGACAGGCATCGGCCGCCACCGGCTCGCCGACGTTGAAGCCCTGTACGCCGGCACCGAGTTCGACGATCTCGCCACAAAACTCATGACCGAGAATGCACTGGCCCTTGATCCCGGTCAGCGGGTGCGGGGCGTCGACCGGAATGAACACCGGGCCGGCCACGTACTCATGCAGATCGGAGCCGCAAATGCCGCACCATTGCACGCGGATCTGCACCCAACCGGCAGGCGGCGAAACGGGCAGCGGCACGTCTTCGACGCGGATGTCGTTACGACCGTGCCAGACAGCGGCACGCATGCTGCGTTGCGAGTTGCTCGAAAGGCTCATAGCGAAGTCTCCTTGAAACGGTTGGCACTGGCGCGCCGGGTGGGTTGCCAGTGGCCAGAGCAAGGCCGGTGCCAGCTGTGCAAAAACGCCTGGACGCCCCTCTCCTAGAGCCGCCGAATGAACACCCAAGGGTGGCCGGCATTGAGGTCAAACGAGACGCGCCATGCCAGATCGCGCACGGTAGCGACGAGACCGCGAGACGTTGCGTCTCACTGCAAGCGTTGATGCCAGGGGCGTGCCTGATCCACCTCAGTCGTCTTCAATAGGGGCGCTTCGCACCCCAACGCGGGGCAAGCCCGCTCACCACAGCAAGCCCGCTCACCACAATAAGCTTGCGCAGGCTCACCCGATAACGCATTCGAGATTGCACCTCCACGCCCCACGTGATCGAGGACTACTCGTAACTTGTGGTGAGCGGGCTTGTCGAATCGTCGCACCGCCCGCGCTGGGCTGCGGAGCAGACCCAAAACCAGGCGCTGCGGTTTACCTGACAGAACACAGGGATCCTGATTGGGGCTGCTTCGCAGCCCAGCGCGGGCGGTGCGACGATTCGACAAGCCCGCTCACCACAGCAAGCCCGCTCACCACAAGTAGGGTGTTCGCCCTTAACTGACGGACCGGCGCCAACCAAGGGTGCTCAAGCGGCCCAAGCCCCCTGTATGACGTTTTGTCAGCCGATCTGTATCTAACGCGCGCCCTGCTCCCGCCCTACCATCAGGCGCATCCAACCTGCGCAACGACGCGCTCAACCTACAGGAGTTAACCCATGCCCGAACTGTCGAGCCTGCTGGCGTATGGTCTGATTTCCCTTGGCATGGTGCTGACGCCCGGCCCGAACATGATCTACCTGATTTCGCGCTCGATCTGCCAGGGGCCGCTGGCCGGGTTGATTTCACTCGGCGGCGTGGCGCTGGGTTTCGTCGTGTATATGCTGTGCGCGGCGCTGGGGATTACCGCGCTGCTGATGGCAGTGCCGTATGCGTATGACGCACTCCGGCTCGGCGGTGCGCTTTACCTGTTGTACCTGGCCTGGCAAGCGGTCAAGCCCGGCGGGCGCTCGGCGTTTCATGTGCGCGACTTGCCCAGGGACGGCCCACGCAAGCTGTTCATGATGGGCTTTGTGACCAACCTGTTGAATCCGAAAGTCGCGGTGATGTATCTGTCATTGCTGCCCCAGTTCATCTCCCCCACTGGCCACGGCAGCGTGCTGACACAATCCATCGTGCTGGGGTTTACCCAGATCATGATCAGTGTGAGCGTGAATGCGGTGATCGCCATCATGGCCGGTTCCATCGCGACCTTCCTGGCGGCCAAGCCGGTATGGCAACGGGTGCAGCGCTGGCTGATGGGGACGGTGCTGGCTGGCCTGGCGGTGCGCATGGTTTTTGATGCGCGGCGTTGAAGACGGGGCTTGAGGACACTGTGGCGAGCGGGCTTGCCCCGCAAGCCACAGGTTACCGGTGGCCTGTTCTTTTTTTGTAGTCAGTGCGTGCGCAGCGCCTCCAGCCGTGCGGGCAGGTCTTCCTCGGGGAAGCGCGCGTGCAACGCCAGCAATTTTTCATCCGCGGCTTTGCTTTCACCCGCTTCCCGCAAGCGCACGATCGCCTGTAACTCTTGCTCCAGCGACGGCAACGCTGACGGCGCGCGTTTGCTGAGTCTGGAGCTCGATTCATCTGCCAACGCACCTGCAATCTCAGCCTGAACCGACGCACTTTCAGCCTTGGGCGCGGCGGTGATGCGCGCCATCGGCGCGGGTGCGGACAACGCTGGCGGCGCTGGGCGGGCGGTTTCTTCGTGCATGGCGGAGAAGGTCGCCGTGGAGATTTCGGGTTGTGGCACTGGCGAGCGCGTGACCACGCCGATCATCAGCGCCAAGCCGGCCACGGTGGCGAATGCCATTTGCCAGCGCGGGCGTTGGCAGGCGTGCAGCCAGCGTTGCCACAGGCTCGGTTGCGGCGCCGGGGCCTCGCGGCGGGCGGCGTTGAGGATGAGGGCGTCAAGGGACGCGGGCGGCTCGCCGGTGCTGTGTTGACGGTAATGCTGGATCAGCACGTCGTCGGTGTCGGGAGTGTGTCGAGAGTCGGTCATGCGAGTATCTCCTCGGCCAGCAGGCGGCGCAGTTTCTGCTGGGCGTAACGCAGGCGGCTTTTTACGGTTTCCAGCGGGGCGCCGGTGAGGGCGGCGATTTGCGGCACGTCGAGGTCGCCGTGCAGGCGTAGCAGGAAGACTTCGCGCTGGTCTTCGGGCAAGGCTTGCAGGGCGGCGTCCAGGCGCGCCTGGTCGCGGCTCAGGCTCAGCTGTTGCTCGGGGCCGGCGCTGTCGTCGGCCTGGGCGTGCAGTTGCTCATCGTAGCTGTCGTGCAGCGGGTTGTGGATGCCGTGCTTGCGCCAGTGGTCGATCAGGCGGTTGCGGGCGATCTGGAACAGCCATGTACGAAAACTCGCCCGGCCTTGCGGCTGGGTGCTGCTGCGGATCAGGCTGAGCCAGGTCTCCTGGTAGATTTCCTCGGCCAGTTCGGCCTTGTTGCTCAGGGACACGAGGAAGCGGTAGAGGCCTTGGCGATGCCGCGCGTACAAGGCTTCGAACGCAGCGGCGTCACCGGTTCGGTAACGGGCCAACAGCGATTCGTCGCTGGATGGATCATCTGGAACAGCCATGCAGGGGGCGAACTCCTTTTGTAAAGTTAACGCTGTTGCGTTCAAGATCAGGGTTTCAGGCTTTGGGCCAGTTCCACCAGTTGCACGAACTCGTTGCGCAGACCAAAGGGGTCATCGCCCCGGGCCGAGCGGGCCAATGCGGCGGTGTCCTTCAAACTCATGCTGCCAGTGTAGCGGCCATCGCCCTTGAGCTGTTGGGCGAAGGCGGCCACCGCCGCCGAGAAGCGCAGGTCGTCGCTGGCCTGGGTGGTTTCGTGGCGGATGGGCCGTTCGATCAAGCGGCTGTCACCGCCCGTGGCGGGCTTGTAGCGCACGCGCAGCATCGCCAGTTCATCGGATTTACCTTCGGCCGCAGGCGCAGTGGCGTAGCGCAAGGGCTCCAACCAGCCCCTCTGGCCCTTCGGCACAATTTCATACAGCGCGGTCACGGTATGCCCTGCGCCGATCTCACCGGCATCGACTTTGTCGTTGTTGAAATCCTCACGCTTGAGCGCGCGATTTTCATAGCCCAGCAGTCGATACTCGCTGACCTGTGCCGGGTTGAATTCCACCTGCACTTTCACATCCCGCGCGACCACCGCCAGGGTTGAACTGAGCTGGTCCACCAGCACCTTGCGGGCTTCGCGCAGGTTGTCGATATAGGCGTAATTGCCATCGCCGGCATCGGCCAGTTGTTCCATCAGGTGTTCGTTGTAGTTATCCACACCGAAGCCGAGGGTGGTGAGGGACACGCCGCTTTTACGCTGGCGGGCGGCCATTTGCTTGAGGCTGTCGAAGTCGCTGACGCCCACATTGAAGTCACCGTCGGTGGCCAGCAGGATGCGGTTGATGCCCTTGTCGATAAAGCCTTCGCGGGCCATCTGGTAGGCCAGTTCGATGCCGGATGCGCCTGCCGTGGAACCGCCGGCGGTGAGTTGATCGATGGCATTGCGGATCTTGGCCTTGTCGCGCCCCGATGTGGGCTTGAGCACTACGCGGGACTCACCGGCGTAGACCACCAACGCAACCCGGTCCTGATCACGCAACTGATCCACCAGCAATTTCAGGGTGCTTTGCACCAGCGGCAAGCCTTCGCGGCGGTCCATGGAGCCGGACACATCCACCAGGAACACCAGGTTGGCCGGCGCCAGGTCCGCCACGGCGCGGTCAGACGCCTTGATGCCGATGCGCAGCAGTTTCGTGCGCGGGTTCCAGGGTGTGGCGGCGACTTCGGTGGTCACGCCAAACGGTGAGCCGTCGGTGGGCAAGGCGTAGTTGTAGGGGAAGTAGTTGACCATTTCCTCCAATCGCACAGCGCCTTCGGGCGGCAGGCTGCCTTGGTTGAGGAAGCGTCTGACGTTGGCGTAGCTGCCTGTGTCGACATCCACGCTGAAGGTGGACACCGGCGTTTCGGTCACGCGATGCACCGGGTTGTCCGGCAGGTTGGCGTATTGCTCGCGGGGTTCGCTGCGGTAGTCCATCGCCGCTGATTCCTGCATGCGCATTGGAGCGGGCATTGCCATGCGCTTGACCAAGGCGCCCTGGGGCGACGCGCGTTGCAGCTCGGCTACGGGCTCGGCCGGTTTGGCCAACTCAGGGGATGAAGACAGCCCACACCCGGCCAGCGCCACCACCAGGGTGACGGCAAAGCCTTGGGCAGCAGGACGCAGGAAGAGCAGAGGACGGGACATGGGCTGAACCTCGTGAATGAATGATCCGTTCACAAGGTCAGACGCAAGGTGCGGGATGTTCGGGTTAACCCTGGTTCGAATAACACCACAGTTGGTCTGTGGTGTTCTCAGAATCCGGATATCAGTCCGTGCCGTACTTCGGGTTGCGCGGGCCGTACAGGATCCCCGCGCGTTGGCCCGGCGACAGCAGGCGTGCACTGGTGATGCCGGCAATCGGGTGCGCCGCATCGGTGGAGCTGTTGATCACTTGCTTGACCGCCGCGGTGATCAGCATGCCCACCAGTCCGCCGCCGTTGTTGTTGCCTTCTTCACTGGACGCCCGCGCCGAACCGGTCCACAGGGTGGTGCCGGTGCGCAGGTCCACCAGTTTGGCCGAGGCCGTCACGGCGGTGTCGCTGGAGATCAGCATGTACTTGGTGCCGTACTCGCTGACGGTGATGTACAGCGCCGCGTCCGCGCCGAAGATGTCATGCAGCTTGGCCGGTGGCACGCCCTGGATATCGTTGGCGGTGGTCAGGCCGTTCTGGCGGAAGGTTTCGTCCACCAGGGCAATCGGCAGTACGTAGTAGCCGGCTTCGGCCAGCGGGTAGGTCACTTGCGAGACCAGGCTGTACGAGGCCTGCACTTCCGGCGACTCGTTGATCGGCGGCAGTACCAGGATCGACTTGGGCCGCGCCTGTTTGTACGCGGTGTAGTCAATGGTCTTGGGGGCTGCGCAACCGCCGAGCAAGGCCAGGGCCAGCAAGGCACCGGTGAGTTTTAACAGGCTCATTTAGTGGCCACTCCGGTCTTGGCGTTTTTCAACAGGAAGTCCATGTACGAGGCAGACTCGGGGAACAGCGCCTTCTCAGTGCGGAACTCCTGCACCATCTGGTCATCCTTGCCCATGCTCAGGTACAGCATGCCCAGGTGCGCGTGGTAACCCGGCGGCGCCTTGCGGCCGCTGGCGTTGATCTTTTGCAAATCACGCTCCAGCGCCTCGACCTGCGCTTCCTTGGGCTCGCCCTTGAAGTACTCGTAAACCTGCGGCTGGTAGCTTTCCCATTGATACAGGGGCTGGGGCGCCGTGTGGCACCCGGCGACCGCCGCGATTGCTGTCAGCATCAGCGCCAACTTCACTGCCTTGCTCATCCGTGTACTGCTCCTTGAGGGGTTGCTGATCAGTTGCGCGGGTTCCAGGCGCCGGCGTTGATGCCGTCGACCAGGCGGTTGATGGCTTCGCGCATGGCCAGGTCGAGGACCTTGCCATTGAGGGTGGAGTCGTAGCTGGCGGTGCCGCCGAAGCCGACCACTTCACGGTTGGACAGCGCGTACTCACCGGCGCCCTGGGTGGAGTACACCACTTCGGAGGTGCTGATGTTGACGATGTTCAGTGCGACCTTGGCGTAGGCCACTTGGGTCTTGCCACGGCCGAGGATGCCGAACAGCTGGCGGTCGCCGGTCTCTTTGCGGCCGAACTCGGTCACGTCGCCGGTCACGACGTAGTCAGCGCCCTTGAGCTTCTGCGCGGTGCCCTTGATCGCGGCTTCCTGGGAGATTTCGCCCATGTTGTCGCGGTCCAGCACGCTGAAGCGGTTGGTCTGCTGCAGGTGGGTAATCAGGATGGTCTTGGCCTGGCCACCGAGGCGGTCGACGCCATCGGAGAAAATGCCGCGCATGTAGCTGGAGCGGTTGTCGAACTTGCCCACGGCGATGGGCACACGCACGCCGGAATAGGCGACGTTGGCACTGGCGACCTGTTCCACCGGCATGGCGCGGTTGCTCTCCGTGGCGCAACCGGCCATGGTCAACAGCGCTGCGGCGGTGAGGCCGGACAGCAGGATTTTGGACAGTGTGTTCACGGGGTGCTCCTGGGGGTGGTAAATCGGTAGTGGGCAACGTTAGCGAGACGGGATGTCGCGCAGATCATCGACGATGTCGCGGCTCAACACGCCGGTATAAAAACGCTCGACGCTCGAGTTACCGGAGTTGGTGATGATCCCGCCCATGGTTTTCCATTTTTGCGCTTCACCCATCACGCCGGCAGGCACAAGGTTGTTTCGCGTCTTGGCAAAATGCAGGATCTCGCCAGCGCCCTTCTTGACCTTGACCCGATAGCTGAAATCGACAGCGGCCAGAATGGTGTTGTCATCAACGATCAACGTCGAGAGACCGCCTTTGGAGTCGGGGATATGGCGCGTGTAGACGATGCTGATATCCAACAGGTAATCGGCCTTTTCCTTGCTGGATGCATAACGCTTGGCGCTGAGCAGGCGGTCGACCAGATCGACACCGAGTTGCTGGCGAACCTTGTCATCCGGCAGGAAGCGCTCGTTCTTGCCCACCACCTCAACATCAAACGTGTCGAGCCAGTACGTGGCGTTCTTGGGAATGGTGACCGGTGCCGGCGAGATGTAGTACTCCGGCTTGGAGGCGCAGCCCGCCATCAGGCAGGCGACGAGGAATACGGCAAACATGCGCATGTCTGGATTCGTCCCTGAAAAGTATCGTGCTTTAAACAATCGCGGCATTTTACGGGGTTGAGAGCGGTTCTCAAGGTGTTTCGTCGGTTGCCGTGCGGTGGCGCACATTCCCTCAAGTTATGGGGATACGGGTCGAAACAGTAACTTGGCTTGCTCACTTATAGGGACATTGCGTGCTTAACACTCTGCTTCGGGCTACGGCCCTGATCGCTGCGCTGTCGATGACCGGCTGCGTTTCCTACACCGTCACCGGCCCCATCGCCGCCCCGCTCCACCCGGTCGCTGTCAGCAGCCCGCGCAGTGCGCAAATCGCCGATGTGACGGTGAGCGCCGCCGACGTCAACGAGGCCAACAAAGCCGCCATCAGCAGCTCCCTGACGGCCCAGATCACTCAGTACGTGCGCACTGGGGGTTACTTCAAGCAGGTCACCGAGTATCCGGTGCGCCTGGGCGAGCAGGACGTGACGCTCACATTCAACATGACCGCCCTCAAGGGCCATCGCGCGCCACACCCGGCGTACGTACCCGGTGCGCTGCTGACGCTGACCATCTGGATCTGGGTCAACGGCCCGATCTACGTGGACAGCTTCGAGGTGGCCGGCGACCTGGTGATCGTCGACCGCAACGGCAAGGAACTGGCCAAGGCCAAGGATTCGATCAAATTCGAACACAACGTCGGGCTTTACAGCGGCCAATACTGGGCACCGTCGATGGGCGGCCAACAGCTGACCAAACTGGTCGGGCAACTGCTCGACACCGCCACCGCCAACCTGGCCAAACCGTAATTCCAAGGAGTGATGCATGAAAGGATTGATCAAACACAGCCTGGTACTCGCCGCCGTCCTGCTGACCGGCTGCGTGTCTTACTCGCAGCACGAATTGCCCGCTGTACAGCCCTGGCCACCGACCGCCAACGCCCCGGCGCAAAAGCCCACGGCGTACGTGCACACCACCGCGCAGAACCACGTCAACGGCGGCCCTGGCAACGCGGCAGTCGGCGCACCGGTGGTGCTGTGGGAAAAGGCCGTGGCCGATTCGTTTCGCCAGTCCAACCGTTTCTCGCGGGTGAGCACTGACAAGGTCGACTCGGATATCTACGTCGATGCCACGCTGCACAACAACGAACAGTTCAGCATGGCCTCGGCGATCATCACCGGCGCGACGTTCTTCATCATCCCGAGCACAGCGAAAAACACCTTCACCCTGGAGACAGTGTTCAAGGACAAGGATGGCAAGGAGCTGGGCCGCGTCAAAAAGAGCGAATCAGTGCGCACCTGGATGCACTTGGTACTGATCGTGGGCATCCCGTTCCAGGCAGACACGCGGGAAGTGGTCGAGGCGTTGACGCGCAGTACGCTGGATGAAGCGGTGCAGCGCAAGTTGCTGTAACCCCGCCCTCTGCAGGAGCGAGCTTGCTCGCGAAAAACCGGAGAACACCGCAGGCATTCAGCATGCCCGCGGTATCGCTGCCAGCCTCAGCTCACTTGATCAGGTCAGGTCGAGTGGTCTTGAGCATCGCTGCGCTCACCGCGCCCTGAACCGAGCAGGTGATCATGCCATTGCTGGTCTTGGCCAGGTCATCGGGTGCGGGCTCGACCATCAAGATGCGTTCGGCCGTATCGGTGACCAGCTTGCCCGCGTTGTCATCGCCGCCTTCCGGCACCCAGGCTGATTGCTTGTGCGACCAGATCTGCGCACGCGCGTAGATACCGTTGGCTTTCTCCAACGCCGTACCCGGTACTTTACTCAGCTGAGCGTAAAGCGCGTCGGGTGCCTGTTCGGTGTAGAAACCCCAGTTGATGATGCGCGAGCCCATCAGGTCCTGGTCTTCGGCGAAAAAGCCGGTCAAGGTCATACCGTCAAGCGTCAGTGGCGTGTCGAACATCCAGCGCTGGCCCATATCGGACTTTGTGCCGCCGCTGAGCGTGATCTTGCCGTTCTCCAGCTTATGGGCAACACGCTCCTTGAGCCCTGCCTGGCTTACCACCGCCAGGGAGTTCTGGTCGCAAGCGAGAAAACTTTGCAGGGCAGGCGCCGCGGCGAAGCTGCTGGTGCAGGTCGCCAGTGCAGTGAGTGAGATAAACAGACGATGCAGTTTCATTGACAGCTTCCTTGGGTCCAAATAATGGGTGGGGGGGAGCGAGTTTGCTTCTGCAGTAACGGGATAAAACGGTTAACACGCATACAGGGCTTTGAGCATCATGCCGTTGGCATCAACTCACGGTGTTTGAACGGGCGCAGATTTGCTCCCACCCTTTCTCAATCGTGCCCGTGTACTTACCGCACGACGCGCCCCTTTCGCCGGCGAAGGCCGGTTCAGATCTTTGATGCGTCTGGGCATCGCCAGTGTGTCGGCAGTGGGTGGCATTGCATGAGGCATTGTGCCATTACTCTGACGCCTTGCGCGGTTTTGGGTGAGGGGCTTATAGTCCGGCCGTCGTCCAAATGGCGATCAGGTTTGGCGACCTGACAACAGAGTGCAAAAGCAATCCGCTTTCATGCAGGTGTTTTTGCACCCGCAAAGCCGTGCCTTTTATGGCGGCTGTGCGCGGGAGACCTTCGGGTCTGCCGGTTTACTCTGTTGCCGGTTCGCCAACCTGCGTACAGCTGCCACCCATTCGTTTGGCGACGATTGAGTGGTGGTCTCAACCACTTAACAGAGTGCCAATTATGAACCGTTACATGCCCCTGACCGGCCACGACTGCACCGTCCCCGCCCTGCTCATCGACACCCAAGCCCCCCTCGACGTCCTCCACGACGCCGCCGTGCACCGCATCCAAGCCGTCACCCAACTCCTGGAAAACCTGGCCTTCCGCGATCAGCTCAGCAGCGATGCCGTGGTGCTGCAGGACTTCGCCCATCTGCTGGCGATTCCGCTGCGCGACGGCTGTGATTTGTTGGATGCGATCAGTCGCAGGCTGAACGCCAACCCGTCCTGAGTTATACCGGGCGGCCCGTCCAGGCCGCCCTGCTCAGGAATTGATAACAATCGTCTTGGCCAACATATCGCCCAAGCGACGACGCAGGCCGAACAGTACAAAAAGACCGTCCAGCACACTGAACACCATCTTCGGAACATTGCGCAGGAACGACTGGAACAGCGTGCAGTTCGTGGGGTACGGGTAACCCACCACGGCCGTGCGGCACACCCGCTTGCCCAGGCTCTGGCCATTGGGCAAGGCATCGCAAAACAGGTAGTACCCGAAGGCTGAAAACAGCAGCACATAGTGGAGGCCATCAAACAATGCCGGGCCTCCTGCAGAGCTCAGATAGAAATAGGCATAGTCCAGGTTTCGGTTCAAAAACAGCAGGAAAAACACCACGGCCATATCGATCAGATAGCCGAGCAACCGTCTGAACGGGCTGGCGATGTCCCAGGTTTGCGTGGCCGATACCGAATCGTTCATGACGTATTTATCCCCTACCGTTGTCATAAATATCCGCAAGGCTGCGAACGCTCGTCAGGTTGCCGGTCTGAACCACGATGGTCTTGGCGAACATATCGCCCAGGCGCGTTCTGGACTCCATGAATATCCACACCCAATCGATCACCACCAGCGCTCCGGAATTGCGGGTTAACGCCTGGGAAACCGTGCAGCTTTTGCGAGTTTTACGGTCGACGACGGCGATGCTCAACAAACGCTTGCCCAGGCTCTGGCCGTTGGGCAACGCGTCGGCCAGCAGGAAGTAGGCGAAGGCTGCAAAAAACGCCGAGAGAAAACCAGCCTTGGGCGTCACGGCCGGCACGTAGGCAGACAATGCACCGGCGCAGAATTTGACGATGAAAAAGATCAGGACTGCGATGGCGCAGTCGATAAGGCGCGCGGCCAGGCGCCGGCCGATGCTGGCCAGGATCGTCGGGCGTTTGGCGGTGTGGTTTGCGTCCATGCGGTATTACTCCAGATTCATGGCGTTGGTGTGTTTTGACTGGGCGCAAATCGGCTTCCAGCCTTTCAATGGTATTGCTGTGCTGCCCGCCGGCCGGGAGTACCTGCGCCAGCGATGCTCGAAAGGCTCATGGAAACGTCGTCCCGATACGCGCTCGTTCATTCGAGAACCAGATGCCGGTGACCTTGCCCACCACATCCTCAAGCGCGACCTGGCCCATGAAGCGGCTGTCGTTGCTGACATCCCGGTTGTCGCCCAACAGGTACACATGCCCCGGCGCTACCTGGAGCGGCGCCAACTCAAGGGAGTAGTCCTTTTTGACGCGCTCAGCCGGTGCGTGAAACAAACCCAGGTTCTCACCGTTGCGGATCACCTCGCCATGGACGATGGCCAGAGTGTCACCACCGATTCCCGCTACCCGTTTGACCGCCTCGGTGCCATTCCAGCGATACACCACGATATCCCCCACGTTGGGCACGCCAGCCCGCAGGTCCGACATGATGTAGTCGCCAATCGACAACGTCGGGACCATCGACCCCGACGGAATGTAATAGTTTTTGAAGCCCAACAACGGCACCCGAAAGACGTCCAGCGTCAGCACCAGGACCACCACCACGCCGACGTAAAGAGCATGGAAGCGTTTACGCGGCACATTGGGCGGACCGCTGTAGCGACGGGCCAACACGGCGGACACGATGGCAGAGGTCAGTTTGACCGTGATGACGAAAGCGAAGAATGCATACAACCCAAGGGGTGTAGTGACCAACCCCAAGGCACCCATCAGCGCGACCCCGCCGAGCAACAACGCTGCGACCCGGATACCCCACTGTGTACGGCCTACATACACCAGGCCCCAGCCGGGTATGAGGCAGGCCATCAGGAAGGCCTGGAGGGAGAATTTTGCAGGTTTCATTGATCATCCTTAATAATGCAAATGCTGGCGCCGCGCATATTACTGCTGGGCTCGCCAATCCACATAACCTTTAATCGCGGTTAACTGGCTAAGGATGAAGCTGGAAAAATCCTCATATAAGACTTCCGCATCACTCAATTCAGGATCAATTTCGACAATTGACCAATCATTCGCAGCATCGAATGCATAAAAGACACCGCTCCCGGTACTGGCAAACACATACATATTACGATAAGCAACTACATCACATCCGGTGACAACTGAATACTTCGTTGGACCATCCTCGATGTAAAGTGCGCTATCCAGCTCACCAAATCCAAACTGTTCAAGGAATTCAAGATAGTCGAGCGGCACACCTACGCGGTCGAGAACCTCAACACCTCTCAAGACTAATTCACGGTTACTTAAGCAGCTTCCATAATCACCTTCATACAACGCACTGGACACTATTTCTCTTATAAGAACACCAACTTCCGACGCGCCTTTCATCGCCACTCCTTGCATCTGAACATTAACACTTTTTAGGTAGATAAACGTCTAACACGCCACCCGCTCCGACCTTATAGATATATTCGACTATGTATTCAACAGCCTGCTCACCTGCCTCGTTGACTGAGGCGGACATTCTTTCTTGCCGACCTGAAACCTTATAAGCCTGATGTGCAAAAAAGCCAATGACCAGAAGTATCAGAATCAAGCTGTCTTGCTCTAAGCTTTCCGTAATGAAATTATGCTCTCCCAAAGGACCATTTTGCATTTCATCCGAGTCTAAATAGTAGGCCAACTGCTCAGGGCTTAAACTTCTATCGGTTAACCATGACCAGCACAACTCAATAGCCCCACTACATTTAGTATAGGTAGCGGGAGCTGACGATAGATTATCTAAAGTTTGATCGAGAATCAAAAGAAAAATAGCCGCTCTTTTAACCCACATTTGCCCCTCTAAAACAGACAGACTTTCCGAGTAACTCATAGAACCCGATCCTTTTTAGCTCAAACACAGAAAACAATTAAGCTCACTTCTATCAAACTCCCTGACACTTCCACAAAATTGCGTAAGGCACCTCATCATTCAATGACCCCAATGAGCGAAAATAATAGACCGCTGACGGACCTTCCAAACTCTTATGAACAAAAGCGCCATCAGACATCACACGATAAGAGGCATACTCTCGAATATTACCGGCAGTCTCCAACGCTCGCTTTATTTCAATATAGGCCGCCCCAGCCTCCTCTGGCATCAACTCAAAGGGCGGAGGGCAAACAGCCCCATCATCACTTTCGACGTCTCTGTAATAGGCTCGCTGAAATGCTGCGTCACTGGCCGCCCAGTAAAATGACAATACTTTCAGCTTATCCTGCCCATCCTCTTTAATCGCATCTGCCAAGCAGTACTGAGTGACCGACATCTTGTACACTCCCTCATCGATGAGTAAAAGTCCTGCTTCGGGCACAGCAAGCGCATCACCCTTTTTAAGCTCGCGTAACAGTGCCCATTCAGTCATCACCAAACACTCCTGTTGCGATTTCCAATTATCTCGATGGGAACATACATGCGACGATTTGTCATACCGCTTAGTATCCTCCGACACTCAGAGGAAAGAGGGGCCTGACCCTGAGGAATCCCCACCGGATTGTCCCGCTCGAGATTGGCGGATATGGAGCTATTGGTGCGCGATGAAGTACACCGGCAAGCTCAGAGGCTAGAGTAGATTTGTGGGGACTCCTCAGGGTCTGCCCCCTTTTTTTCACTTATTCAGCCGTCGCTTTGACTCAAAATATTTATCTCACGCCAGTAGACAGTCGCTGGTAGAGACTGATTCTGATTAAACAAGGAAAAAACCTCGATTACATCATCAATATTAAACCACTCATCCTTTTTTAATGGTACACGGCCCGCACCAAACGACAGTAAGCTTCCATCTTCAAAGTTTGTACTAGAATTTGAATGATAACCTCTGAACAGTTTTTTACTTTTAGCGTCATATCTTTCAATAAAACAAGTGAATCTGCCTCCAGCCACTTGCACATAGTTACCCTCATCATCAGTTATACATGCGAATGAGCTAGGGCCGTAGCTTTTTAATTTTTTTAGCGTTTTTATAATCTGCGCTTGATTTACACCTACTACTACAGGACTATTTTCGGCTTCGAGCTTCATATTTCCCACCTTTATGGCACATAGACTGTTGTAGCGCTTTCGATGACTTGTCCATTTAGCCGTCCTTTCCCTTGCGCCCCAAACTCATTAACAAAGTAATCGGTAAATTCTTGATAGCTGGTCTTACTAGCCGACCCGCTTTTTACCTCAAGAGAAATAGGGGTCAGACCACCAATATACATTGGTGCACTAATCGTGGTCTGCCCCCTATTTCCCTGGGTGTCTTAGCCGCACCAAGCAACTGCTTAGTAGCGAACTTCCCATCAAAAAGAACAGGCAAATTATTCTTACTGGTTCCGGCTACTTCTTTTGCATCTACTATTCAAAACGACAGTAAAGTGGCCATTTATCAAGCCCGATTGAATTCAGGATCAACAATGCAATCAAGCCCAGCAGAAACAATTCATGTCCTTTGTCATTCGCCTCACCTGTGACTCGGATATTTCATCTCGGCCCTGCCTTCCAATTAAGGACTTCGGATCTACCACCTGTGGAACGCCGCTAACAACATCCGCCCCAACCGCTCGGGGCTCACTACCTGCATACCGCCGCCAATCCGGATGGTAAGGATTGGCCTTCATCTCGTCCGTAACCGTGGTAAGTCTCGTCGGCTTAGGTGCTTCCGCTGCCGGCTTTTCATCCTGGAAGCTCGCGCCATTCGCCGCTGGAGCACCGTCACCCACGGCTTTCGTTGTCCCAGAGGGCAAATCGCTCGGAGGTCCTTTTGCACCTGTTCAACCCTTCAATGCTGGCAAAGACAGCACTTCATCGTACTGTGGCCAGTCTTCCCTTGCGCGCTTGAGCACACCTTGCATCAACTCGTCCAACTCAGGCACTGGTTGCTCGGGCGGCAATTGGTCAAAGGGCGCGGCCAGCAGCGGATGATCAATCTTCTGCGGATTGGCTAAACCTTCCCACTGGCGTAGGCGCAGGATATAGAGAATTTCCACCGGCACGCGCTCCAAGTGCCAGTCCTGATTGAAGTCGTAGGAACTCTTCTGGCTCTCTTTGCCGGTTTGCCAAGTGTGGCGGTCACACGCGGCCAACAGGCAGGGCATCAGGTCGTCGGGGCTGGGAGTGCGCCACTTGGCCAACAAGGCTTCGTAGATGGGTTCGTCGTAAGCATAAGCAGGCCATTGATGCGAGACATCGCCCACCCAATCGGCAAACACACGCAGCATAAAGGCTTGGGCGCGGCGGTGTTGCTCTTCGTACTCAATCACTAATTGATGCCCACGATTGAGAGCCGCATGGGTGAGATAGCCCTGATGGATGACGGCATCCTTCCAGCCTAGGATCGCCATGGCGGCCATCATATTGGTGGCGGTTTGGATGCTGTAGTTTTGGCGGCGTCGATCATTGCCTGCCGCTTTGGCAATAATGTCGAACTGACCCGCCCAGAAGAACAACTGCCAAATTCCTACTTGGTAATAGCGCAGCCAATGGGCCAACTCCAGAAGCCATCGCGGATTATCTGGTGCGGTCGCCAATACCTTGTGGGCTCGTGTGACGGCTATCCATTCGGAGCTACTACGCGTAACGTTGTCACTATTCGGTACAGGCATTGATGGCTTCGCAAATGCATCGCCGCGCTCAACATATTCACGGATGCCATTCAACTCGTATTCATCTGAGACGTGTGGCCCCTTGGCTATGCGACCCAGCACACTTTTGTAGGAGGGCCATTTCGGGTTTACGCCCGAGCGCTCGCACTGAATTACTTCTTGGTCCATATTTCCACCTTAAATTCTGCTACACCAGTTTTACTGGGGGCGGGAACACCGACTTTGACTGTTACACCTTGAACCTTGGCTTTTCCTGAATCCAACGCCGCTTGCAAAGCATCGCGTAAAGCAGGATCAGAGTCGGGAATTCGAGAAATAGGGGTCAGACCACCAATATACATTGGTGCACTAATCGCGGTATGACACCAATTTTTAGCGGATCAACGAACACTAAAAAAACCAAAGAACGAGACCTAGAATAAAGCCAGCCCCAGCTATTTCTAGATAGAGCGCCATATACTCTTTTATAAGCCCGGCAACGTCTTCACCACCACTCAATCAATACCCGGCAACCTGAAAGAACACACACATAAACAACAGGCCGAACGCACAGGCACAAGGAAGATAGATGGCGATCCACCAAGACTCATTTCTTTTCATTGCCAACCGAAACCATTACGTGCGCCACACCACCAAGAGAAATTTGCCCCGCTTATTTGGGGACTTTATAAAAATGTGATCTGCCCCCGATTTCCTCTGATGTGGATGTTGCTGTAAATTCGCATCATTAGCCGCTGGTGTACCGTTACCGACTAACTTTGCTTCACCAGACGGCAAGCCGCTCGCAGGTTCTTTTGCACCAACTTATCTAGGAAGAAGATATTTCTCCCTAACCTGTGCCATACAATCGATCATTTCTGCCAGTTTCTCCCCTTTTAGCCCCACGTCTGCTAAATCATCGGCGCAGCATTTTTCATAAGCCCTAGCCAAACCCTCTAACATATCCTCCGCATAAGGACTTTCTCTAGATAACTCTAACCCATACTTCATACCCTCGCTAAATATTGCAGTTTGCAACACTGCAAATAAACCTACATCAGCAGACGTGCAAAGAGAGCCCGCTTCATCTTGAACATAAGCAAAGGCTTGTTCTGGCCGAAGACGAATCTGTGATATAGCCTTTTCATAAAGCCTAGATACTATCGGATAAATTTCTTCCACAGCCAAATCGATCGCCATAACTACTTCTCCACAGTAAATATATTTAACTGGATGTTAGGATACCGCTCGCGAAACTGATTGACAATATTAGTACAACTTGGGCAAACCATTTTCTCTGAAATCAAATTTATACGCCCAGAAGTTTGTGAGTTCGGACCTAGACGCTGAGCTAAAGTTTCCAAAATTTTAAATTCTGTATCCATGTCTCGCAGATACCCCTCAGTCGTTCCAACATATTTAGACGTAGAAACTTGAGGTTTTAATATCCACGAATTCAGATCACCACCAGGCTTCGGCAAAAACTCCTCGACCCTATTATCAAACTGACTATAAGCTTTCATCACCATAGTCTCTGATGACAGCGCACCAACATCCACTTCAGCAAATGCGACGTTTCCTTCTCGAGGTAACCCTGTCCGAACATCACTAACCGCCGCCGAAAGCCTATCCCTGATTCTCGGCGCGGTGGAGTTAGATAGGTAGACTAGGCGTTCCCCCTCTGCAATCGTCCCAGTCGTTTTTGTGCCGTTTGCCCCTAGGACGAAAAGCTCACCTGACGCCTCCGTCGCCAATTTCCTTTTCGCAAAGGCAGCGGCAATCGCCGCCGAAATCCTCGCTCCCAGGCCTACACCTGTGAGCGAAAGGGCCGCCTCATCCACCGCCGTGACCGGTTCAGCCGATTTCCTAGCTAATAACAACAGCCTCGACATCGCGTCTTTTGAAGCCATTTCGTTGGTCGAGACGTTAATGATTTCTGTCGCATGAGCATCTGCCTGCTCCCGACCGTATTGAACCCATTTGTCAAATGAGCTCAATTCGCCATAAAGGCCGTCGCCCAAGCCATTAAAAAGGCTCGTGTCTACAAACTGCTCTTTGGTGGAGTTGAACGCATAAACTGCAGAACCATTGGCAATAATTGCGGTGCCGTCTTTCCACGTTAATGGAATCTTCTGTTCAGCCAATTCTTGAATCGCACCTCTGGCAATCGCCAAATCACGATCCAGCCAATCTCGCGTCGGGTCATTGCCCCAGTTCTTTTCAAGCGCATCTAAACGGGCGTTTTCGACGACATCGACCTTTGATCCTGCTGCCATACGCAGCAAGTCTTCCCACGAGGCATCCGATTTCGGCTTGCGCCAAATTTTCTCTAACTCTTCTGCTTTCTTCTTGAGTAATGGCACCTCTTGGGTCAGGTGAAGTTGTCGATTGAATACTTCGACGCCGTAACCGGTCCCGGCCCCGACAACAGCGCCGCCGGTGCCATTCCCGGCGCCTGCTCCAGCGCCGATCCCGGTCGCAACCAACGCAGTGATGTTTTCCTGGCTGACCTTAGATAATTTGCTGTTTTCCAGCGCCTTTGCAATCGAGGGCATCAAGGCGGCGGAAGCACCGGCCCCCAACGCGCCACTTTCCACGCTGCCGCTGGACAACCCCATGGCGGCACCTGCCAACGCGTGCAACATGACGCGTGCTGCTCCACCTTCTGCCCATGCGGCTCGGGTGGCCGCGTCCGATTTCGGGTTCAGGGATTGCGCCTCAGCGTAATCACCCACTCGCTTGAAGATCTCGCTAGACGCAGTATTGGCGACGATACCGACTGTCGTACCGACGGGCGCGCCACCAAGGCCCGCGGCGATCAGTCCCGTCGCGATATCGGCCATCATTTTCTTGTCGCAGCCGAACTGCCAACGCTTGGCTTCCGAATAAGCCAGATCGGCGGCACGGGCGGTATCAGCAGCACCAGGCGCGCCTGCGTCTGCTTGTTCCTTCGCCGCCTGCCCAAGCTTCTTGGCCTCATCGGCCTTCGCCCTGCCTACCGCACTGATCACCCCACTGGCCAACTGCGCCGAGCTTTGGATCAGGTCAATACGCTCTTGCATGGCCTTTTCATCAGGCCGGTCAAGTTTCTGATTGGCGTTGGCGGTGTCGCGATTCAACCCCACCAGGTCATTGGCACCTTCGGCATTGCGAACCACAATCGTGCCTTCGCTGACCGCGCTACGGGTGTAGCTATGGTCTTTCTCCTTGAGCGCTATCGGGATGCTGCCGCCCATCGACGCACCGCTGGTACTGCTGGAAGACACCGAAATACCAGCAGACTGACTTTTGATCTCGCTGACATTCTTGATATCGCTGACGATCAGCCGATCCGTGCTGAGCCGGTTCTTATCAGCTGACGCCTCACTGGCAATCACCGCGCCTTGCAGGGTGGTGGTCTTGCCGACATTGATGTCGTAGCCGCCCGTGCCCGCATACAAACCGCTCTGGTCGGTCACGCCCTTGTAGTCGCTGTTCATATTCGCGGCGGCAAGGTTCGCCGAGCCCGCTACGGTAGAGCCGTAGCAGAACGGAGGGACGCAGATACTGGCGCCGAAGCCTGCGCTGCTCTGTTTGCTGCGCGACGACTCGGTGTCCTGGAGGGAGATGATATTGAGGTTGCCGCCAATATCTGCCTTGATACGGTCCGCACGAACCTGGGCGCCTTTGAGGGTGGTATCGCCACCGCTTTGTAACAACAGGCTGCCTGTATCGAGGGTGCTATTGACCTGAGTGACGGAGTTACCGTTGCCATTGTTCTTGGCACCCTGCGCTCCGAGGTCGAGGGTGAAGCCGTTTTGCTCGCCAATATTGAAGCTGGCGCCAATGGCGGTTTTATTTTTCGACCCTTCGTTTTTGCGGTCGGTGGTGTTTTGTGCGCTTTGCATCAGCACATCGTTTTTGGCTAACAACAAGGTGTTGGCGGCTTTCAAGCTGCTGCCGGTGATCTGGATATCACCCTGAGTACCCGCCGCTGCGCCCGTGGCAACGATCGACAAGTCTTGCCCTGCGTTGAGCGTGCTCTGCTTGGCGGTGACACTGTTGAATTCGCTGCTGTTCTTGCTGCGGTTATTGGCCAGTTCAGTACCGATCTTGATCAGCGAACCGTTGCCGGGCGTGCCGCCGGTTTTGTTTTTGAAGCCGGAGCTTTGCGCATTGGCGTCCGAAGCCTGGCCATTCAGGTTGTAGGCGGCGAGGGCTGCCTGGGCGATTTTGACTGCCTTGAGTCGTGGGTCATCAGCGCTACGGGCCGCTTTGACGGCGTCGCGCATGCTGGTGGCGGTGTCCACTACCGAGCCCGCGATCACGCGCCCAACCGCCAAGCTCTTGGAACTGTCCTTACTGGTCTGACTGGCCGTCTCCATCCCCGAAGTAACGGTGACATCAGCCCCACTCAACTCCATGTTCTTGGTGCTCACCAGATCACTGGCCACCACCTTCAACTCACGCCCCGCCGTCAACGACACATTGCCCGCGCTCGAACCAATCGTGCTGCCGGTCAAGGTCATTTCATTGGCCGTGCCGTTGCGCTTCGAGCTGTTGATGTACAGCTTCTGGTTGCCGGTCATGTCGTCCAGACCGAGCTTGTTGCCGGTCAGCACGCCGGTGAGGTCGCGATTTTTTTCCTTGTGCATGTCGGTGCGGGCGAAGGTGTTCTGCGCCGCGTCGATGGTCAGGTCACGGCCGGCCTGGACGGCGAGGTCGCCGGTGCTGACCAGGTTGGAACCGGTGACCGTGGCGTCGCGTTTGGCGGCGACGGTGACGGTTTCGCCGGAGACCATGCTGCCCAGGGCGGTGGTGCGTTTTTCGTCGACTTTGTCCTGGACTTTGCTCGACTTCAGGCCGCCCCAGCTGCTTTTGCTTTCCTTGCGTTCGTGGCGGGCGCTGTCGGCGTTGCTGACGGCGAGGATGTTCACGTCCTGGCCGGCCACCAGTTGCGTAGCGCCTTTTTCGGCAGTGACGGCGCTGCCGGCCAGCAGCAGGTCCGCACCGGCGACGACGGTGCTGTTCGTCCCCGCGCTGACCAGGCTGCCGACGTTGTTCACGACGTCGGTTTCATCCAGGCGGAATTTCTTGCCCTGGGAGGTTTTCTTGGTCTTGCTGTAGAAGCTGTAGTCCTGGTCTTGCGCGGCTTTGAGCTCGAGGTTTTTGCCGGATACCAGGTACGCCTCGTTGCCGGCATTGACCTGGCTGGCGACCAGTTGCAGGTTCTGCCCGGCGCTCAGGGTGGCGTCGCCGCCGGCCTTGATCACGCTGGA
>NZ_FKLB01000061.1:0-100917 GCF_900067035.1 Pseudomonas sp. 1 R 17
AAGGGCCGACTTCGTCCATCACCAGGATGTAGGCTTCGCTCGGTTCCTGGGCGGTTTCAACGCCGCACAATTGCGCCAGCACCCGGCGACCGATGTCGCGCAGGTCGGCGGCGCGCTCGGCAAGCAAGGCATCCTGCAACGATTCCTGCTGCTTGGCGGCGGCTTCGATCACGCTCATCCACGCCGCTTGTGCGCTTTCACCTTGCTTGAGACGGGTGTCGACTTCGTCGGTGAGTTCCGGGTCGTCGAGCATTTCCTGGTGGGTGATGAAAATCTCGCGGATGGCTTTGGCCTGGCTGCGTTCGATCAGGTCCTGGATATCCCGGCGCACATCGGCCAGGGCATCTTGCAGGCGCTGGCGCTCAATGGCCGAGGACTCGCCGCGCAAGGGGTAATCGAACACCTGTTGAATCTGGATATGTGCAGGGCCAATGGCAATGCCCGGCGCCGCGGCGATGGCCTGGAGCTGGCTGCCGGCCTGTGGCGCGCTGATCACTGGCGCAATATCAAGGGCTTCGGGCTGTGCGCTCACGGTCGGCAGTGGCTCGACCTCTTCGCCCAGGCCCTCTTCGACAGCGGCCAGCAGCGCGGGCAACGCATCGCCGGCAATCGTCGGTTCAGCAACAAATTCCAGCACCTGGCCACGCCGGGCGCCAAGGCTCAGCAGCTTGCTCAGGCTCTTCACCGACACGGCGCCTACCGGGCCGTCAACGATGCGCACGCGGATGTCGCCTTCAAAACTTTTGGCCAATTGCGCGAGGATCTTCGCCGGCCGTGCGTGCAGGCCGTGGGCGTTAGCCAGGGTGATGCGGGCGCTGGGCCAGTCAGGTGGCAGCTCACCGCCGAGCACTTCGAGCACCGCGCGGCTGCTGGTGGCGCGCCCCAATTCCTGGCCACGGCCTTCAATCAACAAGGCGCACAAGCGTTCAAGCAAGGCCTGATGGGCTTCACCCAGGCTGGCCAGGCAGAACAGGCCGTTAAGGGGCTGGCCGAGATAGCGCATGGGCTTGTCGGGCGTAACAAACGCCAGGCCCGGGCGCTTGACCGTCTGCTCGCTGTGCAGCCACCACAGGCCATCACCCAGGGGCAACGCATCGACCTGTTGCAGCACTGCGGCAAACCCATTGCTGACGCAATCGGCCTGGCGCAGCAGGCGTGCGCCTCTCCAGACAAGCTCTTCGAAGTCATCGGCAGACACGCCCAGGCTGATCATCTGCGCGTCCAGCGCCAGCTCCTGAGGTGCGCCCTGCAGCAGTTTCAGCAAGGCTTCAGCCGTGCCGGCGCGACGCAGCGCCTGGCCCAGGTCGGTTTCACCGAGGGCGCGGGTGAGCAGTTGCAGCAGGCGCAGGTGTTCGTCGGATTTGGCGGCAATACCAATGGCCAGGTACACAATCTGCCCATCGCCCCAGTCCACGCCTTCGGGGAACTGCAACAGGCGCACGCCAGTGGAAAACACCTGGTCGCGGGTTTCGGGGGTGCCATGGGGGATGGCAATACCTTGGCCAAGAAAGGTCGAGCCTTGGGCTTCACGGGCTTGCAAGCCGCTGAGATACCCCTCGGCGACCAGGCCATCAGCCACCAGTTTGTCAGCGAGCAGGTGCAGGGCAGCAGATTTATCCACAGCCACCTGGCCCATGGAAATCTGCTCTACAGTGAGCTCAAGCATGCCGTTCTCCTAGTTAGTGCGATGGACGCACTAGGTATTGTTTTGAATAAAACAGTGTAATGGTGTTCCGGGACAGCTGACTGAGTAGTCAATTGGCAGTAGGTACTCAGTGGCTAACGTCGTAAAAATACGCCGGCTGAAACGTTTAATCTAGAATTTATGGCAGGTTACGCGTTAATTGCGCATCCTTGAAGGACCACTCGGCACTTGAGCTGAGACATTAGTCGTGTGCAGGAATCGGTTACGATTGGACAAAATGTCGGGGCGAGCTCCAAAAAACAAGGAAATCCCGGTTTGAAACTCAGTGATATCGCACGTCTGGCCGGTGTGTCCGTGACCACCGCCAGCTATGTCATCAATGGCAAAGCCGCACAGCAACGCATCAGCAGCGCGACCGTCGAGCGCGTGCGTGCCGTGGTTGAAGCCCATGGCTTTACGCCCAACCCCCAGGCCGCCGGGCTGCGCAGCCGGCATACCCGTACCCTGGGGTTCATCCTCCCGGATCTGGAAAACCCCAGTTACGCACGCATCGCCAAGCTGCTGGAGCAAGGTGCACGGGCCCGCGGCTATCAGTTGCTGATCGCCAGTTCAGACGATGAAGCCGAGAGCGAGCGCCAACTGCTGCAACTGTTCCGCGCCCGCCGTTGCGACGCGCTGTTCGTCGCCAGTTGCCTGCCGGCCAGCGATGACAGTTACCGCGAGCTGCAAGCCAAGGGTTTGCCGGTGATTGCCATCGACCGGGTGATGGGGGCGGACCAGTTCTGCTCGGTGGTCAGCGACGACCGCCAGGCCTGCCAGCAACTGACCAGCAGCTTGCTGCAACCGTTGCCCAAGCAGATCGTGCTGATTGGCGCGCGGCCCGAGCTGAGCATCAGCCAGGAGCGTGCGGCCGGTTTCCGTGAAGCGCTCGGCGGTTTCACCGGCGAGGTCATCGTCGAACACGGCGAAGCCTTCAGCCGCGACTGTGGCCGACAGCTGATGGAGCAACTTCTGCATCAACTGGGGCACTTGCCTGACGCCTTGGTGACCACGTCCTACGTGCTGCTGCAAGGCGTGTTCGACGCACTGCATGACTTCCCGCTCAAGTCACGCCCGCTGCGCCTGGGCACGTTTGGTGACACCCAGTTGCTGGACTTCCTGCCGCTGCCGGTCAACGCCATGGCCCAGCAACATCAGCTGATTGCCGACACCGCCCTGCGCCTGGCCCTGGCCGCCATTGAAGAAGAACAGTACCAACCGGGCGTGCACGCCATCGGCCGGACCTTCAAGCAGCGTATTCACGAGGCCTGAGCGTGGAACTGATCGACACCCACACCCACCTGGACTTCCCGGACTTCGACAGCGATCGCCGGGAAGTCCTTGCCCACAGCCGTGCATTGGGCGTGCGGCGCATGGTGGTGCTGGGGGTGTATCAGCAGAATTGGCAGAGGCTGTGGGATCTGGTGCAGGCGGATGCCGGTTTGTTCGCGGCCTTTGGCCTGCATCCGGTGTACCTCGATGAGCACAAGCCCGCCGACCTGACGGAGTTGGGAGACTGGTTGACCCGCCTGCACGGCCATCGACAGCTCTGCGCGGTAGGTGAGATCGGCCTGGATTACTTTGTTGAACAGCTGGATCGCGAAGGCCAGCAAGGCCTGTTCGAAGCCCAACTCAAACTGGCGGTGGACTTCCAACTGCCGGCGCTGCTCCACGTACGCCGCAGCCACGCGGCCGTGATCGCCACGCTCAAGCGCATCCGCCTGCCACGGGGCGGCATCATCCACGCGTTTGCCGGCAGCCGGGAAGAAGCCCACGAATACATCAAGCTCGGGCTCAAGCTCGGCCTGGGTGGCGCAGCCACATGGCCCCAGGCCCTGCGCATGCATAAGGTGCTGGCACAGCTGCCGCTGAACGCGGTCGTACTGGAAACCGACGCCCCCGACATGGCGCCGGCCATGTACCCGGGCCAGCGCAACAGCCCGCAGCACCTGCCGGCGATCTGCACCGCCCTGGCCGAGCGCATGGGCACCAGCCCCCTAGCGCTGGCCGAGGCGAGCACACGCAATGCGTGCGAGCTGTTCAATTGGTAGTACCGGGGTCACCGCTTGCAGGTTCAAGGTCATTCGCTGCCGATGACGGACATAGCGCAGCACCAGGAAGTGCACCAGCAGCACCATCAATGACACGTTGAGCTGCCCGACCACACTGATCAGGCCAATCCACTCCGTCACCAGCGCCACGATCAGCACCACACACGTCAGCACGGCCATGCTCGGGCGTACCAGCGCCCAATGGTCCAGCGCCTTGAAATGTCGCAACTGCCGGGGGCAGTTCAGCTCCAGGACGCGCTGGCAATACGGGCAATCAAAGGGTTCTTCAATGGCGATGGCATTTAACTGCCAAGGCTTGAGTTCGAACGTGATGTCGCAATGGGCGCAGTGCCCCTTGACGCCGACTGCAGTGGTCATTGTCATGCCTCCCTTGGACCTTGATTGAGTGACACAAATTTTCACTCATTCACCCGCGCAAAAAAGGTACTTCAGGAAATCAGGACAGGCACTACACCAACCCAAGACCAATCCTACACCACCGCCTTACACACGAAAGGCCCCGATCAGTTGCTTCAACTCGATCACCTGTATCGACAGCTGCCGGCTCGCCGCTTCAGTCTGATGCGCGCCTTGGGCAGCATGCTCGCCGGCACGATTGATTTCGACGATATTCTGGTCGATGTCATGGGCGACGGCGGTCTGCTGCTCCACCGCTGCGGCGATCTGCTGATTCTGATCGACGATCATGCCCACGGCACCGAGGATATTTTCCAGGGCTTGCTGGACCTTGTCCGACTGTTCCACAGTGCCGCTGGCCATTTCATGGCTGGTGCCCATGGCCTTCACGGCTGCGGCCACGCCGCTGTGCAGGCGGCTGATCATTTGCTCGATTTCTTCGGTGGAATGCTGGGTCCGCCGGGCCAGGGTTCGCACCTCGTCGGCCACCACGGCAAAGCCGCGTCCCTGCTCACCCGCCCGTGCGGCCTCGATGGCCGCATTGAGTGCCAGCAGGTTGGTCTGCTCGGCGATGCTCTTGATCACCTCCAGGACGCTGCTGATGGACTGGCTGTCGGTGGCCAACTGGTTGATCACCCTAACCGACTGGTCGATCTCCGAGGCCAGCCGCGCAATGCTGCCCTGCTGGGATTGCACCAGGCCACGGCCATTGACGGTTTCATCGTTGACGCTGTGGGCACTGCTGACCGCCGCCGCGGCACTGCGCGCCACTTCCTGGGCGGTGGAGGACATTTGGTTCATGGCCGTCGCCACCTGCTCAATCTGCATGCGCTGGCCAGAGACCGCCTGATTGCTCCGGGCCGAGACCGTTTCCACTTGGCCGGCCTGCAACTCGACCTGGCTGACGGTATGCCCGACGCGCTCGATCAAATCATGGATTTTCGCCACGGTGCCGTTGAACACTTGGCCGAGGTCGCCCAACTCATCGCGGCTTTGGGCAACAAAGGTAACGGTCATGTCGCCGGCGGCCACCTTGTCCATCATCGCCCCCAGGCGCCGTAACGTGGTGCGAGTAGACGCGTAGAACCCTGCATACAGGTAGAAGATCAGCAAAAACACCGCCGTCAGCGCCGAGACCAGCACCACCATGTGCGTACGGTTCTGCGCCAGGCGCTGCTCCAGCTGCTGCCCGAGGAACGTCAGGGTGGCGTCATCAAGCTGATAGGTGTGCTCCATCAATTGGCTGACGCTGTCATAGAAACCCTGCCACGGCGCGTCAAGGGTTTCGGCCATCACCACCTGCTCTTCAAACAATTCACTGCCGTGCTTGAGGCTGGCGTTGCTGGCCTTGGCCAGGCTGTCGAGCGCCGCGTGCGCGGCGTTGCTGGAGCCCAGGACGTCCTGCAATTTCAAGGCGTATTCGGCCTGGAGCTTTTCCAACTGTTGCAGCAGTTCGTCGAAGCGGGTACTGGAAGATGAGTTGAGAAAACCCTGGCCCAGGGAGTAGGCCCCCATCGCCCGGCCTTCTCCCAGGGTCTGGGTGACCTGCGGGGTGACACTGGTGATCAGCTCGCTGAGCTGGCGCAAGTCACTCTGGGGGTCGCGGCTCAAGCCGGACTGGCTGGCAATGATCTGGCTGAGCATCTGTGCCTTGTTGAGCAACTTGCCGATCAACGCACTTTTGCTCTGCAGCGAGCTTTCCTGTTGCTGGGCCTGGAAGGCCGTGATCAGTTCGTCACGCTTACCTTCAAAGGCAGCGATTTGCTCAGGTTCGGCAGCCATCGGGTTGAGGCCTTGCAGACGGGCGAGCACGCTCTGCTCCAAGGCGCTGATCTTGCCCTCAAGGTCAGCGGCCTTGCCGGACTGACCGAGCGTTGCGTTGATCTGCACCTGGTTATTGAGGGTTTCCAGGTCACGGCGCAGGACCAGGCTACTGCCGAGCAAATCCAGGCTTTGCAGCTCGACACGGGTGCCCTGGAATTCGCGCCAGGAATCACGCACCAGGTAATAGTTGGTGGCCAGCATCGGCAGCAGGAACAGCACGCTGATCAGGCTGAACTTCAGGCCGAAGCTAAGACGGTTCATCAGCGCGACGGCGGGATAGAGCAAGCTCTTCACAGGTGACCTCCCCTTTGTTTTATTTTTATTCAGGCGCAGGGCGGCGGCAGAAAGCCACTATTTGGCGCTCTGTCTGTATAGCTCAATTTGAAAGGGAGTTTTGTAACGTAAAGTTAACGAGTGAGAGTGGCGGGGGGCTGCTGCGCAGCCCGTCGCGGGGCAAGCCCGCTCACCACAGGAATCAGGGGAGCACGATCCAGATCGCAAACCCGGCATACCACAGCACCGCCGCACGCAGCAGCAGTTCCCACAGGCGATCCAGGCTGTTGATACCGTCTGCGCCCACTACGGGCGGTGGGATTTCAGCGGCGGCCAGGCCAACTTTTTCCACCAGTTGCGCGGCGCTGATGTCCCAGCTCAACAACTCGTGGAGCATGACACGGCTGACCGCGACGAAGTTGCCCACCAGGGCAAAACTGGCCGCCAGCAGGCGCACCGGCAGCCAGTCAAACGCGTGACGCAGCTGCCCGGCGCGCTCAGCCACCAGAGGGTTCTGGCTGTGCTCACTGGCGAGCGCCAGCAGCCGATAGGCCAGCGCAGCAACCGGCCCTAACAGGAAGTACCAGAAAATCACGGCGAAAAAACTCTGGTAGGCCTGCCACAACAGATGACCCTGGACGCGCTCCAGCAGTTGCTCGCCGCTGTCGGCGCCCAGCTTCAGGTCTCGCTCGGCCACATGTTCGGCCGCCTGCAGGTCACCACGGCGCCAGGCATCGCGAAATGGCCCCAGCCCAGCCAATAGATCGCCACGGCCCAGGCTGTAGATCACCACCAGCAAGTGCACCGGCAGCGCCAACAAACCATAGGCCACCGGTTCCAGCACCAGCAGCAACAACGCCAGCAACGCCACCGGCAGCAACACCAGCAGGACCAGAATCAGCCACGGCTGCTTGCCCATGCGCGGGCTCGACTCCAACTTGGCCAATTCGCGCAGCCAGCCGCCATCACGCTGCAACCGCTGGCGCAGGGCCGAGAATTTCTCGATCCACACGGCCAGCACCAACACCAGAAAACTCATCGTGCGTGTCCTCCATCCTGCAGGGCGCTGCGAAAGCGCGCCCAATCAAAAGCGGGGCCGGGATCGGTCTTGCGCCCCGGAGCGATGTCGCTATGGCCACAAATACGTTGCGGCGTAATACCTGGGTAGACTGCCAGCAACTGCCGTGTCAGGTCGATCAGCGATACATACTGGGGGTTGGTGAACGGCAAATCATCCGTGCCCTCAAGCTCTATCCCCAAGGAAAAGTCATTGCAGGTCTCACGCCCTTCGAAGCACGAGACCCCGGCATGCCAGGCCCGGTCGATACAGGACACAAACTGCGTCACCGTGCCGTCGCGCTCAATCAGAAAATGCGCAGACACCCGTAGGTCGGCAATCCCTTCAAAGTAGGGATGTTCCGTGACGTCCAGGCGGTTCTGGAAAAACTCCTGCACTTTGCCGGTAGCGAACTGCGCGGGCGGCAGGCTGATGTTATGCACCACCAACAGTGAGATTTCGCCTGCCGGGCGCTCGTTGAAGTTGGGTGAAGGGCAATGGCGAATGCCCTGGCACCAGCCGCTGGCGGGGTCCAACTGCATACAGGATCCTTGAACGTGACTAAGTGTGACCAGTATGCCGCGTTCGACCCCGTGGTTGCGATCACTTGCCGCGATTGAGTTGACGCAGCTTGCCCACCACCGCCGCCAGCGCCCGCTCGAACAGCGGCTCGTCGTCGAGGTGATGCAGCGCGCCACGTTTGAGCGCCATTGCCAGTTGGCCCGCACTTTTCTCCAGAACCTTGAGCCCGGTACGGCCGACGAAAACGTAGGTGTTGGCCGGCGCCATGATCGCCGTCAGCTTGCACCGCAGGGTGCCTGCCGGGCCCTGCTGGAACACGATCCAGTCACCGACTCGCAATTGGTGCACCTTGGCCAGGTCCGGATCATCCTCCGGCAGGCCCTCGACGGGATCGAGCGGCAGTACGCTGAACACGAAGGGTTCACGCACTTCGAGCCATCCATCGCCCCCCTCTGGCGGCCGGACATGCAGGGTCTGCAAGCGCACAAAAAAATCACGGGTGCTGAAGGGGTCGAATGCAGCGCTGGTCAAACCGTCGCGCAGTGCCTTGAGCAACCCGGGCAACTGCTCCAGCAAGTGCACCCCGGCTTCAGTGTCTGCCGGCAGGCTGACACTCCAGATCAGCTCATCCATGGTGCGCAGCCCTGCTTGCCATTGCACCGACTGCTCGCCGTGCTTGAGGCTGGCCAGCAACAGCACCTGGCTCCAGGCCTGTTGCAGGAACTGCACCACCGCCTGCGGCAAAACCTTGCCCAGCATCCGTCGATTCAGTACCTCGGCCACCCGTGCCCGCGCCGCTTCTGTGCGCACGCGCCCTTCTTCAGCATGGCGGGTGTGCTGTTCAAGCAATTCGCTGCGACGACGCTCATCGGCGGTGAACGCAGTGAATTCAGTCAGCAATTGGGAAAAAATCGCCGGGTCTTCAACAAAATCATTGAGTAAACGCTGAACCACCTGCTCTATGCGCAGGTACAGGCTGTCGCGCTGGAAGTCATCGACCGGACTCC
Organism: Pseudomonas sp. 1 R 17; assembly: GCF_900067035.1. NCBI lineage: Bacteria > Pseudomonadati > Pseudomonadota > Gammaproteobacteria > Pseudomonadales > Pseudomonadaceae > Pseudomonas > Pseudomonas sp. 1 R 17. Next base: position 8,836 of record NZ_FKLB01000061.1, read on the forward strand.
AGCCCATGGCGGTGGTAGCGATTTCATTCAACAGGCGCCGCGCCGGATGACCGGGGCGACTGAAAAAACTCTTGTCCAGCACCGCCACTTTCAGCATCGGGATCTGCAGACGGCCGATCAAGGCCTTGAAGGCGTCCGGCACTGCGCGGTCATTGAGGATGAATTCGAACAGCAGGGCGATCAGGTTGATCACATCTTCATCCGCATCCTCCACCACCCGCGACTTGCCACTCTTGACGCTGACACGGGTAAGCAACTGCTCGAGTTGGTTACACAGGTCGAAATCATCCTCGGCTTCCGGCTCCGGGACGTACTGCTGCAAGTGGGATAACAGCCGCAGCAGGTCGCGGGTGGCGATAGGCTGGGGTTCGGCACTGGCTTCAAGGGTAGGCGACACGCTACCACGCACGACGGTCAACAGCGCCTGCAAGGCGCTGAAGGCTTGCTGGCCATTTTCGTCGACGTGTTGGTCGGTGCTCGGCAATACCTCTTCACGCTGATGATCACGGGCGGCACGGCCACAGGGGCGGCGGGACGGCGCGGCCTTGAGTTCCGGCAACACGCCGGTCGCGACCAGCAGCTGATTGGCTTCACCGTACAGTTGGTCAGCATCACTGAGTACGTACTTTTCAAACAGCTTGAGCATGATCAGCTTGACGCGGATCTCCACGCCCAGGCTACGCCCGGCACGCAGGAAAAACTCGCACAGCAGCGCCGGACCCAGGGGGTTTTCACAGTCGTCCAGGCGATTGCCGAGCAAGACACTCAGGCGTGCCGTGAGTTGCGACAGCGCCAGGCCGTCGCGGTGGCGCACCCGGCCCAGCATGGCTTCAAGCGCGACGGCTTTTTCCAGGTCATCCTTGGACGTGCCTGAGGCCGCGTCATAGGACACCACCGGCACCAACTGAAGTTCACCACGGCCCGCCAGCCCCAGGTTGCCAAAGGCTTCGAACAGCCGCTCCATGAACACACGCTCGAAATTCTTGCGCTTGAGGCGCAGGTCGCGCATGGCTTCAAAGAAGATATGGTGGTCCACGTTGTTGCGGGCCTTGTCGGCCATTTCGAACAAGGTGTCGTCGGCGTTATCGAACAGTTCCTGTAAACCCTGCTGCAACTGCTGCGCCGCCTTGTCGCGAACCTGCAGCAGCACCACCGGCAGGCGCGCGAGCGGCGATGGCGTGGCTTGTGCCTTATTGATTGGCACCACCTTTCCGTCATTGTGCATCCTGGCCTCCTGAAACGGCGGTAAAGCGTTGGGGAAAGATCGGGTACAGGCCCAATAAGGCTGTGGATAACCGGTTATCACCAGGACGTCAAAGCTATGACGCCAATTGCAAGGCGCGAGATTATCTTGCAAATGAGTGCCGTTGCGCCAGCAAACTCTGACATTGCGCTGTAAATGAGTGGTGAGCCTGGGTTCAAACGCACGCTGCCCCTATAATCGGGACACTTTGTTTGTGGAGCCTGATATGCCGAACCTCCGTCTAGCCGACCTCACCGCCGAAATCGAAGCCAACGTGCGCCGCGCGCTCCTGGAAGACATCGGCAGCGGCGACATCACCGCACAGTTGATCCCGGCCGAACGGCTGGCCACGGCCACCATCATTACCCGCGACGCCGCCGTCATCGCCGGCACTGCGTGGGTGGATGCCGTATTCCGCCAACTGGACCCACGGGTCGCCGTGCACTGGCAGGTGGCCGACGGCGAACGCGTCAGCCCCAACCAGGCACTGTTCCACCTGGAGGGGCCGGCGCGTTCGCTGCTCAGTGGCGAGCGCTCTGCCTTGAACTTCCTGCAGTTACTCTCCGGGGTCGCCACACGCGCCCGGTTCCTGGCGGATTTTGTCGCCAGCACCCAGGTCAAGCTGCTGGACACTCGAAAAACCCTGCCCGGCCTGCGCCTCGCGCAGAAGTACGCGGTGACCTGCGGTGGCTGCCACAACCACCGTATCGGTTTGTATGACGCCTTCCTGATCAAGGAAAACCACATCGCTGCCAGCGGCGGGATTGCCCAGGCCATCAGCGCCGCCCACAAGATCGCACCCGGCAAGCCGGTGGAAATTGAAGTGGAGAGCCTGGACGAACTGCGCGAAGCGCTGGCGGCGGGCGCCGACATCGTCATGCTCGATGAATTGAGCCTGGAAGACATGCGGGAAGCCGTGCGCCTGAATGGCGGCAAGGCCAAGCTGGAAGCCAGCGGCGGGATCAATGAAAGCACCCTGCTGCCTATCGCAGAGACGGGGGTGGACTACATCTCCATTGGTGCGATGACCAAGGATGTGAAGGCGGTGGATTTGTCGATGCGCCTCAGTATCTGAGCACCTTAACTGTAGGAGCGAGCTTGCTCGCGAAAAACCTGAGAACGCCGCAGGGAACCAGGCAGCCCGCGTCATCGTTAGCGATTTTCGCGAGCAAGCTCGCTCCTACAAGCTGCGTCTAAACGACCAGGTCGTTCATCTCGCAGTATTCTTCCCATTCGACACCCAGCACCTCGGCCGCCTCTTTGTGCAAGGCCAGCCGCGCCGCTTCGAACTCTTCCGGCGTCGAGGTGTACTTGAGGGTCAGTTCCCAAGGCTGGAAGCCCTGGCTCTCGGCCTCGTCCTCAAACGCCCACTGGATCTGGTCGCGCTGATCATCGGCGCTCAGGTCCTTGATCTCTTCTTTAAGCTGCGGCGATTCCTCAAGGTATTTTTCGAGGGCTGCTTGATGCCGAACTTCCTGGGTCATTTCAGTCGTGGTCATGTCGTTCTCTTAGATCGAGGAATGGGGATGCATCTGGGTCATCAAGGTTGCGCAGATACAAAAGAGCGGGCACACGTGCCAACTCGTCTGGCCTTCAGAACCATTCTGGGATCATCTGAAAACATTGCCTTTGAAGCACTGCCGCTAAAAAAGTAGCGCCTTTTTGCCCGAGACAGGAATCGAACCTGCGACCTTCGCGTTACGAGTGCGCTGCTCTACCAACTGAGCTACACGGGCGGTGGACTAAAGCTAGCACCGCATCGGGCGCCCGGCAACTTGCACCCTTCAACGAGCAATCACCCCCTGAGCCCAGAAGCGTGGTTGCAGGTAATTACCTTTGCGGTCCTGGTACTGCTGCTGGGCTTGTTGGAGGTGAGGCACATCGCGCACCGCGATAAATACCAACAGACCAACGGCCAACACACCCAAGGCTTTCCATAGGTTCCGCGCCAACGGCAGCACAGCGCTTGCTGGCACGCGCAACTCATGCAGCGCCATCAGCCAGCCCACCACCAGCGCCAACCAGACCTGGGAGTTGGGCATCACGATCACGCCATCGACCATGGCCTGCACCAGCGTCCCCACCAACGCCGCAAACAGGCACAAGCGCAGCAGGTCAACCCGCGCGGCGGACAGCGCTCGCTCGCGTAGCACAGCCAAGGTGGTCCAGCCGCCTCGCCATGCCAACACCGCCACGCACAGCGCCGAGGGTACACCCCACTCGCTGGCCCATTGCAGGATCGCCTGATGGGGATGAGCGGCAATCCTGTTGGCAATATCGGCAAAATGCATCGGTCCGTAACCAAGCCACGGTCGCTCGACGAGCATATGCCACGCCTGCCACCAGATCGGGCCCCGTCCCGACAGCGAAGTGGTGAGGCGATCCGCGGCATCACTGGTGAGTTCAATCCCCAGGTAATCCGCCAGCCCCGTGAATATCAGCCAATACAGTAACAGCCCAACCAACACCGCGACCAATTGCCAGCCCAGCCAGCGACGCCCCCATGGCCCAAGCAGCGCCAACACCACGCCCGCCACGCCCATGCCAAGCCAGGTACCCCGCGTACCGCCGCTGATTGCTATCAGCCACCAGACACACAGCAACGCAAACACCATCCCCCGCAAGGCGCGGGAGACATTGGGTATCAGCAAAGGCAGCGCCAGCAATGGCAAGGTAAATGTCTGAAACTGTCCGTAGAAACGCTTGTTGGAAAAGCCGGAGAGTAGTCGGTCAGGATCCAGCATGCGCTCGCCGCTGGTGAACGCCAGCGTACCGGCATACAGATACTGGAGCGACTTGATCAGGCACAGCAACACCACAACCAGGATCAGCACGCGATCCAGAGGCTCGCCGCCGTGACGACGAAGCAGGGCAAAGGCGACGGCAATCGCCGCGCAGCTGACAAACAGCGCCACTTCGGTAAGCGCCCATAGGGGCTGATGGGCCAGCGTCGACGACAGCAGGCCCAGCCCCACAACCAGCACCACGCCCCAGGCAGTGGGCCTGTCTACCCAGGGTTCAGTGGAGGTAACCGACAACCCATACAGCACCGCGCAAAACCCGATGGCAATTTGCATGACACGCTGTAGATCATGCCCGCCGAACGGTGCACAGATGCCGACACTCAACAGGCACACCGCTGCTACCAGGAAAACACCGCCTCGCTGCTGTACGGATAACACCATCGGCCACCTCTACTTCCCTGTGGATGGTTTAGCAGTTATGCGCCGTCGGCGCCGCAGCCCTTGCTGGCATATTTCGCTTCAGCGGTCGTCGCGCACTTCCAGCCGGCGGCGCTGCGGACCAGGGTGATGGTCTTGCCCAGCACCGGTGCCGGTGCGTCGAGTATTTCGCAGCTGATGGAGCCCGCCCCCGTGGCCACATCGCCTGCCACGTCGATCTTGCAGTTGGCCGTAGGGCTGGTGCCGCCGATCAAGGCCACGGTAGGTACGGTGCCCTGGTTGATGGTGTCTTCGTAACCAGCCTTCAACGCGGCAATTTCAGCCAGGCCGGCAGTGAACTTGGCCTTGGCCTGGTGGGTGGTGTACATGGGCAGGCCGATGGTGGCCAAAATGCCGATGATTGCCACGACGATCAACAACTCGATCAAGGTAAAGCCTTTCTGACGTATCACATTCACTCTCCAGAATAGAACTCATGACAAGGCGCGTCCTGCACCCCGTTTTTGCAACGGCGCCAGTGTACTCACCCGCAAGCGGCCAATCGCGCTCAAGACGCACATTCTGACATTTTTATCCCGCGCCATCGGCATGCCCGAATCCGTCACCTGACTAAGCTATAAATCTTCGACAGCCTGTATGCGGAACCGCGACATGGACAACGCTTCAACGACTTACGCCTGGGAAGGCATCGACCGCAAAGGGCGCAGGGTGTCCGGGCAAACCAAGGGGCACAACGCAGCCCTGGTCAAGGCACAACTGCGCCAGCAAGGGATCAGCCCCGGTCGTGTGCGCAAGCAATCCCCGCTGCCGCCAAGCCTCACCCCATCAGTCAAAGCGGCTGACATCACGCTGTTCACACGCCAACTGGCTACGTTGCTGAAGGCTGGGGTTCCACTCCTGCAAGCCTTCGACATCATCAGCGAAGGCGTCGACAATCGCGCTGTGCGTGAGCAGGTGCTGGGACTTAAACAGGCGATCGCCGCCGGCAGCAGCCTGGCTGAGGCATTACGCAAACAACCGCGTTATTTCGATGAGTTGTACTGCAACCTGGTGGCCGCCGGCGAACAGGCCGGGGCGCTTGAGACACTGCTGGAAAGGGTGGCGATCCACCGGGAAAAGAGTGAACAGCTCAAGGCCAGGATCAAAAAGGCCATGACCTACCCCATTGCTGTCCTGGTGGTTGCCAGCCTGGTCACCGGCATACTGCTGGTCCACGTGGTACCGCAGTTCCAGGCCCTGTTCGCCGGAGTCGACGGCAAACTGCCGGCATTTACCTTGCACGTGATCGCCCTGTCGGCGTTCATGCAGCACGCATGGTGGATGCTGGTATTGGGCATAGTCGCGGGAGCCGCTGGGCTGCGCCAGGCCTATCGGGCTTCGTCGGGCTTTCGCTACTGGCTGGACACAGGTTTGTTGAAAGCGCCCCTGGCAGGCAAACTGCTGACAAAATCCGCCGTGGCCCGCTACGCCCGCACGCTCTCCACGACCTTCGCCGCCGGTGTTCCACTGGTCCAGGCATTGGATTCAGTCGCCGGCGCCGTGGGAAACGGCCCGTTCAAACAGGCAATCGAACATATGCGTCACGATGTATCCAACGGCATGCAACTGAATCAATCCATGGCCAACAGCGGCCTGTTTCCCGGCATGGCGATCCAACTGACGGCGATCGGCGAAGAGTCGGGCACCCTGGAACACATGCTGGAAAAGGTCGCCAACCACTATGAGGCTGACGTGGACAACCAGGTCGACAACCTCACCAGCCTGATGGAGCCATTGATCATGGTGGTGCTGGGGGGCATCGTCGGCGCGCTGGTCATCGCCATGTACCTGCCGGTCTTCCAGCTGGGGAGTGCATTTTGAGCCTGCTGCTGAACGAGTACCCATTGGCCTTTGTCACCATCGCGCTGGTACTGGGGCTGATCGTCGGCAGTTTCCTCAACGTGCTGGTCTGGCGCCTGCCAAAAATGCTCGAACGGGAATGGCGTGACCAGGCCCATGAAGTGCTCGGCTTGCCTGCCGAACCTGGCGGGCCGACCTACAACCTGATGCACCCCAACTCATGCTGCCCACACTGTGATCATCCAATCCGGCCGTGGGAAAATATCCCACTGCTCAGCTACCTGATGCTCAGGGGGCGCTGCGCCCATTGCCAGGGAGCCATCAGCCCCCGCTACCCTTTCACGGAACTCGCCTGTGGGTTGATCTCGGCCTGGGTTGCCTGGCATTTCGGCTTTGGCTGGCAGGCCGCAGCGGTGCTGGTGTTGAGTTGGGGGTTGCTGGCAATGAGCCTGATCGACGCAAACCACCAGTTGCTGCCTGATGTGCTGGTGCTGCCATTGCTGTGGCTGGGGCTGATCGTCAACAGCTTTGGATTACTGACGACATTACCCGACGCACTATGGGGCACCGTGATCGGCTACATGAGCCTGTGGTGCGTGTTCTGGCTGTTCAAGCTGGTCACCGGCAAAGACGGCATGGGCCACGGTGATTTCAAGTTACTGGCCTTGCTCGGCGCCTGGGGCGGCTGGCAGATATTGCCGATGACACTGTTGATGTCGTCGCTGGTGGGGGTGTTTGTCGGGTTGATCCTGATGCGCCTGCGCAAGACCCTGGCGTCCACGCCGATGCCGTTTGGTCCGTATCTGGCAATTGCCGGCTGGATTGCATTGCTCTGGGGTGGTCAAATAACCGACTTCTATTTGCAGTCTGTCGGTTTCAGATGACCACTCCTGTTGCAACACCTTGGATTCTCGGCCTCACCGGTGGCATCGGCAGCGGTAAAAGTGCGGCAGCCCAGCACTTTATCGACCTGGGCATTGACCTGGTGGACGCCGATCACGCCGCGCGCTGGGTGGTCGAACCCGGCCGGCCGGCGCTGGCCCGCATCGCCGAGCATTTTGGTGCTGGCGTATTGCAGCCCGACGGCCAGTTGGACCGCGCCGCGTTGCGCAAGCTGATCTTTGAGGTGCCCGAAGAGCGCCGCTGGCTGGAAGCCTTGCTGCACCCGTTGATTGGCGAGGAGATTCGCGGTCACCTGGCTCGCGCCCGCTCGCCTTACGCGATCCTGGTGTCCCCGCTGCTGATCGAATCCGGCCAGTACAGCATGACCCAGCGCATCCTGGTGATCGACGTGCCGCAATCGCTGCAAATTCAGCGTACCCTGCAGCGCGACGGCATCAGCGAACAACAGGTTCAGGCAATTCTCAAGGCACAGTCCAGCCGTGAAGACCGCCTGAACCATGCCGATGACGTGCTAGTCAATGACCAGGATCTCGCCTGGCTGCACAGCGAGGTCGAGCGACTGCACCACTTTTACCTTACTTTGCGTGGAGGCCGATCATGAGCCAACCCTTGACCGTCGACTGCCCAACCTGCGGTGCACCCGTGGAATGGAATGCAGCCTACCCCAACCGGCCGTTCTGCTCGGACCGTTGCAAACTCATCGACCTGGGCGCGTGGGCCGCCGAGGAACACAAGATTCCCGTGGCGCCGGATGCCGAAGACGAGCTGTTTTCCGAAGACTTGCCGCCGCGCCACTAAGGCCGCATAAAGGCGTATTCCTGCTGGTCGTCGAGGTTTTCTGCGAGGTATTGCAGCTCGTCGGCCAGGTCTTCGAAACTGCGTACGCCCTTGCTCTGCTGCACCACCGCGCTGAGCATGGCGCGCAGGGTCAAGCCCGGGTCGAAACCGATTTCCTGTGCCGCATCCTGGCTTCTGCGCAACTCCTGCCGTGCCCACTCGTACACACTCATGATTCGTGCTCCCGCCTTGCCTAGGAAAATTTCGCAGAGCATGGGCCTGCTCGGCTGCGCGGGATTTGATCTGGGTCAACGCTGCGATTCGTCATCCTTCCAGGGCGCCGAGAGGTAGCGTGTGCGGTTGAATGTCTCCAGCCATTCCGGACAAAACACCACCAGGGCGCTGATCACCATGCCGTTGATAAAGGCTTCGGGGAAGATGATCAGCCACAGGTAGCCGACGAAATCCTCCAGCCATTCAGGCATGGCAAAACGACCGTCGAACCACAGCAACCCCAGCCCCAGCAGCAGGCAAAACAAGGCCGACAACGCGGCAGCAAAAAAACCGGAGCAGAAGATATACACGAAGGGATTGCGTGGCTGCGCTCGCTCGACCACAAGCGCACAGCCCTCGGTGACCAGCACCGGCAGCACGACCAGCAGCAGGCCATTGATGCCAAGGGCTGCCAGGTCCTGGCGTCCAAGCAGCATTAACCCGAACTGGGCGGCAAAACCACCGACGATGGCCAGGGGCCAATCCAACAGCAGGGTTACGGCGGTCATACCGATAAAGTGGTAGGACACACCGGTGTCGAAATCCCGTCGTACCAGCCACAACATGAACAGTGCGAACACCGTACCGAACAACAAATGCTGGCGCCGCCGGTCGGCAAACAACTCGACCCATGGCGAGCGCAGGATCGCCCATAGCAGCACCGGTGCATACAACAGCCAGCCGATGCCGAGGGTTGTGGGCGCCAGCACTGCGGCACTGATCACGGCTTCACCTGCTCCAGGGCCTGGCGCAGTTCGGCAGCAGTGCCGTATTCATGTTGAGAAACCAACGTACCGTGATCCAACTGCAGCCACAGCACTTTATCCGCCGCCGCGGGATAACGCGGGGCGATACGTGCGTCACGGTCCAGCATGACGCGGTAGTTGTAGGATTGCATGGCCGGCACCGCAAACAATTTGGCGATCAGTCGAGGCATGCGCTGGATGTCAGCGACGAACACGGCATGCCGCGCTTCGAGGTAGCCTGCAGGTTGGCCTTGCAGCGCCGCGTCGACCAGCTTGGCCGCGTCCATGCTGCGCGCCACCAACAGAATCCGTGCCTGGTTATCGAGGGTATAGGCTTGGTCGAATTGATCGAGCAAGGTCCAGGGAGCGAGGCGTTCGCCCACTTCAACAGCCTGTGCCCATACCGGCAAAAGACTCAGCAACAGCACCACCAGACACTTCACTGCACGCTCCTCATTCGGGGGAATTACGCTTGAAAGGCCAGTCTACACCCTGGCTTTTGCAGCAGGACTTCCTGCGGTCATCATTTGGACGCTAAGCTGCAGGCATGGATGACTCAGATTATTTGCGCCTGCTCACCGTAGCAGCCGAACAAGCCAATGCGTTCCTGTCCAATGCCCGCAAATGGGAGCGTGAGCGTTGGGTCTGCCAGCGCCTGTTGCAAGGCTTGAATGTGCCCTACCGCGCCGAAGAGTTTCACCCCGCCGGGCAAGAACCGCCCGATGTGTTGTTTCGCGATGCCAGTTTCGAGGTTTTTTTCGTACTCGATGAAGGGCGCCGCCTGAACGACGAATGGCGTGACGAGCTGTTGCGTCGACGCAGTGCATTCTCCCTGAGCCAGCTGGTGCGGCGCGAAGCCAAGCCGCGGCGCATCCCCGCCCATGAATTCCTGCTGCGCCTGGCGCCCACGTTGCGCAAGAAGGCCCATAACTACAAAGAGCGCGGGATGGACCTGGGCGAATTGGATATCGTCGCGTTCACCAGCCTCAAGCGCGAAGTGCTCGACCTCAACAGCCACTTCCCCCCACCCACCGAATACTTGCGCCAGGGCTGGCGCTCGCTGTCGCTGGTGGGGCCGACATTTGCCCGGGTGCTGTTCGCCCACCCGGACGCGCCGGATTTCTTGCGCAACAACCTGGGGCGCAGCATAGTGTTCGATGTGGGCATCAGCCTCTGATCCCCCACTGTAACGTGGCGCCCTTTTGCAACGTCTACCTGACGAGGCCTTATATGACCAGCCGCCTGAACCCCGACGACCAACAGCATGTCGAAGAGTACCTGCAACTCTCCCAGAACCGAGTCGAGCGCAAGCCTTTCCGGCCGTGGCTGCTCCTTGGTGTGGTGCTGGTGGTGGTGATCGGGCTCGGCCTGCTCAGCCGCCTTTTGAGTTACCTGACGCTATGAGCTGCCTGGCGCTCGCGGGGGTAACTGCTCCGATTTCCTTTAGCCTTGCGAGATACCCCCATGACCCATCGTATTATTATCGTCGGCGGCGGCGCCGGCGGCCTGGAGTTGGCTACCCGCCTGGGTAAGACTCTGGGCAAGCGCGGCACCGCCAGCATCACGCTGGTGGACGCCAACCTCACCCATATCTGGAAGCCTTTGCTGCACGAAGTCGCTGCCGGCTCACTGAACTCCTCGGAAGACGAACTCAATTACGTCGCCCAGGCCAAATGGAACCACTTCGAGTTCCAACTGGGGCGCATGAGCGGGCTCGACCGCGAACAGAAGAAAATCCAGCTGGCCGCCACCCTCGACGAAGAAGGCCGCGAATTGGTGCCTGCACGCGTGCTGGGCTATGACAGCCTGGTGATTGCGGTAGGCAGCACCACCAACGATTTCGGCACCGAGGGCGCGGCGCAGCACTGCCTGTTCCTCGATACCCGCAAGCAGGCCGAGCGTTTCCACCAACAGCTGCTCAACCACTACCTGCGCGCCCATGCCGGGCAGACCGATGTGGTGGAAAAGATCAGCGTCGCCATCGTCGGTGCGGGTGCAACGGGCGTCGAACTGGCCGCAGAGTTGCATAACGCGGCCCACGAACTGGCGGCGTACGGCCTGGACCGCATCAAGCCGGAAAACATGCACATCACCCTGATCGAAGCCGGCCCTCGTGTACTGCCTGCCTTGCCGGAGCGGATTGGCGGGCCTGTGCATAAAACCCTGGAAAAGCTCGGGGTGACGGTGCTGACCAACTCAGCGGTCAGCGAAGTGACCGCCGACGCATTGATCACCAGCAGTGGCCAGGTGATTCCTGCCAGTCTCAAGGTGTGGGCCGCCGGGATTCGTGCCCCGGCTTTCCTCAAGGACATCGATGGCCTGGAAACCAATCGCATCAATCAACTGCAAGTGCTGCCGACGCTGCAAACCACCCGTGATGAAAACATCTTCGCCTTTGGCGACTGCGCCGCGTGCCCGCAACCGGGCACCGACCGCAATGTGCCGCCACGGGCCCAGGCCGCGCACCAACAGGCCTCGTTGCTGGCCAAGTCATTGAAACTGCGTATCGAGGGCAAGGACCTGCCAGCGTACAAGTACACCGACTATGGGTCGCTGATCTCGCTGTCGCGTTTCTCGGCGGTGGGTAACCTGATGGGCAACCTGACCGGAAGCGTGATGCTGGAAGGCTGGCTGGCGCGGATGTTCTATGTGTCGCTGTACCGCATGCACCAGATGGCACTGTATGGCTTCTTCCGCACGGCGATGCTGATGCTGGGCAGCAAGATTGGACGCGGGACTGAGCCGCGCCTGAAACTTCACTGACAACAGAGTCCCTGGTGGGACTCGGTCAATGTGGGAGGGGCTTGCTCCCTTCCACATTAGTATTGTGTTGGAGTTGAGATAATTTAAGGCAAAAAAAATCCCCGTATCTTTCGATACGAGGATTTTTAATATGGTCGGGGTAAGGGGATTCGAACTCCTGACATCCTGCTCCCAAAGCAGGCGCGCTACCGGACTGCGCTATACCCCGGTAAAAAAAAGGCGACCTTTCAGTCGCCTTCTTCGATCAGCGCTTTTGGCCTCTGATCTTAAGATTCGATTCCAGCGTTAACTGGTCTCAAAAATGGTGGGTCGTGTGGGATTCGAACCTACGACCAATTGGTTAAAAGCCAACTGCTCTACCAACTGAGCTAACGACCCAAATATGGTCGGGGTAGGGGGATTCGAACTCCCGACATCCTGCTCCCAAAGCAGGCGCGCTACCGGACTGCGCTATACCCCGGTTTGAAATTGGCTCCGTGACCAGGACTCGAACCTGGGACCCAATGATTAACAGTCATTTGCTCTACCGACTGAGCTATCACGGAACTACATATTTCAAAGTACAACTTTTACTGCTGTGTAACCTTCTCTTCGACCCTGTCCGTATCGCTACGTTAGCGTCTCTGAGGCGCGCTATTCTACAATCTTAAAAACCCCTGTCAACCCTTTAAATTGCTTTTAAGACAATGATTTGCGCTTCTTTCTGATTTCTTCTTGGGGAGAAGAAACCCGTGGGCTGACGTTGCTGCGGGGCGCACTTTACAAGCCTTTGCCTTACAGTTCAACGCCCTATCGAAAAAAAAGGCCCTGGGATGCAGGGCCTTCTCTTATTGCAGTGCAATCCGGGCTCAGTGGAAGACGATTTCGTCGTTCTCCACAGTCGCCTCGACGCTGGTGCCCGGCATAAAGCTGCCCGACAGGATCAACTGCGCCAGCGGGTTCTCGATCCAGCGCTGGATCGCACGTTTCAGAGGCCGTGCGCCATACACCGGGTCGTAACCAACCGCGATCAGCTTGTCCAACGCCTCGCGGCTCAGCTCCAGCGACAACTCGCGTTCCGCCAGGCGACCGCGCAGACGCCCCAGCTGGATCTCGGTGATGCCCGCGATCTGATCCCGCGCCAATGGCTCGAAGATCACCACTTCGTCGACCCGGTTAATGAATTCCGGACGGAAGTGCGTGGTCAATGCATCCATTACAGCAGCGCGCTGGGCCTCACGATCACCTACCAGTTCCTGGATCTGCGCCGAGCCCAGGTTGGAGGTCATGACGATCACCGTGTTGCGGAAGTCCACAGTACGCCCGTGGCTGTCCGTGAGCCGTCCATCTTCCAGCACTTGCAGCAAGATGTTGAACACGTCCGGGTGAGCCTTCTCGACCTCATCCAGCAGGATCACCGAGTAAGGCTTACGCCGCACGGCCTCGGTCAAGTAACCGCCCTCCTCGTAGCCCACATAGCCTGGTGGAGCCCCGATCAGGCGAGCCACCGAATGCTTCTCCATGAACTCGGACATGTCGATCCGTACCATGGCCTCTTCAGTATCAAAGAGGAACTCGGCCAGGGCCTTGCACAGCTCGGTCTTACCCACGCCGGTCGGGCCAAGGAACATGAACGAGCCGCTCGGACGGTTCGGGTCGGACAAGCCGGCGCGGGAACGCCGTACCGCGTTGGACACCGCCACGACCGCCTCTTCCTGGCCGATCACGCGCTGGTGCAACAGGTGCTCCATCTTCAGCAGCTTGTCACGCTCGCCTTCGAGCATTTTCGACACCGGGATGCCGGTCCACTTGGAAACGACTTCGGCGATTTCTTCCTCGGTCACCTTGCTGCGCAACAGCTGATTTTCAGCCTTACCGTGCTGGTCGACCATTTGCAGGCTGCGTTCCAGGTCCGGGATCACCCCGTACTGCAACTCGGCCATGCGGTTCAGGTCACCTTTACGACGTGCGGCTTCCAGCTCCTGGCGCGACTGCTCGATCTTTTGCTGGATCTGCGCAGAGCCCTGTACTTCGGCTTTTTCCGAGGTCCAGATTTCTTCGAGATCCGAATACTCGCGCTCCAGGCGGACGATTTCCTCCTGGAGTTTTTCCAGGCGTTTCTTGGCCGCGTCGTCCTCTTCTTTCTTGAGGGCCTGGGATTCGACTTTCAGCTGAATCAGGCGACGATCCAGGCGGTCGAGCACTTCCGGCTTGGAGTCGATCTCCATGCGAATGCGGCTGGCCGCTTCGTCGATCAAGTCGATGGCCTTGTCCGGCAATTGACGGTCGGTAATGTAGCGATGGCTCAATTTGGCCGCCGCAATGATCGCGCCGTCGGTGATCGCCACTTTATGGTGGACCTCGTAGCGCTCTTTCAGGCCCCGCAGGATCGCGATGGTGTCCTCTTCGCTCGGTTCTTCCACCAGGACTTTCTGGAAACGACGCTCAAGGGCCGCATCTTTCTCAATGTACTGGCGATATTCGTTAAGCGTGGTAGCACCGACACAATGCAGCTCACCTCGCGCCAAGGCGGGCTTAAGCATGTTGCCAGCATCCATTGAGCCCTCGCCTTTGCCGGCGCCGACCATGGTGTGCAGCTCGTCGATAAACAGAATGATCTGCCCTTCCTGCTTCGACAGTTCATTAAGCAGGGATTTCAGGCGCTCTTCGAATTCACCGCGGAACTTTGCACCGGCGATCAACGACCCCATATCCAGGGACAGCAGGCGTTTGCCTTTAAGGCCGTCCGGCACTTCACCATTGATGATGCGCTGGGCCAGGCCTTCGGCAATCGCGGTTTTACCCACGCCAGGTTCACCGATCAACACCGGGTTGTTCTTGGTGCGACGCTGCAGAACCTGGATGGTGCGACGAATTTCATCGTCACGGCCGATCACCGGGTCAAGCTTGCCCTCTTCGGCACGCTTGGTCAGGTCGACGGTGTACTTGTCCAGGGCCTGGCGCGACTCCTCGTGGTTAGGGTCGTTAACCGCATCACCGCCCCGCAGGTTGTTGATGGCGTTTTCCAGGGCCTTCTTGCTCACGCCTTGGCCGAGCAACAACTTACCAAGCTTGCTGTTCTCGTCCATGGCGGCGAGCAGCACCAGTTCGCTGGAGATGAACTGGTCCCCCTTCTGCTGGGCCAGGCGGTCGGCCTGGTTAAGCAGGCGCGCCAGATCCTGCGACATATTCACGTCGCCGGTAGGGTTTTGGATTTTCGGCAGTTGGTCGAGCTCTTTGCTCAACTCCTTGCGCAGGCTGTTGACATCAAAGCCCACCTGCATCAGCAAGGGCTTGATAGAACCACCTTGCTGTTCCAGGAGTGCCTGCATCAAGTGCGCAGGCTCAATGGCCGGGTGGTCAAGCCCCACCGCCAAGGATTGGGAGTCCGATAAGGCCAACTGCAATTTGCTGGTTAAACGATCAATACGCATTAGTCACCTTCCTTTTGAGCAGGCCGGAGCTATAAGACATCCTGAATGAAGAAACCTGCCAGATACCCTTATAGATGGGGTGGATTCTGGAAGATTCAAGCGAGCGGCGGTTGATATGGATCAGCGTTGACCCAGATCAGCAGAGTCTAGCGTTCAAGCCAGATAAGGGAGGCAAAACGTCCGGTGCGGGGGCTGCGCCGGTACGAAAAGAAGCGCGGGTCGGTCACGGTGCAGAAGCCACCACCATAAACAGCGGTGATGCCCCGCGCAGCAAGGCGCAGGCGGGCCAACTGATAGATGTCGGCCATGAATTTGCCGGGATTGAGGCTTGGTACAAAGGCTTCGGCAGTTGTCGGCAGGTGCTGCATGAAGGCTTCACGCACTTCAGGGCCAACCTCAAAAGCTTGTGGGCCAATCGCCGGGCCCAGCCATACCAAGACGTCCGAAGGCTCTGCGTCGAGGCTTTCGAAGGCCGCCTCCAGCACGCCCGCCGCCAGCCCACGCCAACCGGCATGGGCCGCAGCCACACGAGTGCCGGCACGGTTGCAGAACAACGCAGGCAGGCAATCGGCGGTCATCGCGGTGCAGGCGATGCCGGGGGTGCTGCTCCAGCTACCGTCGGCTTCGGCGGTGCGGCCAGGGTCGGCCTCGACCACATCCACGCCATGAACCTGGCGCAGCCAGGCCGGCTGAATATCAAAGGCTTCGGTAAGGCGACGACGATTCTCAAGGACAGCCTCAAGGCTGTCCTCAACGTGATCGCCCAGGTTAAGGCTGTCGAACGGCGCCTGGCTGACGCCGCCCGTACGGGTAGTCACACAGGCTTTCACCCCGACAGGCGCGGGCCAGTCAGGAATCAGCCAGTCATTCATCCGACAAACGCCTCGCGATCCTGCTTGAGCAGCGACAGCAACCAGACAAAATCGTCTGGAAGTGGCGATTCCCAGCTCATGCGCTTACCGCTCGTCGGATGGTCCAGCTCCAGGAAACGTGCATGCAAGGCCTGGCGCGGGAACGTCTTGAGCGATTCGACCATGGTCTGGCTCGCCGCAGGCGGAATGCGGAAGCGGCCGCCATAGGCCGGATCGCCCACCAACGGGAAGTTGATGTGGGCCATATGCACGCGAATCTGGTGGGTACGACCGGTTTCCAGCTTGACCCGCACATGGGTGTGGGAACGGAAACGCTCGAGCACGCGGTAGTGGCTCACCGCCTGCTTGCCGCCTTCCATCACCGCCATACGCTGGCGCTGCTGGCCGTGGCGACCGATTGGGGCATTGATCTTGCCGCCAGCCACGACCACACCGATCACGATGCACTCGTAGATACGGCTGACGCTACGGCTCTGCAATTGCGTAACCAGTTGCGTCTGCGCCTGAATGGTCTTGGCCACCACCATCAAGCCGGTGGTGTCCTTGTCCAGACGGTGCACGATGCCGCAACGCGGCACGTTGACGATGTCGGGGATGTGGTGCAACAGGGCATTGAGCAAGGTGCCATCAGCGTGCCCGGCCGCCGGGTGAACCACCAGGCCTGCGGGTTTGTTGATGACCAGGATGTCGTCGTCTTCATAGACGATGTCCAGCTCGATGTCCTGGGCGACCCATTCTCCCTGGGCTTCCTGCTCGGCAGTCAGCTCAAGAATCGCACCGCCATGGACTATGTCTCGCGGGCGGATAACCGCTCCATCCACAGTCAGGCGGCCGTCTTTGATCCAGGCGGAAAGGCGCGAGCGCGAGTGCTCAGCGAATAATTGTGCGGCGACTTGATCGAGGCGTTGGCCGCCCAATTCGGACGGCACCTCTGCGCGAAGTTCAATTTTATCGGACATGCTCAGACTAGGCGTGGCACAGCCTTTGGTTTCGGCTGCGCGCTTGTGGTTAAATACGGCGTCTTTTGCCCCGAGGCTTTCAACGGGGCGCTCATCATAACAGGACGGCCCCGCCCAAGACAGCGGCCGTCATAGGGACGCAAGCCGCCATGCAAGTGAAACACCTGCTGCTGATCGCCATCCTCGCCATGACTGCTGCTTGCTCGTCAACAAAGGAAGTCGTCGACGAAAACCTGAGCGAAGTCGAGCTGTACCAACTGGCACAGAAAGACTTGGACAATAATAGCTACACCAGCGCCACAGCGAAGCTGAAGGCCCTGGAGTCGCGCTATCCGTTCGGGCGCTACGCCGACCAGGCCCAGCTTGAGCTGATCTACGCCAACTACAAGAACGCCGAGCCGGAGGCTGCCAAGTCCGCCGCCGAGCGCTTCATCCGCCTGCACCCGCAACACCCGAACGTGGACTACGCCTACTACATGAAGGGCCTGACCTCGTTCGACCAGGATGTTGGCCTGCTGGCGCGCTTCCTGCCGCTGGACATGACCAAGCGAGACCCAGGCGCCGCTCGCGACTCCTACAACGAGTTCGCCCAGTTGACCAGCCGCTACCCAAACAGCCGCTACGCGCCGGACGCCAAGCAGCGCATGATCTACCTGCGTAACCTGCTGGCTTCCTACGAAATCCACGTGGCCCACTACTACCTGACCCGCCAGGCGTATGTAGCTGCCGCCAACCGTGGTCGTTATGTGGTGGAAAACTTCCAGGAAACCCCTTCCGTGGGTGACGGCCTGGCGGTGATGACCGAGGCTTACCAACGTCTGCACCTGGACGACTTGGCCAGCACCAGCCTGGAAACCCTGAAGCTCAACTACCCTGATCACCCGAGCCTGAAAGACGGCCAGTTCGTGCCTCAGGTTGCCGAAGCAGACAACCGCTCGTGGCTGAGCAAGTACACCCTGGGCTTGATCGAGTCGCGGCCGCCGTTGCCGCCGGGCGAAACTCGCGCCAACCAGGACGTGATCAAGCAGTTCCAGGATGCCAAGGAAGCCATTCCTTCGGACCTCAAGCCGCACGACGAGAACGGCGACGTGATCGAAGAAGAAGAGCCGCAGGCCCTGGGCAACAACCAGGACCGCTCGTGGTTCAGCTACATGACCTTCGGTGTGTTCGACTGAGCCTGTCGACGCAACGCAAAAAGGAGCCTTTCGGGGCTCCTTTTTTATGGGCAAGGATTATTGCGCTGTGCGCCTGCCACGTCCTTGGCTAAACTGGCGCATTCCTTATCGAGAAACCGCCCATCATGCTTCGTCTTCTGTTCTGGATTGCCGTTATTGCTGCCGCGGTATGGTTCTGGCGCAAATTCAAAAGCCCGACCGCCAGGCAGCAACGCACCAGCGAGCCCGGCGCTGCGTTGATGGTGCGCTGCGCACATTGCGGTGTGCACTTGCCGCAGGATCGCGCCCTGAGTTCGCGCCAGGAGTGGTATTGCACCCAGGCGCATCTGGAGCAAGGACCGAAGTCTATCCAGCGTTGATCCGACCTTCGGGGGCATAGGGTGCCGGATCGATGATCGGCGCACGCTCCAGCAGCAAATCGACAAATAACTGGCACGATGCCGGCGCCAGGACCAACCCGTTGCGGTAATGCCCGCAGTTGAGCCACAGCCCGCTGAAGCCGGGTACCCGACCGATATAGGGGATGCCCTCCGGCGAGCCG
This sequence comes from Pseudomonas sp. 1 R 17, assembly GCF_900067035.1. Lineage (NCBI taxonomy): Bacteria > Pseudomonadati > Pseudomonadota > Gammaproteobacteria > Pseudomonadales > Pseudomonadaceae > Pseudomonas > Pseudomonas sp. 1 R 17. The sequence continues at coordinate 27,522 of NZ_FKLB01000061.1, forward strand.
GGCCGCAAGCCGGCCCAATGCCCCACCACTTCGGCGTCGGCCAGGGCGGGAATCAGTTCCACAGCCGAAGCCTTGAGGCTTTCCAGCGCGGTGTCGGTTGGCGTCTTGTCGAACCCCTCATATTCCAGAGTGCTGCCGATGAGGATGTGCCCATCACGCCGAGGGATCGCATAACGCCCTTTGGCCAGGACCATGCTCGACAGGAAGTCCGACGCGCATTTGTACAAAATCATCTGCCCCTTGACCGGCTCTACCGGCAGCGCCAAGCCCAGTGTGCCGAGCAACTCGCCGCTCCACGCCCCCGCTGCAAGCACCACCTGATCCCCTAGAATCGGCCCCTCTGCCGTATCCACGCCCACTACGTTGCCGCCATCCAGAACAAAACCGGTCACTGTGCACTGTTCGTGAACGGTCACGGCAGGCAGGGCCAATAGCGCGGCCTTCAGGGATTTGACCAGGCGCGGGTTGCGCACGTTGGCCACGTTGGCCATATAGATCGCCTGGGCATACCCGCCACCCAAGACAGGAACCGCGTCATGGGCGGCAGACACATCGACCTTGCTCAAAGGCCGCCCTTCACGAGCAGCCCAGTCCAGCGCCTCGGTTTCATCGTCCAGGTCCAGCCAGTACAACCCCGTGGTATGGACCTCCGGGTCGACACCGGTAGCGGCAAACAGCCGCTCAGCCAGTTGCGGATAAAAATCCTGGGACCAATGGGCCAACGCTGTGACCGCCGGGCTATAGCGCCACGGATACAGTGGCGAAACAATGCCTCCGCCCGCCCATGACGACTCCTGCCCCACACCGGCACGCTCCAGCAAGATCACAGCCTGCCCCTGGGTTGCCAGATTGAACGCCGTCAACAAGCCGATGACTCCGCCACCGACAATCACCACTTGCTGTTGCTTAGCCATCATTTGATCCAGTCGATAAATAGGAATAAACGCCCCCGGCGCCCAATCATCCAGCACCCTCATCATTGCCCCCAGCATGTCTGGCGCGACATTTCAGGTGCCGCCCCCGGATTGCCACGCGCACCGCTGCTGTCCAGGCTGAAGTCACCGCAAGGGTCGCCGGCCATCAACGAATCGGCGCCCGGTGTAGCAACCAGGTAGAAATCCTGAGGGTTCAACGCTGCGGTGATTCTATAGCGATCATTGCCCGTACTGACGCCGCTTGCGTCAATAAAAGTGCCGTTCCTCATATGAAACCGCTCCAGGCGCTGAGCCTGCTCGGTCAACAGCGCGACGATTTCCGTGCGATAGACCTTTTTCACATGGCCGGTGTACCCGGGGTAAGCGATTCCGGCCAGAAACGCGATGATCGCCACGGTGATCAATAGCTCGATCAGGGTAAAACCCTGGCTGTCCATGCCCATTCCATTGCTCCTTATTGAAGTTGCCGCCACGAAACCCGCCGAAACCGCGAGCCACTCTCCTCCTCCACCCGCGCATATACGCTCTCCAATACCGTGCGCGATTGACCACTGAGCCCGACCGCTGTTACCCGGTACAACGTCGCCAGGGCTTGCGGCGGCACATGCGGCAGCCCTGCGCCAGGCCCCAGGGACTGAATACCGTAGAGACCACCCTTGATGGCAACCCAGTTAACCGATGACACAGGATGGGGCCCGGCACCCACCACCGAAAACGCTTCATCCGGTGGCCCGCAGGCAGCGATCGACTGGCACTGCGGCAAGGCCGCGCCCTTTCGCCTCACACCTTGCTCTCCCAGCCTCAAGCCACTTTCTGCGGCTTGCAGCGACTGGTTGCGGTGCCACAGGCTACCGGTGATCTTTTGCTGGGTGACTGCCCCCTGTATCGAAGACAGGCCGATCAACGACAACAGCAGCAAAAACACCAGGCTTATCAGCAGGACCATCCCCCCCTGCCGCGAAGAAACACCCCCAGCAAGCACCATGGTCGCCCTAGCCCAAGCGGTTTCGCAGCGCCGCCACGACGCTGTAGGTTTGATCTTTTACCCGCCCCGTCGGGTCTTGCAACGTCATGCGGATGCGCACACTGCGGATCAAGGACTCATCGGTCGGGATAGCGTCATAACGCACAACCCGAACGGATACCGGGCTGGCAGCCACGCCGAAACTGACATCGAAAGCCCGTACGTTATCCACCAACACAGCCCTGGCCGGCGACGCAAGCGTGCTGACCTTCAACTGGCCCGCCTCGAAGGTGTAGGTCAGTTGCCGAATCGCAAATCGAATCTGCCCGGGAGCAGGTGCAGGTGAGCTGCCTGAATAGGCTTGGGCGCCAGCAGTGCAGTCGGAGAGCACCGTCCAGTCAGGCCTGCCGCCGCCGACATCGGCAGTGACCAGCGTCAGCGACTTTGAACTGCCCCCGGCATTCCAGCTGACCGGCCTTTCAAAGGCTGGCGGGGCATTCTCGATAAAGGCCGGGGCCAAACAGCCAAACATACCCGCCTGGCGAATATCCCGGATCATCTTGCCCAGCACAAACCGCGCATCATCCTGCAGCAACATGGCTGCCTGCTGGCTGGCGTGGGTCGCTCGGGAATTGATCAGCACCTGGCTCCCGCCAAGCACCAGCACCAAACCGACGGCCAGGGCCAGCAACAATTCCACCAGGCTGAAACCTCTAACCCGATGCCTCATTGCATCACCCCCGGCTCATTATCGATGCGACTGGTCAGGGTGAAGGTTTCCCGCGCGCCAGGCGTGTTTGCACCCCGGCTGTCATCCCAACTGATACTGACAGTCACTTCATCTGCACTGACCGCCACAGAGCCTTTGCCGCTCTCCCCGGCAAAACCGCGAATATTGGCTTCAAAATCATGCAGGTCCACGTCACGCACGCTGGTGGTCGCGGTACTGGCCGGCGCTCGAGCGCCACGACGCAACGAGTAGTCGGCACCGGAATTGGCACGGATTCGGTCGAGCATATCGTAGGCGATGAAACTGGCCTGGCTGGTCATCCTCGAACTGTCGGTGTACTTGAGGGCGTTGAGCTGGAGCATCACTGCACCTAACAGCCCGACGGCGAGAATCAGCACCGCCACCAGCACTTCAATCAATGTCATGCCGATTTGGTACCGAGGAAAAGTCGGGAAGAAACAGGTTTTCAGGCAGGCAGGCATTACCGTCGTCATCCGTGTCGAGGGCCGAAAAAAGCAGGAAAACCCTGCTGTGAGACCCAAGACTAGCGTCGGTTTTTCGCCGGCGCCGGTTACGGAACAAAGGGAAATACTTTGGACATAAAGGCCATCATTCGACACTCCGAGCCGGACGCTATACCTATGTTTCAACCCTGTATGTACACACGCCCACGGAGGGACGGCCTATGGAGCAACGAGGTTTCACCCTGATCGAACTGCTGCTCGGACTGATCGTGAGCGGCATCCTGGCGCATCTGGCTACGCCCAGTTTCACCGGCCTGCTGGAATCACAGCAGCGACAAAGCGCGGCGCAATCACTGACAAACGGATTTCGCTTCGCACGCACTGAAGCCATCACGCGTAACCGCGCGGTGGTCATCCACGCACTGGATGATGACTGGAGCCGGGGTTGGCGGGTCGTGCTGGATGTAAGCGGGCGTGGCCATCTGGACGACGACAACCCGGTGTTACTGGAGCGCCAGGGCAGCGGACGGGTGCCGATCGTCGGGAATGGACCGGTCAAAAGCCAGGTACGCTTCAGCGGATTGGGCGAGCCGGTATTTGCTGGGGGAGGTTTTCGTGCCGGCACTGTACATATATGCGCCACGGACTCGGTACAGAGCCTGTACCAGGTGGTGCTGGCGCCCAGTGGGCGCATCAGCCTGCGCAGCGATAGAGCCGAACAGGCGTTGTGCCGAAGTTACTCCGGCACCCTGGCATTCAGAGGAGGGAGCGAACCCGCAGCTCCTTGGGCATGGAGAAAGTGATGTTCTCTTCACGACCGGCCAACTCATCGGCGCCCGTAGCCCCCCAGGCATGCAACTGCTGGATGACGCCGCGCACCAGGACTTCCGGGGCCGAAGCGCCAGCCGTGATGCCAATACGCTCGACACCATCGAACCAGCTGCGCTGCATATCTTCAGCACCGTCGATCAGGTACGCCGGTGTCGCCATGCGTTCGGCCAATTCGCGCAGGCGGTTGGAATTGGAGCTGTTAGGGCTGCCGACCACCAGCACTACATCGCATTCATCGGCCAACTGTTTGACTGCATCCTGGCGGTTTTGGGTGGCGTAGCAGATGTCGTCCTTGCGTGGCCCACCAATGGCCGGGAAGCGGCTGCGCAGCGCGTCGATGACGCGGCTGGTGTCGTCCATGGACAAGGTGGTCTGGGTCACGAACGCCAAACGCTCCGGGTTGTGAACCTGCAAGCTGGCGACGTCTTTTTCGTCTTCCACAAGGTAGATGGCGCCACCATTGCTGCCGTCGTATTGGCCCATGGTGCCTTCGACTTCCGGGTGACCGGCATGGCCAATCAGGATGCATTCGCGACCATCACGGCTGTAGCGCGCGACTTCGATATGTACCTTGGTGACCAGCGGACAGGTGGCGTCGAATACTTTCAGGCCACGGCCAGCCGCTTCGGTACGCACGGCCTGGGAAACACCATGGGCGCTGAAAATAACGATAACGTCGTCCGGCACCTGCTCCAGCTCTTCGACAAAGATGGCGCCACGTGCGCGCAGGTCTTCGACCACGAACTTGTTATGGACGACCTCATGGCGCACATAGATCGGCGGCCCGAAGACTTCCAGGGCGCGGTTGACGATTTCGATCGCCCGGTCCACGCCGGCGCAGAAGCCACGGGGGTTGGCGAGTTTGATTTGCATGCTGTGCCTCGTGTCTGGCGCTTGGGCCAGAGTTGATGCTACTGAACTGACAATGGCGACCAAAGGCGGGAGCGGGCTTGCCCCCTCCCACATTTTAGATCGGGGCGTTGATCAAAGAGCTTTAACGTCGATGATTTCAACGTCGAACGTCAAGGTTTTACCCGCCAACGGGTGGTTGAAGTCGATGGTTACCTGCGCGTCATCGAAGGCTTTGACCACACCGGGCAGTTCGGTATTCGCCGCATCATTGAAGATCACCAGCAGGCCTTCCGACAGGTCCATGTCCTGGAACTGCGAACGCGGGATGATCTGCACGTTTTGCGGGTTGGGCTGGCCAAAGGCGTTTTCCGGCAGGATCTGCAGGGTGCGCTTGTCGCCGGCCTTGAAACCGAACAGGGCCGCTTCAAAACCTGGCAACAGGTTGCCGTCGCCGACCTTGAAAGTCGCCGGGGCTTTGTCGAACGTGCTGTCGACCGTGTCGCCATTCTCCAGGCGCAGTGCGAAATGCAAGGTGACTTCCGTGTTCTGGCCGATGCGTTGCTCAGCCAATACCTGATCAGTCATTGACGGTCTCTCCGGTTTTCTTACTTTTGAACATGTCCAGCGCCAGCATGATTGCACCGACGGTGATGGCGCTGTCGGCAAAATTGAACGCCGGGAAGTAATGGCGGTTCTGCCAATGCACCAGGATAAAGTCGATCACATGGCCCAGGGCAATACGGTCGTACAGGTTGCCCAGGGCACCGCCCAACACCAGGGCCAAGGCGATGGCCAGCCAGGTGTCATCGCGGCCCAGGCGCTTGAGCCAGACCACTAGCACCCCACTGACCACCACTGCGATCAGGGCGAACAGCCAGCGCTGCCAGCCGCCGCCGTCAGCCAGGAAGCTGAAGGCGGCGCCGGTGTTGTAGGCCAGGGTCCAGCTGAAGTAATCCGGGATCACCACGATTTGCTGGAACATTTCCAGGGAGCCCTCGAAATGAGCCTTGCTGACCTGATCGATGACCAGGACCAGCACGCTCAGTACGAGCCAGCCCAGGCGTCCGAAACGACTGGCTGCATTAGGCATAGTGGCGAACCTCGCCTTCACCGGAGATGTTGTCGACGCAACGACCGCAGATTTCCGGATGCTCAGGGTTCACCCCAACGTCTTCACGGCAGTGCCAGCAACGGGCGCACTTAGGGAAGGCCGACTTGACCACCTTGAGCTTGAGGCCCGGCACTTCGGTGGCTACGGCATCCGCCGGTGCCTGGGCGAACGGTGCCAGGCTCGCAGTGGAAGTGATCAACACGAAGCGCAGCTCATTGCTCAGCTTGGTCAGGTCGGCAGTCAGGCCTTCCTCGGCAAACAGGGTAACTTCGGCCTGGAGGTTGCCACCGACGGCCTTGGCCGCACGCTGAACCTCCAGCTCCTTGTTCACCGCAACCTTGACGGCCATTACGCCTTCCCAGTACTCGCGGCCCAGTTCGAAGTCGGCCGGCAGTTCGGTCAAGCCTTCGTACCAGGTATTGAGCATGACGGACTCGTTACGCTCGCCCGGCAGGTATTCCCACAGTTCGTCGGCGGTGAAGGCCAGGATCGGTGCGATCCAGCGCACCAGCGCTTCGGAGATGTGGTACAGCGCGGTCTGCGCCGAACGGCGGGCCTTGCTGTTGGCACCGGTGGTGTACTGGCGGTCCTTGATGATGTCGAGGTAGAAACCACCCAACTCCTGCACACAGAAGTTGTGGATCTTCGAGTACACGTTCCAGAAGCGGTATTCGCCGTAGTGCTCCTGCAACTCGCGCTGCAGCAACAGGGTACGGTCCACGGCCCAACGGTCCAGGGCGAGCATGTCCTCGGCCGGCAGGATGTCGGTGGCCGGGTTGAAACCGGTCAGGTTCGACAGCAGGAAGCGCGCGGTATTACGGATACGGCGGTAGGCATCGGCGCTACGGGCCAGGATCTGGTCCGACACGGCGATCTCGCCGGAGTAATCGGTCGACGCCACCCACAGGCGCATGATGTCGGCGCCCAAGGTGTCGTTGATCTTTTTCGGCTCGATCACGTTCTTCAGCGACTTGGACATCTTGCGGCCCGTCTCGTCGACGGTGAACCCGTGGGTCAGCAGCTCGCGATACGGGGCGTGGTTGTCGATGGCGCAACCGGTCAGCAGCGACGAGTGGAACCAGCCCCGGTGTTGGTCGGAGCCTTCCAGGTACAGGTCGGCACGCGGGCCGGTTTCGTGACCCATCGGGTGCGAGCCGCGCAGCACGTGCCAGTGGGTGGTACCGGAGTCGAACCATACGTCGAGGGTGTCGCTGATCTTGTCGTACAGCGGCGCTTCGTCACCCAGCAACTCGGCGGCGTCCAGCTTGAACCAGGCTTCAATGCCTTCCTGTTCGACACGCTGGGCCACCACTTCCATCAGTTCGACGGTGCGTGGGTGCAGCTCACCGCTTTCCTTGTTGAGGAAGAACGGGATCGGCACACCCCAGTTGCGTTGACGGGAGATGCACCAGTCCGGACGGTTGGCGATCATCGAATGCAGGCGCGCCTGGCCCCAGGCCGGGACGAACTGGGTGTCTTCGATAGCCTTGAGCGAGCGTACACGCAGGGTGTCGCCGCTGGCCGGCTCTTTGTCCATGCCGATAAACCATTGCGCGGTGGCGCGGTAGATCAGCGGGGTCTTGTGGCGCCAGCAGTGCATGTAGCTGTGCTTGATGGTGTCAGTTTGCATCAGCGCACCGACTTCACGCAGCTTGTCGATGATCGGCTGGTCGGCCTTGAAGATGAACTGGCCGCCGAAGAACTCCAGCGACGGCACATAAACACCGTTGCTTTGCACCGGGTTGATGATCTCATCGTTGACCATGCCGTACTTCTTGCAGATCACGAAGTCGTCCACGCCATAGGCCGGCGAGCAGTGAACCACACCTGTACCCGAACCCAACTCGACGTAGTCAGCCAGGTACACCGGCGACAGACGGTCATAGAACGGATGACGGAAGTTGATCAGCTCCAGCGCGGAACCAGTAGTGGTGGCAATTACCGAACCTTGCAGCTCGTAGCGAGCCAGGCACGCTTCGACCATTTCCTCGGCAAGCACCAGCAGGCGATCACCGACGTCCACCAGGGCGTAGGTGAATTCCGGGTGCACGTTCAGCGCCTGGTTGGCGGGAATGGTCCACGGGGTGGTGGTCCAGATCACGATGGCAGCCGGTTTGCTCAGGCTTGCCAGGCCAAAGGCCTCGGCCAGCTTGGCGTCGTCGGCGATCGGGAAGGCCACGTCGATGGTCGAGGACTTCTTGTCTTCGTATTCGACTTCCGCTTCAGCCAGGGCCGAGCCGCAATCGAAGCACCAGTTCACGGGCTTGAGGCCCTTGAACACGAAACCGCCCTTGACGATTTCGGCCAAGGCACGGATTTCACCGGCCTCGTTCTTGAAGTTCATGGTTTTGTACGGGTTGTCCCACTCGCCCAGCACACCCAGGCGGATGAACTCGGACTTCTGCCCTTCGATCTGCTCGGCAGCGTAGGCACGGCACAGTTCGCGGGTTTTATCCGCGCCCAGGTTCTTGCCGTAGGTCACTTCGACCTTGTGTTCGATCGGCAGGCCGTGGCAGTCCCAACCTGGGACATAAGGCGCGTCGAAACCCGCCAGGGTTTTCGAGCGCAGGATCATGTCCTTGAGAATTTTGTTCAGCGCATGACCGATGTGAATCGTGCCGTTGGCATAAGGAGGGCCGTCGTGCAGGACGAATTTCGGACGATCCTTGCCAATTTCGCGCAACTTTCCGTACAGGCCAATACTGTCCCAGCGCTGCAGGATCTGCGGTTCGCGCTGTGGCAGGCCGGCCTTCATTGGGAAGGCGGTGTCCGGAAGGTTTAGCGTGGCTTTATAGTCGGTCATTTAAGGCTCTTCGGTTAGCGATGGGCGCTAGGTGCGGCTAGTGCACGGGCGGCGGCGACATCCGCATTGATCGCCGTTTTCAACGCCTCAAGCGAGGCGAAACGCTGCTCTTCACGCAGCTTCTGGTGGAAAACCACCGTCAAACGCCGGTCATACAGATCACCGGCAAAATCCAACAGATGAACTTCCAGGTGGGCCTTGCCATCACCTGCAACCGTGGGCCTGACGCCTATGTTGGCGACTCCCGGCCACGATTGGCCGTCGATGTCGACGCTCACCAGGTAAACCCCGGTCAGCGGCACACGGCGGCGCTTGAGTTGCACGTTGGCGGTTGGCGTGCCCAGTTGGCGCGCCAGCTTCTGGCCGTGCAGTACCCGCCCGGCAATGCGGAACGGGCGACCGAGCAAACGCTCGGCCAAGGCGAAGTCGGCAGCGGCCAGGGCGTTACGCACCTGGGTGCTGCTCACGCGCAGGCCGTCCAGTTCGACGGTTTGCGCGGCTTCGACGGTAAAGCCCTGGGTGATACCGGCGTGTTGCAGGAACTCGAAATCCCCGACCCGGTCGCAGCCAAAACGGAAGTCGTCGCCGACCTCCAAATGCTGTACGCCCAGGCCATCTACCAGTATGCGGTCGACGAACTCGGCAGCGCTGAGACTTTGCAAACGCTGGTTGAAAGCCAGGCAGAGGACGCGGTCCACGCCTTCTTCGGCCAGCAGTTGCAGCTTGTCCCGCAGACGGACCAGACGTGCCGGTGCCGTTTCCGGGGTGAAGTATTCCCGCGGCTGCGGCTCGAAAATCACCACGCAGCTGGGTACGCCCAACTCGACCGCACGCTCGCGCAGCCGGGCCAGGATAGCCTGGTGGCCACGGTGAACACCGTCAAAGTTGCCAATAGTGGCGACGCAGCCCCGATGCTCAGGGCGCAGGTTGTGGAGACCTCGAACCAGCTGCATAACGCGCTTCTTGCTCATAAAGTGGTCGATTATAACCACACCCGGCCCTGGACGACAGGCAACAGCGCAGGGCAAATGGATCGAATCGATAAAACAACCGTTTTATCGCGGCAAACTCTCTAGCTCAACGACTTGCGATTGAAATCCCGCAGGCGGAAGCCTTGCAGCAGCAACATCCCGAAGTACACCACCACGCCGGCCACGACCAGCACGCCCAGGCGCATGAAGCGCTCCAGCATATGCCCCTCATCCCAGGCCGGCATGAAGTGCATCAGGCCGAGCAATACCGCCGACATCATCGCAACCGCCACCAGCAACTTGAGGGCGAACATGCCCCAGCCAGGCTGAGGCTGGAACATCTGTTGTTTGCGCAGCTGATAAAACAGCAGGCCGGCATTGATGCACGCACCGGCACTGATGGCCAGGGCCAGGCCGGCGTGGGCCAGCGGACCAATAAACACCAGGTTGAGCAGTTGCGTGACGATCAGGGTGAAGATCGCGATCTTTACCGGCGTGCGGATGTTCTGCTGGGCATAGAAGCCAGGCGCCAGCACCTTGATCACGATGATGCCGAGCAGGCCGACGGAATAAGCCACCAGCGCATGCTGGGTCATCAACGCGTCATGGGCATCGAATTGCCCGTATTGGAACAGCGACACTGTCAGCGGCTCGGCCAGGATCCCCAACGCCAGTGCGCACGGCAGCACCAGCACAAAGCACAGGCGCAGGCCCCAATCGAGGATGCGCGAGTATTCCTGGCGATCCTTGCTGGCATAGGTGCGTGCCAGCGTCGGCAGCAAAATGGTGCCGAGGGCTACGCCCAGCACGCCAGACGGCAGTTCCATGAGGCGGTCGGCGTAATACATCCATGACACCGAGCCGGATACCAGCAGCGAGGCGAAGGCGGTGTTGATGATCAGGGAAATCTGGCTCACCGACACCCCAAGGATCGCCGGCAACATATTGCGCATCACGCGCCAGACGCCGGTGTCCTTGAGATTCAGGCGCGGCAATACGAGCATGCCGATCTTTTTCAGGTGCGGCAGTTGGTAGAGCAACTGCGCCAGGCCACCGGCCAGCACGGCCCAGCCAAGGGCCATGACCGGCGGATCGAAGTAAGGTGTCAGGAACAGCGCAAAAATAATCATGCTGACGTTAAGCAGCGTCGGCACGAACGCCGGCACCGAGAAACGGTTCCAGGTGTTGAGGATCGCACCGGCCAGGGATGACAGTGAGATCAGCAATATATAAGGAAAGGTCACCCGCAACAGGTCAGTGGTCAGCGCGAATTTTTCCGGCGTATTGGCAAAACCCGGCGCCGTGGCCCAGATCACCCAGGGCGCGGCGAGCATGCCGACGATGGTCACCAGCATCAACACCAGGGTGAGCAGGCCCGAGACATAGGCAATGAAGGTACGGGTCGCCTCCTCCCCCTGCTGGGTCTTGTACTCGGCCAGAATCGGCACGAACGCCTGGGAAAACGCGCCCTCGGCAAAGATCCGCCGCAGCAGGTTGGGCAGTTTGAACGCAATAAAGAACGCATCCGTGGCCATGCTGGCGCCAAAAATACGCGCCAGCAGGGTGTCACGCACGAACCCCAAAACCCGGGAGATCATCGTGATAGAGCTGACGGCGGCCAACGATTTGAGCAGATTCATTGAAAGAGTTTGCGCCTATAGATAAAGAGCAGGCGAACTAAGCGCCTACTTATGCGATACTGCGCGCCTGCAACAGCACAGCGCCAAAGCTCGCGAGTTTACAGGTCAAGCGCCGGAAATAAATCACCCGCCTCTTCAGATCGACCACTCAGCAGTTCGCATCAGCCGGCCTTGACAACACATCAAGTCATCGGCATGATTCGCGGCCTATTTTGTTTGCTATTTCCTAAAAAGTCTTTCGAGGAGCTCGACGGTGGCCAACACACCTTCCGCCAAAAAACGTGCAAAACAGGCTGAGAAGCGTCGCAGCCACAACGCCAGCCTGCGTTCCATGGTTCGTACCTACATCAAGAATGTAGTTAAAGCCATCGACACCAAAGACGCTGAAAAAGCTCAAGCAGCTTACGTTCTGGCTGTGCCAGTTATCGACCGTATGGCCGATAAAGGCATCATCCACAAGAACAAGGCCGCTCGTCATAAGAGCCGCCTGAATGGCCACATCAAGGCTCTGAGCGTTCCTGCTGCTGCCTAAGTGGTAACAACTGCCACGCAGCCCAGGTTGCGAAACAGTTAAGAAATGCCCCGTACCGAAAGGTCTGGGGCATTTTTGTTTGTGCCTGAAAATACACCACGATCAAAATGTGGCGGGGGGATCCGGTAGAGATTTTCAAGCGCACAAAAAACGCCCCGAACCAGTCGGGGCGTTTTTGCTACCACTTGATCAAAACATCAATCAATGGTGATGACCGCCTTCACCGTGGACGTGACCGTGGGCCACTTCTTCCTGGGAAGCGTCGCGGATGGCAACGATCTTCACTTGGAAGTTCAGGCGCTGGCCAGCCAGAGGGTGGTTGCCGTCGACGGTGACGTCGTCGCCGTCCAGATCACGAATGGTGACGATCTGCATTTGACCGTCCGGCGCGGAGGCGTGGAACTGCATGCCCACTTCCAACTCATCAACACCTTCGAACATGCTGCGGCTCAGGGTGCTGACCAGTTCGGCGGAGTATTCGCCGTAGGCATCTTCAGGTTCTACGGCAACGGTCAGCTCATCACCAACGCTCTTGCCTTCCAGAGCCTTTTCCAGGCCTGGGATGATGTTACCTGCGCCTTGCAGGTAGACCAGCGGCGCGCCGCCGGCTGAGCTGTCGATGACCTCACCAGCGTCGTTGGTCAGGGTATAGTCGATGGAGACAGCCTTGTTAGCGGCGATCGTCATGGGGCGAGACCTTTTGCATAAGAATGAAGAACGGACAAGTCTAAACAAGGATTTGCCCGAAAGCGAACAGAACCCGGACGGACGGGGCCGATCAACGGCATCCTTGATCATCGGCTTCCACCAGGACGAGGAGGGTCACTGGGTTGCCGAGCTGTCCTGCGGCCACACCCAGCACCTGCGCCACCAGCCGCCATGGCAGTCTCGCGCCTGGGTACTCGACGCCACACAGCGCCTGGAAAAAATAGGCCAGCCCTTTGCCTGCGGCTGGTGTGCGCAAGCGCCCGAATAACGATAACCTTGGCGCCTGATTCCCGGTAGGCACTCAACCATAGGGCGCCACCGAAGCCATGCACCTCCAGAGAATTCGCATGCAGACTTTTTTTATCGCGCCCACCGATTTTGGTGTGGGTCTGACCTCCATCAGCCTTGGGCTGGTGCGTACCCTTGAGCGAGCCGGCCTGAAAGTCGGTTTTTTCAAGCCGATTGCCCAGCCACATCCCGGCGATACCGGCCCCGAACGCTCCACCGAGCTGGTGGCTCGCACCCATGGCCTCAAGCCGCCACAACCGCTAGGCCTGGCTCACGTGGAACGCATGCTCGGCGACGGCCAGCTCGACGAGCTGCTCGAAGAAATCATCACCCTTTATCAGCAGGCCGCCGTGGGCAAGGACGTGCTGATCGTCGAAGGTATGGTACCGACCCGCAGCGCCAGCTATGCGGCCCGGGTCAACCTGCACCTGGCCAAGAGCCTGGATGCGGAAGTGATCCTGGTCTCGGCCCCGGAAAACGAAGTGCTCACCGAACTCTCCGGCCGCGTGGAACTGCAGGCCCAGCTGTTCGGCGGCCCGAAAGACCCGAAAGTGCTCGGCGTGATCCTGAACAAGGTGCGCACCGACGAAAGCATGGAAGCCTTCTCGGCGCGCCTCAAGGAGCATTCGCCCTTGCTGCGCAGCGGTGATTTCCGCCTGCTCGGCTGCATTCCTTACCAGCCGGAACTCAACGCGCCGCGCACCCGCGACGTGGCCGACCTGATGGGCGCGCAGATCCTCAACGCCGGCGACTACGAAACCCGGCGCATGACCAAGATCATCATCTGCGCCCGCACCATGCGTAACACCGTGGAGCTGCTCAAGCCCGGCGTGCTGGTGGTGACCCCCGGCGACCGTGACGACATCATCCTCGCCGTCAGCCTGGCCGCGATCAACGGTGTGCCCCTGGCCGGCCTGCTGCTGACCAGCGACACCCTGCCAGACCCGCGCATCATGGATCTGTGCCGCGGCGCGTTCCAGGCTGGGCTGCCGGTTTTGTCGGTGAGTACCGGTTCCTACGAGACCGCCAACCTGCTCAACAACCTCAACAAGGAAATCCCCATCGATGACCGCGAGCGCGCGGAGATCATCACCGATTTCGTCGCCAGCCACCTCGATGCGCGCTGGCTGCACCAGCGTTGCGGCACGCCACGGGAGATGCGCCTGTCGCCGGCGGTGTTCCGCTACCAGTTGATCCAGCGCGCCCAGGCGGCCAACAAACGCATTGTGCTGCCCGAGGGCAGCGAGCCGCTGACCGTGCAAGCCGCCGCTATCTGCCAGGCAAGGGGCATCGCGCGCTGCGTGCTGCTGGCCAAGCCGGCTGACGTAGAAGCGGTCGCGCGCGCCCAGGGCATCGAATTGCCCGAAGGCCTGGAGATTCTCGACCCGGACCTGATTCGCCAGCGCTACGTGGAGCCCATGGTTGCCCTGCGCAAGAGCAAGAGCCTGAATGCGCCGATGGCCGAGCAGCAACTGGAAGACACCGTGGTGATCGCCACCATGATGCTCGCACTGGATGAAGTGGACGGCTTGGTTTCCGGTGTTATCCACTCCACCGCCAACACCATTCGCCCGGCCCTGCAGTTGATCAAGACCGCACCGGGCTGCACCCTGGTGTCGTCGGTGTTCTTCATGCTGTTCCCCGAGCAGGTGCTGGTCTACGGCGACTGCGTGATGAACCCGCACCCCAGTGCCGCCGAGCTGGCGGAAATCGCCCTGCAAAGCGCCGACTCGGCCGCCGCCTTCGGCATCACCCCGCGTGTGGCGATGATCAGCTACTCCAGCGGCGACTCGGCCAGCGGTGAGGAAGTGGAGAAAGTCCGCGAAGCCACCCTGCTCGCCCATGAACAGCAAAGCTCACTGCTGATCGACGGCCCGCTGCAATACGACGCCGCCGCCAACGAAACCGTCGCCCGCCAACTGGCCCCCGACAGCCTGGTCGCCGGCAAAGCCACCGTGTTCGTGTTCCCGGACCTGAACACCGGCAACACCACGCACAAGGCCGTGCAACGCAGTGCCGATTGCGTCAGCCTCGGGCCGATGCTCCAGGGCCTGCGCAAACCGGTCAACGACCTGCCACGCGGCGCCCAGGTCGACGACATCGTGTACACCATCGCGCTGACTGCGATCCAAGCCGCCAACCGACCTATGGATATCTAAATGCTGGATTTTCTACCTGCCGCCGTACGCGGGGTGATCGCTTCGCTGCTGTTGGCGCTGAATACGATCCTGCTGTGTTCGTTCCTGTTTATCGTGGCGCTGTTCAAGGCGTTGCCCTTCGCCAAGCGCTTCAGCGAATGGCTGATGAACCACACCCATGAAGCCTGGGTCACCAACAACAAGGGCTGGATGAACCTGGTGCGCCATACCCGTTGGCACCTTAAAGGCCTTGAAGGCCTGGACTACCAGCACTCGTACCTGGTGACCAGCAATCACCAGAGCTGGGTCGACATCATGGTCCTGCAATACGTGCTCAATCGTCGGATTCGCCCGCTGAAATTCTTCCTCAAGCAGGAGTTGATCTGGGTGCCGGTGATTGGCCTGGCGTGGTGGGCATTGGGCTTTCCCTTCATGAAGCGCTACACCAAGGCCTACCTGGAAAAACACCCGGAGAAGAAAGGCAAGGACCTGGAAACCACTCGCAAGACCTGTGCGAAGTTTCGCGACAACCCCGTGGGTATTTTCAACTTTGCCGAAGGCACGCGTTTTACACCGGGCAAGCATGCGCAGCAGAAGTCGCCGTTTCGCTACCTGCTCAAGCCTAAGGCGGGTGGTATCGCGTTTGTGCTGGATGCCATGGGGGAACAGCTGAAATCACTGGTCAATGTGACCATTCACTACCCTGGCGGACGTCCTGGGTATTGGGACCTGCTGTGCGGGAAGGTGCAGGACGTGGTGGTGCAGTTTGAAGAGGTGCAGATTCCGGCAGAGTTTATCGGCAGGAATTATGAGCAGGATGGGGAGTATCGACTGGCGTTCCAGGGGTGGATCAACCAGCTGTGGGAAACCAAGGATGCGTTGCTGGATCAGCTTCACACCGAATTCCCAAGCAAGCGATGATCAACCTGTGGGAGGGGGCTTGCCCAAATGCCAGTCAGTTAAGGCTTTTTGTAGGAGGCGATGTAAGCTTAACTGACTGGCATTAGGGCTTGCCCCCTCCCACATTTGACCGCGCCAGGTCTTGAAGATGTGAAAAAGCCCGCCACCGATCACTCGGTGGCGGGCTTTTTTGTGGCCGCGAGGCTTAGATCGCGCCGCGCTGGCGCAACAGCTCCAGCACTTGCTTGACGCTGTCTTCCAGTGACAGGGCCTGGGTGTCGATTACCAGGTCGGCATTCAACGGCACGTCGTACGGGAAAGATTCGCCAGGGATGTTATCCCCACCCGCCGCGTACAAGCCCTGCGGATCACGCTCGGCACACACCTGCGGCGACGCCTGCACGTACACGGTCAGCAGGCGGTCGCTGCCAATCAGCGCCTTGGCCTGTTCACGGCCTTCGGCATCCGGGGCGACGAATGCGGCCAGGGTCAGCAGGCCGGCTTCGTTGAACTGACGCGCCACGTGAGCGGCACGGCGCCAGTTTTCGGTACGTCCGGCACGGTCCTGGGGCAAGCCCTTGTTCAGGTCGTGGCGCAGGTTCTGACCATCCAGCACGAACACCGCACGGCCCATGTCGAACAGCTTGCGCTCGACCGCATAGGCCAAGGTGCTCTTGCCCGCGCCTGACAGGCCGCTGAACAACACGGTAGCCGGTTGCTGGCCGAAACGCTGGGCGCGCTCCTCGGTGGCGACATGGGCCAACTTGCCGTGATGCGCCGCACTGCCGTGGGTGACCGGCGGTGCGATGATCATGCCGGCGCCCACGGTGCCGTTGGTCAGGCGGTCGATGACGATAAACGCACCGGTGGTGCGGTTGCTGTCATAGCCATCCAACGCAATGGCAGCATCGAGGCTGACCTTGACCCGGCCGATCTCGTTCAACTGCAGCGAACTCGCCGGGCCTTCGGCCAGGGTGTTCACGTCCACACGGTGCACGATGCTGGTGATGGAACCCGGCACGTAGCTGGTGGCGCGCTTGATGTCGTATTTCTTGCCCGGCAGCATCGGCTCTTCGGCCATCCACACCAGCATGGCGTCGAAGGCGTCGGTCACTTGCGGCACGTTGTCGGCATGCACCAGCAGGTCGCCACGGGAGATGTCGATCTCGTCTTCCATGGTCAGGGTCACGGCCTGGCCTGGGCCGGCGTGTTCCAGCTCACCTTCGAAGGTGACGATGGATTTGACGCGGCTGCTCTTGCCTGACGGCAGCACCACGACTTCGTCGCCCTTATGCACGATGCCGCTGGCCAGGGTGCCGGCAAACCCACGGAAGTTCAGGTTCGGACGGTTGACGTACTGCACCGGGAAACGCAGGTCGGTGTAGTTGCGGTCGTTGGCGATCTCGACAGTCTCGAGGATCTCCATCAGCGACTGGCCGGTGTACCAGGGCGAGTGCTCGCTCTTGTTCACCACGTTGTCGCCCTTGAGTGCCGACATCGGCACGAATGCCATGGTGCTCGGCTTGAAGGCGATGCCCTCGGCGAACTTCAGGTAATCGGCCTTGATCGACTCGAACACACTTTGGTCAAAGCCATTGATGTCCATCTTGTTGACGGCGATCACGATGTGCTTGATGCCCAGCAACGAGGCGATATAGCTGTGGCGACGGGTCTGGGTCTGCACGCCGTAGCGCGCGTCGATCAGGATGATCGCCAGGTCACAGGTGGATGCACCGGTGGCCATGTTGCGGGTGTACTGCTCATGGCCGGGGGTGTCGGCGATGATGAATTTGCGCTTGGCGGTGGAAAAGTAGCGGTAGGCGACATCGATGGTGATGCCCTGCTCACGCTCGGCCTGCAGGCCGTCGACCAGCAACGCCAGGTCGATGTCGTCACCGGTGGTGCCGGACTTTTTCGAGTCACGGGTGATGGCTTCCAGGTGATCTTCGTAGATCATCTTGGAGTCGTGCAGCAGGCGCCCGATCAGGGTGCTCTTGCCGTCGTCGACGTTGCCACAGGTCAGGAAGCGCAACATTTCCTTGCGCTCGTGCTGGCCCAGGTAGGCGAGGATGTCCTCGCTGATCAAATCAGATTGATGCGACATGACAGCCCCTTAGAAATAGCCTTGACGTTTTTTATCTTCCATCGAGCCGGCACCATCGTGGTCGATGACACGGCCCTGGCGCTCGGAAGTTCGCGTCAGGAGCATTTCCTGAATGATGTCCGTCAGCGTCTCGGCTTCGGACTCCACCGCGCCCGTCAACGGGTAGCAGCCAAGGGTACGGAAACGTACTTTCTTTTTGACGATTCTGGCTTTGTCTTCGTCGGACAGGTGTTCGAGGATGCGGTCGTCGTCGATCATGATCAACGTGCCGTTCTTCTCGATGACATCGCGTTCGGCGGCGAAGTACAGCGGCACGATCGGGATGCCTTCCAGGTAGATGTACTGCCAGATGTCCAGCTCGGTCCAGTTGGACAGCGGGAACACACGGATCGACTCACCCTTGTTGACGTTGCCGTTGTAGACGTTCCACAGCTCCGGGCGCTGGTTCTTCGGGTCCCAGCGGTGCTTGCTGTCGCGGAACGAGTACACGCGCTCTTTGGCACGGGATTTCTCTTCATCGCGACGGGCACCGCCGAAGGCGGCGTCGAAACCATGCTTGTCCAAGGCCTGCTTGAGACCTTCGGTCTTCATGATGTCGGTGTGCTTGGCGCTGCCGTGGGTGAACGGGTTGATGCCCTGCGCCACGCCATCCGGGTTGACGTGGGTGATCAGGTCCAGGCCCAGCTCCTCGACCATTTTGTCGCGGAACTTGTACATCTCCTGGAATTTCCAGCGGGTGTCGACGTGCATCACCGGGAACGGCAGCTTGCCCGGGAAGAAGGCCTTGCGCGCCAGGTGCAGCATCACGGCGGAGTCTTTACCGATCGAGTAGAGCATCACCGGGTTGTCGAACTCGGCGGCGACCTCGCGGATGATGTGGATGCTTTCCGCCTCCAGCTGTTTCAGATGCGTCAGTTTGTCGACCATGGTTACTCACGGAAAAACGATCTTATGGACGGCCAGCGGGCCGTGTTCGAGCGGGGCATGCTAGCACAGCACCTTCTTCTATTCAGGGCACCAGCTAGATCGAAACGGTATATCAATATGCCCCAAGGTTTGGCAGTCAAATCGGGTTGGGGCAATCGATGAACAGATGCTCCAAGGCAAAGCGCCGCGCCAGGTAATCGCCCAGCGCCTGTACACCGTAACGCTCAGTGGCGTGGTGTCCGGCGGCGATAAAGCTGATGTTGTTTTCGCGCGCGCTGTGAAAGGTTTGCTCGGAAGCTTCGCCGCTCAGGAACAGGTCGACGCCCGCGGCGATGGCGTTGTCGATGTAACCCTGGCCACCGCCGGTGCACCAGCCGATGCGGCGGATCATCTGGCTGCCTTCGATCAGCAGCGGCTCGCGGCCCATCACATCCTGCACACGCCGGGCGAAGTCGCGGGGCGACAGCGGTTCGGCGAGCGAGCCGACCAGGCCGACGATCCTGGGGTTGCTCGGGTCCAGTGGGCCTTCGACGGTGATGTCCAACTGGCGGGCGAGTTGCACGTTATTGCCAACGTCGGGGTGCAGGTCCAGCGGCAGGTGGTAGGCCAGCAGGCTGATGTCGTGTTTGAGCAGGGTTTTCAGGCGGCGTTGCTTCATGCCGGTGATACAGGGGTTTTCGCCTTTCCAGAAATAACCGTGGTGCACCAGGATCAAATCGGCCTGGGCTTCGACGGCCGCGTCCAGCAAAGCCTGGCTCGCCGTGACGCCGCTGACGATGCGCATCACTTGCGGCCGCCCCTCGACCTGCAGGCCATTGGGGCAGTAATCGGCAATTTTTGCGCTGCCAAGGTAGCGGTCCGCTTCCTCGACGAGGGTGGTAAGGGGGACGGCCATAAAAGACTCCTAAATATCCCGTTCCGAGGCGCTCGCAGCCTCGTATAATGCGCGACATTATGGGCGCTCTCCCGCCCCCTGCAACCTGTCAGGACTTACTTGATGCTCAAGGCACTGCGTTTTTTTGGATGGCCATTGTTGGCTGGCGTGCTGATCGCGATGCTGATTATTCAGCGTTATCCCCAGTGGGTGGGCTTACCCAGCCTTGATGTGAACCTGCAACAGGCACCGCAAACCAGTGCGGTAGTGCAAGGCCCGGTGACTTATGCAGATGCGGTAGTCATTGCGGCCCCCGCCGTGGTCAACCTGTACACCACCAAGGTCATCAACAAGCCGGCGCATCCGCTGTTTGAAGACCCGCAGTTTCGCCGCTATTTCGGTGACAATGGGCCCAAGCAGCGCCGCATGGAGTCCAGCCTGGGTTCCGGGGTGATCATGAGCCCCGAAGGCTACATCCTCACCAATAACCACGTGACCACCGGCGCCGACCAGATTGTGGTGGCCCTGCGTGACGGCCGCGAAACCCTCGCCCGCGTGGTGGGCAGCGACCCGGAAACCGACCTCGCGGTCCTGAAGATCGATTTGAAAAACCTGCCGTCCATCACCCTAGGCCGCTCCGATGGGCTGCGGGTGGGTGATGTGGCACTGGCCATCGGCAACCCGTTCGGGGTGGGCCAGACGGTGACCATGGGCATCATCAGCGCCACCGGGCGTAACCAACTGGGGCTTAACAGCTACGAAGATTTCATCCAGACCGACGCGGCGATCAACCCGGGCAACTCCGGCGGCGCACTGGTGGATGCCAATGGCAACCTGACCGGCATCAACACGGCGATTTTCTCCAAGTCCGGCGGTTCCCAGGGCATCGGCTTTGCGATCCCGGTAAAGCTGGCGATGGAAGTGATGAAGTCGATCATCGAGCACGGCCAGGTAATTCGCGGCTGGCTGGGGATTGAAGTACAGCCGTTGACCAAGGAACTGGCCGAGTCGTTTGGCCTGACCGGGCGCCCTGGCATCGTGGTCGCCGGGATTTTCCGCGATGGCCCGGCGCAGAAAGCCGGCCTGCAGCTGGGGGATGTGATCCTCAGCATCAACGGCGAACCGGCCGGTGATGGGCGCAAGTCGATGAACCAGGTGGCTCGGATCAAGCCGACCGACAAGGTGGCGATCCAGGTGATGCGCAACGGTAAAGAGATCAAGCTGCTGGCGGAGATCGGCTTGCGTCCACCCCCTGCCCCGGTCAAGGAAGAGGAATAAATCACCTCGCCAGGTACCCGTTCGCGGGTACCTGTAAGCTCATATTTCAAAACGAATCCATTCTCATCAGTCATGTTATATTGTTTCAATATCGCTATTGGAACGCTCTATCATGCCGTCTCGAACGTTTGCCCCCCTGGCTGGCCTGGCCTTGGGTTTGCTGCTGGATCCCGCCTTTGCCGAAGACAACAGCGTTGAGCTGGAGACCATCAGCGTCACCACCGACGCCTATGAATCCGCCACCGGCCCGGTCAACGGCTACCGCGCCACCCGCTCTGCCAGCGCGACTAAAACCGACACCGCCCTGCGCGACATCCCCCAGTCCATCAGCGTGATTCCTGCCTCGGTACTTACGGACCTGGGCAGCACCAACGTGGAACGCGCCCTGGAGTTTGCCGGCGGGGTGTCCAAGCAGAACAACTTTGGCGGCCTCACGCTCTACGAATACAGCGTGCGCGGCTTCACCACGTCGGAGTTCTACCAGGATGGTTTCAGCGCCAACCGCGGCTACCCGAGCACGCCGGACGCGGCCAATATCGAGCGCATCGAAGTGCTCAAGGGCCCGGCCGCCAGCCTGTATGGCCGTGGTGATCCCGGCGGCACGGTGAATATCGTCACCAAAAAACCTCAGCCTGAAGCCTTCACCACCCTGCAAACCAGCGCCGGCAGTTGGGACCGCTATCGCACCGCCGTCGACGTCAATACGCCGCTTGACAGCGAGGGCAACCTGCTGTCGCGGGTCAACCTGGCGGTGGAAGACAACAACAGCTTCCGCGATCACGTCGAGAGCAAGCGTGTATTTGTCGCGCCCTCATTCAGCTGGCAGCTGGCCCCGGACACGTCCCTGCTGGTGGAGAGCGAATTCGTACGCCACAGCTCCACCTTCGACCGTGGCATCGTCGATGCCCCAGGCGTATCGCGCTCCACCTTCCTCGGCGAACCCAACGACGGCGATATCGACAACCACAACAACCGCATCCAGGCGACCCTCGAGCATCATCTCAACGACGCCTGGAAACTGCGCCTGGCCAGCCATTACAAACAAGGCAGCCTGTGGGGCGACGCCTCGGAAAACCGCGCACTGAACACCGACGGCCATACCCTTAACCGCCGTTACCGCGAACGCTCCACGGGCTGGCACGACAGCATCACCCAGCTGGAACTGCGCGGCCTGTTCGACCTTGGCAGTTGGCAGCACGAATTGCTGGTCGGCACCGAATACGAGGACTACCGCAAGAAGGAGCGCGTCACCGCCATAGCCGGCAGCCCCTACGCCATCGACCTCTACAACCCGGTCTACGGCCAGCCCAAACCCAATGGCGCGCGCTCCGGCACCGACTTCTTCGAACAGACCAAAAGCCAGGCGCTGAACCTGCAAGACCAGATCATCTTCACCGACCGCCTGCGCGGTATGGTCGGCGCGCGCTTCGAGCATTTCGAACAAAGCACCGACGACTTTACCCGCAACCACGCCAAGAGTCGGCAAACCCACGACGCACTTACCCAGCGCGCCGGCCTGCTGTATCAACTGACGCCAGAGGTCGGCGTATTCGCCAACGCTTCCACCTCGTTCAAGCCCAACAGCGGCCTGGACGCCAGCGGTAAGACCTTCAAGCCCGAAGAAGGCGTAGGCTATGAGGTAGGGATCAAGAGCGAGCTGTTCGACGACCGCCTCAGCGCCACCCTCGCCGCTTTCCATATCGAAAAGGAAAACGTGCTGGCCCTGGACCCGGCCACCAATACCAACCGCGCCATGGGCAAGGCACGCAGCCAGGGCTTCGACCTGCAACTGACAGGACAACTGACCGATGCGGTACGCGTGATCGGCGCCTTTGCCTACATCGACGCCGAAGTGACCAAGGGTGATAAAGCCATTCCTGCGGGCAGCCGCATCCTCGGCGTAGCCAAGCACAGTGGCAGCCTGTTGGGGGTGTATGAATTCCAGGACGGCGCGCTGCGCGGTTCAGACCTGGGCGCGGCGTTCACCTATGTGGGGGATCGCTCAGGTGAAGCCGGCAGCCGCTTTGAACTGCCCGCTTACCACACCGTCGATTTGCTGGCCCATTACAAGGCCACGCAGAACGTCACCGTGGGCCTGAACCTCAACAACCTGTTCGATGAAAAGTACTACGAACGGTCCTACAGCAATTACTGGGTCAATCCCGGCGAACCGCGCAACCTCACCGTCAGCCTGACCCTCAACCTGTAACACAATCAAAAACGTGAGAGGGGTTAAGCCCCTCTCACATTTGGATGACGTGATTACAGCGAAAGCGGGGCTCTTTCACACAAGGTATTGAGCGCCGCCGCCCACTGCGGATCGTCATTCAAACACGGCACCAGCACCAACTCCTCACCGCCCGCCTCGCGGAATTGCTCCCGACCACGATCACCGATCTCTTCCAGGGTCTCGATGCAGTCGGCAACAAACGCGGGGCACATCACCAGCAGCTTTTTCACCCCTTGACGGGCCAGCGCTTCCAGGCGTGCCTCGGTGTAGGGTTCGATCCACTTCGCACGGCCCAGGCGCGACTGGAACGCCACTGACCATTTGTCGTCAGGCAAGCCCAGGCGCGCGGCGAAGTCGCGGGCAACGCTGAAGCATTGTGCGCGGTAGCAGGTCGCGAGCACCTCAGGCGAGGCGTTCTTGCAGCAGTCCGCATCCTTGAAACAATGCTGGCCGGTCGGGTCGAGCTTTTTCAGATGGCGCTCGGGCAAGCCGTGGAAGCTCAGCAGCAAGTGGTCGTAATGCGCGTCTATATAAGGTCGGGCGCTGGCGGCCAACGCGTCGAGGTATTCCGCCTGATCGTAGAATGGCTGCAGGATCGAGAACTGTACGTTGAGCTTTTTCTCGCGCACTACCCGCTTGGCTTCTTCAATCACCGTGGTCACGGTGCTGTCGGCAAACTGCGGGTACAGAGGCGCCAGAGTCACTTTCTGAATACCTTGGGCGGCCAACCGCGTGAGCGTCGTTTCCAGGGAAGGCTCGCCATAACGCATCGCCAACTCCACGGGCCCCTGGGTCCACTGCGCGGTCATCTGCTGCTGCAGGCGACGGCTGAGCACCACCAGCGGCGAACCCTCGTCCCACCAGATCGAGGCGTAGGCATGGGCCGATTGCTCGGGGCGCTTGATCAGGATCAGCGATACCAGCAAGCGCCGCACCGGCCACGGCAGGTCGATGACATAAGGGTCCATCAGGAACTGATTGAGGTAGCTGCGCACATCGGCCACCGAAGTGGAGGCCGGTGAACCCAAGTTGACCAGTAACAACGCGTGATCCGTCATGCAACATCCTATCTCTTAGAGGCGGCTGGACAAGTCATCCAAAGCCGCATGCAACTCAGTGAACTGGAAAATGAAACCGGCGGCCATCAAGCGTTCGGGGATCGCCTTCTGCCCGCCCAGCAACAGCCCCGATAACTCGCCCAAACCCACCTTCAATGCAAAGGCCGGCATCGGCATGAACGCCGGGCGGTGCAGCGCCTGGCCCAATGTCTTGGCGAACTCGCGGTTACGCACTGGGTGCGGCGCGCAGGCATTATAAGGACCGCTGGCGTCATCCTTGTGCAGAAGAAAATCAATCAGGGCGATTTGATCCTTGATATGAACCCACGGCATCCACTGCCGCCCGCTGCCGATAGGCCCGCCCAGCCCGAGTTTGAACGGCAGCAACAGGCGCGACAAAAAGCCGCCCTCGGCCGCCAGTACCAGGCCGGTGCGCACCAGCACCACGCGGATGCCCATCGCTTCGGCACGTTGGGCGGTTTCTTCCCAGGCGATGCAGAGTTGGCTGGGGAAATCGTCCTGTACCGGGCCGCTGGCCTCGGTCAGTTCGCGCTCGCCACCGTCGCCGTACCAGCCCACCGCCGAACCGGAAACCAGCACCGCCGGTTTCTGCGCCTGGCTTTCGAGCCAGGCCAGCAGGGTTTCGGTCAAGCCGATGCGGCTGCTCCAGAGCAGCGCCTTGCGTTTGTGGGTCCAGGGACGGTCAGCAATCGGCGCACCCGCCAGGTTGACCACCCCGTCCACCGCGCCAATCACCTCCTCCAGACGAGCCACCCCGAGCACCGTTGCACCGCATAACCGGGCGACGTCTTCAGGATGGCGGCTCCACACCGTCAGGCGATGACCTTGGGCAATCCAGTGTTGGCAGAGTTGGCGACCGATCAGGCCGGTACCGCCGGTCAGCAAAATATGCATGGGACGCTCCTCATGTAACGTTCGCCGCCGATCACTAGTCTATTTTATAAGCAGGGATCAATTTGTAATCGAGCGTGACTTTTGTTTAAGCCTCATGGTTAACCATAGGTCACGCCAAGCGATCAGGTACGCCAAAACTTATACCAAAAAATAATATTGTACAGCTATTGGTGTCGGCGTAGCCTGTACCCAACGGTAAAACGAGGCCTCCCATGACTGTCCCCATCGCGATCATCGGCACCGGCATCGCCGGTCTCTCCGCCGCCCGAGCGTTACAAGACGCCGGGCACGTTGTACAACTCTTCGATAAAAGCCGCGGCAGCGGCGGCCGCATGTCCAGCAAGCGCAGCGACGCCGGCGCACTGGACATGGGTGCCCAATACTTCACCGCCCGCGACCGACGCTTCGTCAACGAAGTGCAGCGCTGGCAAAGCAACGGCTGGGCCGAGCAATGGAAGCCCCAGCTGTACAATTTCAAGTCCGGCCAACTCACCCCCTCCCCCGATGAACAGATCCGCTGGGTCGGCACGCCGCGCATGAGCGCCATCACCCGCGCCCTGCTTGACGACCTGCCGGTGGAGTTCGGCTGCCGGATCACCGAGGTGTTCCAAGGCAAGCAACACTGGAACCTGCTGGATGCCGACGGCGAAAACCACGGCCCGTTCAGCCATGTGATCATCGCCACGCCCGCCCCCCAGGCCACGGCCCTGTTGGCGGCAGCGCCCAAATTGGCGAGTGCCGCCGCCGGCGTGAAGATGGAGCCGTCCTGGGCCATTGCCCTGGCCTTCGACAAGCCCCTGGATACCCCCATGGAAGGCTGCTTCGTGCAAGACAGCCCGCTGGACTGGCTGGCGCGCAACCGCAGCAAGCCCGGGCGCGATACGACCCTCGACACCTGGGTGCTGCACGCCACCAGCACCTGGAGCAAGGCCCACCTGGACCTGTCCAAGGAAGCGGTGATCGAACACCTGCACGGTGCCTTCGCCGAATTGCTGCACAGCGCCATGCCCCCACCGTCCTTCAGCCTGGCCCACCGCTGGCTCTACGCACGACCGTCAGGCGCCCATGAGTTCGGGGTGCTGGCCGACGCCGACCTGGGCCTGTACGTGTGTGGCGACTGGTGCCTCTCGGGGCGCGTGGAAGGGGCATGGCTCAGTGGCCAGGAAGCCGCGCGACGATTGATCGAGCACCTGCAATGAACCGCATCAACCCGGCCAAATTGCTGCTGTCGAAGTGGACGGCAGCCCGGCCCCGCAACAAGGAAAAACACTTCCTGGTCACCGAACTGTTTCGTGACGAGGACGGCACAGTGCTGGAAATCGAGTTGCAAGCCGTGATGACCCTGCGCGCTGAGCGCCTGGCCTGGCAAACCCTGCAAAATGCCGAGGCTTGGCAAATCGGCTGGAAATAGCCTCCGCGCAAATACTTGTACAAAATATTTGACTTGTACAGCATCAAACCTATGATGAGATTTAGTTGTACAGATTTCAGATCTTGTACAGGAATCTTGCAGAGGTTTGGCCATGCCCAGCACACCGTCCATCAAGCCGAAGATTGGCATCAGCGCCTGCCTGCTGGGCGAAAACGTGCGTTTCAATGGCGGTCACAAGCAATCCCAGCTATGCAGCGAGGTCCTCGCCAAGTACTTCGACTTCGTGCCGCTGTGCCCGGAAGTGGCGATCGGCCTGGGTATCCCCCGTGAAACCATTCGCCTGGTGGGCGATGCCGAGCAGCCCCAGGCCGTCGGCACCGTACACCGCGAACTGAATGTCACCGCGCCGCTGGACGCATACGGCCGCAAAATGGCCGCCGAACACACCGACCTGTGCGGCTACATCTTCATGCAGAAGTCGCCGTCCTGCGGCCTGGAACGCGTCAAGGTCTACCGTGAAAACGGAGCGCCGGTGGAGGGCGGCGGGCGTGGCATCTACGCCCAGGCGTTCTGCGCGCGCCACCCGAACCTGCCTGTGGAAGAAGATGGCCGCCTGAATGACCCGGTACTGCGGGAAAACTTCCTGACCCGCGTCTTCGTCTACGCCAGTTGGCAGCAACTGCTGGCCGAGGGCCTGACCCGCCACCGCCTGCTGGCGTTTCACGCGCGCTACAAGTATTTGCTGATGGCCCACAGCCTGATGCATTACAAGAGCCTGGGCCACCGCCTCGGCAGCATGGCCAGGGACGTCAACCTCGACGAGGTGGCCGCCTGCTATTTCAGCGACCTGATGACCGGCCTGAAAAAGTGCGCCACCCGCGGCACCCACACCAACGTGCTGCAACACATCAGCGGCTACCTCAAACAGGCCATCAGCGCCGACGACAAACAGGAAATGCAGACAGTCATCAGCCAGTATCACCAGGGCATCGTGCCGCTGGTGGTGCCATTGACCCTGCTCAAGCATCACTTTCGCCAACACCCGGACCGCTACATCGCGCAGCAGGCCTACTTGCAGCCGCACCCGGAAAATCTCAGCCTGCGTAATGCGATCTAAACCATGAAAAGCGTCATGACCGCTATCTTGCAAGACGAACCCGGCGCAGACATCGCCCAAGCCCTCGAAGACGGCTGGCTGCCGATTCGTGAAGTGGCGCGCCAGACCGGCGTCAACGCCGTGACCCTGCGCGCCTGGGAACGCCGTTATGGCCTGATCGTGCCCCAGCGCACCCCCAAGGGCCATCGGCTGTTCAATGCCGAGCATGTACAACGCATCCACACCATCCTCACCTGGCTCAATCGCGGCGTGCCGGTCAGCCAGGTAAAAGGCCTGATCGATTCCGCCCAGGCCCTTCCCGATGCCGTAGAGAACGAATGGCAAGCCTTGCGCCAGAACCTGGTGCAGGCCGTCAGCGAACTGGCCGAACGCCGGGTGGACGATGTGTTTAACCAGGCCATGGCGCTGTACCCGCCGCGCACCCTGTGCGAGCAATTGCTGCTGCCGCTGCTGCAGGAGCTGGAACAGCGCTGGCAAGGCCAGTTTGGCGCTCAGATGGAGCGGGTGTTTTTCCTGTCCTGGCTGCGCAGCAAGTTTGGTGCACGCATCTACCACAACAACCGGCAGTTGCACGGCGCGCCGTTGCTGCTGGTCAACCACTCCGACCTGCCCCTGGAGCCGCACCTGTGGCTCAGCGCCTGGCTGGCCAGCAGCGCCGATTGCCCGGTGGAAGTCTTCGACTGGCCGTTGCCCACCGGCGAGTTGGCCCTTGCGGCGGAACACCTGCAACCGCGCGCCGTGCTCCTGTACTCGAGCAAGGCCCTGCAATTGCCGGCATTGACCAAGCTGCTGGCTGGCGTCAATTGCGCAAAACTGCTCGTCGGACCCACGGTCTGCATCCACCAGGCCGAGCTGGCCGTATTAACCCAAGACATTGCGCAATTGTTCGTGGCCGAAGACCCGTTGTCGGCCCATCAGCTCCTGATCCAGCGTGGACTTATCTAAATGCACTTGATCTGGCTGCGCACCGACTTGCGCCTTCACGACAACACCGCCCTGGCCGCGGCCTGCCAGCGAGGCCCGGTGGCGGCCGTGTACCTGGTCACGCCCGAGCAATGGCTGGCCCATGACGATGCCCCCTGCAAAGTGGATTTCTGGCTGCGCAACCTGCAGCACTTGAGCCAGGCCCTGGGCACCCTGAACATTCCCGTGCTGATCCGCCACGCTGCTACCTGGGATCAGGTTCCCGCCGTGTTAAGTGAACTGTGCCGGGAACTGGCCGTAGAGTCGGTGCACGTCAACGAGGAATACGGCATCCATGAAAGCCGTCGCGATGCAGCTGTCGCTGAGGCGCTGGAAGCCGGCGGCGTGACGTTCCACAGCTACCTGGACCAACTGCTTTTCCAACCGGGCAGCGTGCTGACCAAGACCGGCACCTACTTCCAGGTGTTCAGCCAGTTCCGCAAGGTCTGCTACGCGCGCCTGCACAGCGCCCTGCCGCGTCGGGTCGCAACGCCCAAGGCCCAAGCCGTGCTCACGTTCAAGAGCGATCCGATTCCCGAACAGGTCGACGGCTTCGAACCGCCCAGCGACACCTTGCGCGCCCTCTGGCCCGCCGGCGAAGACGAAGCCCGTCGCCGCCTCGACGCCTTTGCCGACCAGCAGATCAGCTACTACAAAGACGAACGGGATTTTCCGGCCAAGCCCGGCACCAGCCAGCTCTCCGCCTACCTGGCCGCCGGCGTGGTTTCGCCGCGCCAATGCCTGCACGCCGCCCTGCAAACCAACCAGGGCGAGTTCGAAAGCGGCGACATCGGCGCCATCACCTGGATCAACGAGCTGCTATGGCGTGAGTTCTACAAGCACATTCTGGTCGGCTACCCACGGGTCTCCCGTCACCGCGCTTTCCGTCCCGAGACCGAAGCCCTGGCCTGGCGCGATGCGCCCGAGGACCTCGCCGCCTGGCAACAGGCGCGCACCGGCCTGCCGATCATCGATGCCGCCATGCGCCAGTTGCTGGAAACCGGCTGGATGCATAACCGCCTGCGCATGGTGGTGGCGATGTTCCTGACCAAGAACCTGTTGATCGACTGGCGCGAAGGCGAGCGCTTCTTCATGCGCCACCTGATCGACGGCGACCTGGCCGCCAACAACGGCGGCTGGCAATGGAGTTCATCCACCGGCACCGATTCGGCGCCGTATTTCCGGATTTTCAGCCCGCTGAGCCAGTCGGAAAAATTCGACAGCGAAGGCGTGTTTATCAAGCACTGGCTGCCGGAGCTGGCCACGTTGAACAAGAAGGAAGTGCACAACCCGCAGGCGCTCGGCGGCCTGTTTGGCGTGGCGGATTACCCGCGCTCGATTGTCGACCTGAAAAAATCCCGCGAACGCGCCCTGGCAGCCTTTCGCAACCTGCCTTCACGCCAGGAGGTCGCCGAACATGAGTGACTTCCTGCGCCGCTTCGCCCAGGCCTTTGCCTCGCTGGACAAGCACAACCTGCAACTGCTCGACAGCCTCTACAGCCAGGACATCGCGTTCACCGACCCGCTGCATGAAGTCCATGGACTGACTGCGCTGCACACGTATTTCGCCGAGCTGTACAGCAACGTCAGCCAGCTGCGCTTCGACTTCCATGGTTTCGACCAGGTGGCCGAAGGCGAAGGTTACCTGCGCTGGAACATGAGTTTCTGCCACCCGCGCCTGGGCAAAGGCAAGATCATCCGCGTGGAGGGCTGCTCGCATTTGATGTGGCGTGACAAGGTGTACCGCCACCGCGATTACTTCGACGCCGGCGCCCTGTTGTACGAACACCTTCCCGTGTTGGGTGGGGTCGTCAGTTGGTTGAAAAGGAGAGTGGGATGAACGCACTGCCGCCCCGTCGTTATTGGCTGACCGGTGCCAGCAGTGGCATCGGCGCCGCGCTGGCCGTGGAGCTGCTCAACAGCGGCGCCCACGTGGCCCTCAGTTCACGCACCAAAGGCCCGCTGGAAGCGCTCGCCCAACGGTACCCCGGCCAGGTGCTCGTGGTGGCCGGCGACCTGACCAACAGCCAGACCGTGCGCGAGATCGGTGAACACATCGGCGCGGCCTGGGGTTCGGTCGACAGCGTGATCCTCAACGCCGGCACCTGTGAATATGTCGACGCCAGGCAATTCGATGCCTCGATTATCGAACACGTGGTGCGCACCAATCTGCTGGCGAGCAGTTACTGCATTGAAGCGGCGCTGCCGTTGTTGCGCGCCGGGCGCACACCACACCTGGTGGGCGTCGCCAGCGCCGTGACCTACCTGCCGATGCCACGGGCCGAAGCGTATGGCGCGTCCAAGGCCGGGCTGCGCTACCTGTTCGAATCCCTGCGCATCAGCCTGTCGCCCGAAAACATTGATGTCACGGTGATCAGCCCGGGCTTCGTCGACACCCCACTCACCGAGCGCAATGACTTCCCGATGCCCCTGAGCTGGCCAGCCGACAAGGCCGCGCGGCATATCTTCGCCAAGCTGGAAAAACGCCCGCTGGAGATCGCCTTCCCCGCACTGTTTATCGCCACGCTGTGGCCGCTGTCGAAACTGCCGAACCGCGCGCAATTGATCATCGGCAAACGCATGTTGCGCAGCCCGCCACCGAAAAAGGACGACCTGTGAAGATCGCCATTATCGGCAGCGGCATCGCCGGGCTGACTAGCGCCTACCTGCTCAGCCGCCGTCACGACATCACGCTGTTCGAGGCGGGCGACCGTATCGGCGGGCATACCCACACGGTCAACGTCACCGTCGAGGGCAAACCCTATGCCGTGGACACCGGCTTCATCGTGTTCAACGACTGGACCTACCCCAACTTCATCCGCTTGCTGGGGCAGATCGGCGTGACCTTCAAACCCACCGAGATGAGCTTTTCGGTGTGCGACCAGGGCAGCGGCTTCGAGTACAACGGCAACAACCTCAACAGCCTGTTTGCCCAGCGCCGCAATATCCTCTCGCCAGGCTTCTGGGGCATGCTGCGTGACATCCTGCGCTTCAATCGCCAGGCCCCGCTGGACCTGCAAGAACAGCGCATCAGCGCCGAGATGACCTTGGGTGACTACCTCGAAGCCGGGGGCTACGGGCCACGGTTTATCCGGCATTACATCGTACCGATGGGCGCGGCGATCTGGTCGATGTCCCTGGCGGACATGCTGAACTTTCCGCTGCAGTTCTTTGTGCGCTTCTTCAAGAACCACGGCTTGCTCTCGGTGAACAACCGTCCACAGTGGTGCGTGATCGAGGGCGGTTCCAGTCGTTATATCGAACCGCTGACCCGCAGCTTTCGTGAACACGTGCGCCTCAACTGCCCCGTGCACTTGGTCGAGCGTGACGCTGAGGGGGTGATTATCCACAGCGCCGCCGGCACCGAAGCTTTCGACAAGGTGGTGTTCGCCTGCCACAGCGACCAGGCACTCGCTTTGCTCGGCGACCCGAGCCAGGCCGAGCAGGAGATCCTCGGCGCCCTGCCCTACGCCGACAATGACGTGGTGCTGCATACCGACACGCGCCTGCTGCCCGACCGCAAACTCGCCTGGGCCAGCTGGAACTACCGGCTGAGCGGCGACGTGCAGACCCAGGCCGCTGTCACCTATGACATGAACATCCTGCAAGGCATCGACAGCGCCACCACCTTTTGCGTCAGCCTCAACCAGACGTCGATGATCAACCCGCTGAAGATCCTCGCGCGCTATACCTACGCCCACCCGCAATACAGCCTGGCCGCCGTAGCCGCACAAGCGCGTTGGGAGGAGCTGAACGGCACCCGCCATACCTGGTACTGCGGCGCCTATTGGGCCAACGGCTTCCATGAAGACGGCGTCGTCAGCGCCCTGCGCGTAGCCGAAGCCTTCGGGGAAAGCCTGTGAACAGCGCCCTGTACAGCGGCTGGATCGCCCATCGGCGGTTTGCACCCAAGGCCCATGCCTTTCGCTACCGCATCGGCCTGCTGTACCTGGACTTAAGCGAACAAGACCAAGTGCTCGGGCTGTCGCCCCTGGCCGGCGCAAGCCGCCTGGCGCCCTTCGGTTTTCGCCAGCAGGACTACCTGCGTGAATTCACGCGCCACGGCATGAGCTTGACCGATGCTGTGCGCCAGGAAGTCGGCAAGGCCCTGGGGCATACACCCCTGGGCGTTATCTGCCTGCTGACCCAGGCCCGCAGTTGGGGCCTGGCTTTTAACCCGGTGAGTTTCTTCTACTGCTTCGAGGCCGATGGGCAACTGGCCGCGATCCTGTGCGAAGTGACCAACACCCCATGGCGCGAACGCTATCACTACGTGCTGCCGGCCCAGGCCCTCAGCGCGGATCAGCACCAACACTTCGCCGTGGCCAAGGCGTTTCACGTGTCGCCGTTTTTGCCGCGCGACCTGGAATACCGCATGAGCTTCAGCCCGCCCGCCGCCAGGCTCGGCGTGCACATGGCCGATTGGCAGGGCGAGGTGAAAGTCTTCGACGCCACCTTGAGCCTGCACAGGGAAACGCTGAACCGCGCCAGCCTGCACCGTTACCTGTGGCGCTATCCGTGGATGACCGCCAAGACCTGCCTGGCCATCTATTGGCAGGCCCTGCGCCTGTTGCTCAAGCGCACACCGATTTTTTCCCATCAGGCCGCCGACGGCGCCTCTCGCACAGCTGTCGGGTACACCAAGGATCGCCGCCATGAAATCCCCTAGCTTATCGGTCAAGACCCACCGCCTGAACGTCAACGGCATGACCAGTGCGCTGCTGCGCAAGGGCGTGCTGCGCCAACTCAGCCAACTGCGCTATGGCCAGTTGGTGGTGATCGAGGACGGCGAGCGCCAGGTATTCGGCGCACGGGAAGCGCACCTGCTGGGGGAAATCCAGATTGTCGATTCGGCGGTCTGGGGCCTGGTGGCGGCCAACGGTTCCGTCGGTGCGGGCGAGGCCTTTATCCACGGCTATTGGACCAGCCCGGACCTGACGGCGGTGGTGCGGGTGATGGTGAGTAACCTGGATGTGCTCGACGCGATGGAGGGTGGCCTGGCGAGATTGGCACGGCCGTTCACGCAAGGCCTGCACTGGCTCAACCGCAACACGCGCAAGGGCTCGCAAAAAAACATCGCCGCCCACTACGACCTCGGCAATGAGCTGTTCGCGGAATTCCTCGACCCGACCATGATGTATTCGGCCGCGCAGTTCCTGACGCCCGACGACAGCCTGGAACAGGCGCAACTGAACAAACTGCAACGCATCTGCCAGAAGCTCGCACTCAAACCCACCGATCATCTGCTGGAAATCGGCACCGGCTGGGGCAGCATGGCGCTGTATGCGGCGCAGCAGTACGGCTGCAAGGTCACCACCACGACCTTGTCCAAAGAGCAGTTCGCCTACACCGAAAAACGCATCGCAGCCCTGGGCTTGCAAGACCAGGTCACGTTATTGCTGCAGGACTACCGCGACCTGACCGGCGAGTACGACAAATTGGTGTCCATCGAGATGATCGAAGCGGTGGGCCATCGCTTCCTGCCGACCTACTTCAAGCAGTGCGCGCACCTGCTCAAGCGTGACGGCCTGATGTTGCTGCAAGCCATCACCATCCGTGAGCAACGCTTCGAGCAGGCGAAAAACAGCGTCGACTTTATCCAGCGCTATATCTTCCCCGGCGGTGCCCTGCCCAGTGTGCAGAACATGCTGCACATCGTCAGCCGCGACACCGATATGAACCTGCTGCACATGGAGGACTTCGGCCTGCACTACGCGCGAACCCTGCGCCTGTGGCACGAGAACTTTCGCCACGCCCACGGCCGCCTGACGGAGCTGGGCTACGACGAATATTTCCTGCGGTTGTGGGAGTTCTACCTGTGCTACTGCGAGGGCGGCTTTATGGAGCGCACCATTGGCACCGCGCAATTGCTATTGGCCAAACCGTCGGCCATCAACCCTCCGTTGCTCGGGCGCTTCAGTGCTTAAACCACTGGCCAATGCCGTGCTGTTCCAGTGCGGGTGGTTTGCCTGCGTACTCGGTGGCGATAGCCCTTGGTTGCTGGTGGGGCTGGCGGTGCTGGTTATCCATCTGTTGTGGATAAGTAAAGGGGCTGGGGACGCGACGCTGATCATAAGCGTGACGCTGGCCGGCACGCTATTGGACACGGTGTTGCGCGCTTTGGGCGTGTTCAAGTTCAACGAGCCGGGACCGTTGATTCCGTTCTGGCTGATGTTGTTGTGGGCCCTGCTGGCAACCACCCTGCGCCATTGCCTGGCCTGGAGTGCACGGCCCTGGTGGCGTGCGACGTTAATGGGTGCGCTGGGCGGACCAATGTCGTATTACGCCGGCAGCCACTTGGCGGGGGTGCAGTTCGGATTCGGCGCGGCGCCCACCCTGGTTGGGCTTGCTGTGCTCTGGGCCATGGTTTTCACCCTGTTGACAGTTGCCGCAATGCGCAAAAGTTGAAGCCGGTCGGCTTCTACTTGCAGCTTGGCGCTTAAAGCTTGAAGCTGCTGCTCTATGACCAACATCCCCCACATTCAAATCACCGAACCCGCCGTCACCTGCTCGACCTGCGCGGCCTGCTGCTGCCAGCTGGAAGTGATGCTGATCACCGACACCGGCGTGCCGGAGCGCTATATCGACACTGACGATTGGGGCGGTGAGGTGATGCTGCGCCTGGATGACGGCTGGTGCGCGGCGCTGGATCGGGACACGATGATGTGCACGATTTACGAACGTCGGCCGCTGATCTGCCGGGAGTTCGAGATGGGCGCACCGGAGTGCCTGACCGAACGCGAAGGCATCGCCACGGCCTACCGCTGATCTGAAGACTGATGACGATCAAAAAGTGTGGGAGGGCTTGCCCCCGCCCACACTGTCTTGCAGCGTTCCTGGGAATTACAGCGGCATGGTGTAGTGCAGCGAGTAGCTTTCTACACCATCGTTATTGCTGCTGATCCCGGCATTGGAGTAGTGCGTGGCGCGAATGCCGACTTCATGCCCACCGGTGAAGCGCAGGCCAAAGCCCAGGCGGTCTTCGAACTGGAAAGCCTGGCCGATGTTGTTGTCTTCCAGCTTGGTACGGGAAAACACTGCCACGCCAATCCCGGCTTCTATGTAAGGCTTGACCGACTGGCCGGCGAATTCATACACAAATACCGGCGAGAACGACAGGCTGCTGGCACCTGCACGGTCATCCCCCTCCCAATAGGTATAGGCGCCGCTCCAATAGCCGGTCAGACGACCGACGTCGCTCTGCATCCAGCTTTTGTCCCAATCCGAGGTCAGGCCCAGTCGATAGGTCAACGTCGAATCGCTGGTGCTGCCCACCCCAAACTCCAGGCCTGCGGCCTGGGCCGAAACAGAGTGTCCCACCACTACGGCCGCAATCGCGGCCAAACAGAACAAGCGCTTCATAAGAAACAGTCCTTTGAAAACAAAGTTGTATGATTTTTTACAGGCCATCTCGCTATAGAAGCCGACGCACACTCAGAAGTTCAGCGACATTTCACGAAATTTTCACGACCCGAAGCTTCGCACAACTGCAGAATGTTTCCATAGTGTCGGTAGGATATTTCTTAGGTGATACACATCGCCACTGGTCCAGAACTGTGCAGGCTCAGGATCGCCGAGGGCCAGCAGGTCGCGTTCGCCCAGCAAACGCTTGAGCTGACGTGCGACGGCAGCGCCGGTGTCGATGAGGATGATGCTGGCAGGCAGCATCTGCGCCAGAAGCGGCTTGAGGAAGGGATAGTGGGTACAGCCGAGGATGATGGTGTCGCAGCCGGCGCTGAGCAGCGGGTCGATATAGCCCTGCAACAACTGACGCAGGGCCGGGCTGTCCAGATCACCGGTTTCAATCAGCTCCACCAGGCCCGGACACGGCTGGGTGATCACCCGCACATCGGTGGCAAACCGATCGAGCAACGCGGCGAACTTGGCGCTTTGCAGGGTGCCGGTAGTGGCGAGCACCCCGACCACGCCACTGCGCGTGGCCGCCGCGGCGGGTTTGACCGCGGGCTCCATGCCCACCAGGGGCCAATCGGGGTAGTCCTGGCGCAAATCCGCGACGGCCGCCACGGTTGCGGTGTTGCAGGCAATCACAAAAGCCTTGGCGCCCTGCTCGCGGAAAAACCCGGCGACAGACCGGGAGCGCTCAAGAATGAACGCGGGGGTTTTCTCGCCGTAGGGGATATGTCCGCAATCGGCCACGTACAACAGGGACTCATGGGGCAGCAATTGCTGAATCTCGTCCAGCACCGACAAGCCGCCGACACCGGAATCGAACACACCGATTGGCGCGTCCTTACCCATGTTGCGTCCCGCAGACACTGCAAGCGGGATCACGCTTGACCCGCAATTCGCGAAAACGTGTGGTCAACGCATCGATCAGCAGCAAGCGTCCCACCAACGGCTCGCCGAAACCCGCCAGCAGTTTCAGGGCCTCCAGGGCTTGCAGGCTACCGACCAGGCCCACCAGTGGGCCGACCACACCCGCTTCGCTGCAGGTCAGTTCAGTGTCGCTGCCGTGCCCGTATAAACAGTGATAGCACGGGCTTTCGGCACGACGTGGATCGAACACCGACAGTTGCCCTTCAAGCCGAATCGCCGCGCCGCTGATCAATGGCCTGGACGCCGCCACGCAGGCGGCATTGACGGCCTCGCGGGTGGAGAAGTTGTCGCTGCAATCGAGCACTACGTCCACACCCGCCACCGCCGCCGCCAAGGTATCGGCATCCAGCGCGATGGGGTGGGCGATCAATGTGATTTCGGGGTTGAGGGCGCTCAGGCGGCGCATGGCCGAATTGACCTTGGCCTGCCCGACGCTGTCGGTGTCATGGATGATCTGGCGTTGCAGGTTGGTGAGGTCGACGGTGTCGAAATCCGCCAGGTGCAATTCACCGACACCCGCGGCAGCCAGGTACATCGCCACCGGGGCACCCAGGCCACCGAGGCCGACGATCAACGCACGGCCGTTTTTCAGGCGCAATTGGCCGTCGATGTCGACATGCTGCAACAGAATCTGTCGGCTGTAGCGCAACAGCTCATGATCGGTCAGCACGGCCAGCGTCCCAGGGAGATGCGTTCGTGACCGCCAAGGTCGATGCGGCTGTGCACCTGCTCGAAGCCTTGGCTCAGCAACAGGTCGCGCACCGCGCCAGCCTGGTCGTAACCGTGCTCCAGCAGCAGCCAACCCGCGACGTTCAGGTGGGCCGGGGCCTGAGCGATGATCAACCGCAGGTCGTCCAGGCCATCATGGCCCGCCACCAGGGCGCTGGCCGGCTCGAAACGCACATCGCCCGCCACCAGGTGCGGATCGTTGGCGGCGATGTAGGGCGGGTTGCTGATGATCAGGTCGTAGGCGTGGCCTGCCAGGGCGCTGAACCAATGGCTGTTGAGCACCGTGGCGTTATGGAGGTACAGGCGCTGGCGATTGCGTTCGGCCAGCGCCACGGCTTCCAGCACGCGGTCGACGGCCGTGACGTGCCAGGCCGGACGCTCGCTGGCCAGGGCCAGGGCGATGGCGCCGCTGCCAGTACCGAGATCGAGGACCTTGACCGGTGTGGCCGGTAACAATTCCAGGGCCGCTTCCACCAGCAGCTCGGTGTCCGGACGCGGGATCAGCGTGTGGGGCGCGACCTCCAGGTCCAGCTTCCAGAAACCTTGCTGACCGAGGATATAGGCCACCGGCTCGCCGGCGCGGCGGCGTTGCAGGTAGCCGGCAAACACCAGGGCGTGTTCGCTGCTGACGATTTTTTCCGGCCAGGTGTGCAGGTAGCTACGGGACTTGCCCAAGGCCGCTGCCAGCAATAACTCGGCATCCAGGCGCGCCGTGGGCGAGTCGGGCAGGTCGGCGGCGCGCAGCAGGCTGGCGATAATGGTCAT
The DNA here is from genome assembly GCF_900067035.1 of Pseudomonas sp. 1 R 17. Lineage (NCBI taxonomy): Bacteria > Pseudomonadati > Pseudomonadota > Gammaproteobacteria > Pseudomonadales > Pseudomonadaceae > Pseudomonas > Pseudomonas sp. 1 R 17. The sequence goes on from NZ_FKLB01000061.1 coordinate 66,058, forward strand.
TTATTCACCTATCGCCGCCAGCTGATCGGCCTGGTATTCGGCGAGCAATGGCTCGATCACCGCATCCACGCCACCAGCGAGAATCTCGTCCAGGGAGTAAAGGGTGAGGTTGACCCGGTGGTCGGTGACCCGGCCCTGGGCAAAGTTGTAGGTACGGATGCGCTCGGAGCGGTCGCCCGAGCCCACCAGCAATTTGCGCTCGCTGGCAATCGCGTTGGCGGCGGCGCTGGTCTGCTGGTCATTGAGCTTGGCCGAGAGCCACGACATGGCCCGTGCACGGTTCTTGTGCTGGGAACGTTCTTCCTGGCACTCCACCACGATGCCCGACGGCAAGTGAGTGATACGAATCGCCGAGTCCGTCTTGTTGACGTGCTGGCCACCGGCGCCCGACGAGCGGTAGGTGTCGACCCGCAGGTCGGCCGGGTTGATCTCGATGGCTTCCTGCTCGTCCGGCTCGGGCAACACGGCCACCGTGCAGGCCGAGGTGTGGATGCGACCTTGGGATTCCGTCGCGGGAACCCGCTGCACACGGTGGGCACCGGACTCGAACTTCAGCTTGCCATAGACGTTGTCGCCTTCGACCCGCGCGATGACTTCTTTATAGCCGCCATGCTCACCTTCGTTCTCGGACAGGATCTCGACCCGCCAACCGCGACGCTCGGCATAACGTGAATACATGCGGAACAGGTCGCCGGAGAAAATCGCCGCTTCATCACCGCCGGTGCCGGCACGGATTTCAAGGAACACATTGCGCCCGTCGTTGGGGTCCTTGGGCAGCAGCATGCGCTGCAGGTCACCTTCCAGCTCGGCCAACTTTTCCTTGGCGTCGCGGACTTCTTCCACGGCCATTTCACGCATGTCCGGGTCGCTGTCCTTGAGCAGCGCCTGGGCGCCTTCGAGGTCGGCCTGCACTTTGGTGAGATTTTTGTACGTGGCCACAATAGGCTCAACTTCGGCGTATTCCTTGGAATAGGCGCGGAACTTGGTTTGATCGGAAATGACTTCGCCGTCGCCGAGCAAGGCGGTCAGTTCTTCGAAACGGTCCTGGAGCACGTCCAGTTTATTGAGCAGTGACGCTTTCATTGCGATTTTTTATCCGAAGAGCTGGGCGCGCCCTCACCGAGGGCAAAGAGTTCCTGGGCCATGGCCAGCGCATCGAGGCGGCCTTCGGCAGTCAGTTTTTTCAATTGTACGCTGGGCGCATGCAGCAACTTGTTGGTCAGGCCGCGGGCCAGTTGCATCAGCACCTCCTCGGCGCTGCTGCCGTTGGCGAGCAGGCGCTGGGCCTTGATCAACTCTTCATCACGCAGGCGTTCGCCCTGCTGACGATACGCCTTGAGCACATCCACCGCCGCCAGCTCACGCAGGCGCACCATGAACTCTTCGGCGCCGACGCTGACCATCTCTTCAGCCGCCTGGGCAGCGCCCTGGCGACTCTTGAGGTTTTCGGCGACCACTTCATGGAGATCGTCGACGCTGTAGAGGTAAACGTCGTCCAACTCGCCGACTTCGGGCTCGATATCCCGGGGAACGGCAATGTCGACCATGAAGATCGGCTTGTGCTTGCGCAGTTTCAGCGCGCTTTCCACCGCGCCCTTGCCGAGGATCGGCAGTTGGCTGGCGGTGGAGCTAATGACGATATCGCTGCGCACCAGTTCGGCGGGGATGTCCGACAGCAGCACCGCATGGGCGCCGAACTGTTCGGCGAGGATGCTGGCGCGCTCCAGGGTACGGTTGGCGACCACGATGCGCTTTACGCCCAGGTCATGCAGGTGGCGGGCAACCAGGGTGATGGTCTCGCCGGCGCCGATCAACAGCGCCTGGCTACGCTGAAGGTCGCTGAAAATCTGCTTGGCCAGGCTGACGGCGGCAAACGCCACGGACACCGGGTTTTCACCGATGGCGGTGTCGGTGCGCACCTGCTTGGCGGAATTGAAGGTGGCCTGGAACAGACGGCCCAGCAGCGGACCGACGGTGCCGGCCTCGCGCGCCACGGCATAGGCGGATTTCATCTGGCCCAGGATCTGCGGCTCGCCCAACACCAGCGAATCGAGACCGGATGCCACGCGCATCATGTGACGAACTGCCGCATCGTCTTCGTGCACATAGGCGCTCGCGCGCAGGTCGTCGAGGCTCAAATGGTGATAATCGGCCAGCCAGCGCAGTACCACATCCGCCGAGAGATGTTCCTGCTCTATATAAAGCTCACTGCGATTGCAGGTCGAAAGGATCGCAGCTTCGCGGCTGTCGGTGAGACGGCAGAGCTGCTGCAAGGCCTCAACCAACTGCTCTGGCGTAAACGCCACGCGCTCGCGCACGTCTACGGAAGCAGTCTTGTGGTTAATACCGAGTGCGAGGAAGGCCATTCAATATCGCTGATGATGTCGGGAAGCCGACAATTGTCCTACTTCGAAAGATTCAGAACAACCACCGTCGTCTATTGTCCTAATGCCTTGTGCCTATAAACGCATCAATTGAGACTCGGTTATGTTTGGCCGAAGGCTTGTGTCATGATGATCCGACCGCAGGTTAGTCGTCCTCTTCCTATATGAATAGATCTTCCGCGTTGCTCCTTGCTTTTGTCTTCCTCAGCGGCTGCCAGGCCATGGCACCCGTGTCGCCGGACGGTACACCGCCGGTGGAAGACAGCACACCCGCCCCTGAAAAGCCCAAGGTTTATTCCTCGTTCAGTGAAGAAACGGTGTTCAGCCTGCTCAGTGCGGAACTGGCCGGCCAGCGCAATCGCTTCGATATTGCGCTGGATAACTACGTGACCCAGGCCATCAACACCCAGGATCCGGGAATTTCCGAGCGGGCGTTCCGCATTGCCGAGTACCTCGGGGCCGATCAGGCCGCGCTGGATACTTCGCTGATCTGGGCAAAGAACGCGCCGGACGATCTGGAAGCCCAGCGGGCAGCCGCCATTCAATTGGCGCGGGCCGGGCGCTATGACGACTCCATGGTCTATATGGAGAAAGTCCTGCAAGGCAAGGGCGACACCCATTTCGACTTCCTTGCGCTTTCGGCTGCCGACACCGACCAGGACACCCGCAATGGCCTGATGAAGAGTTTCGACCGCCTGCTGCAAAAACACCCGAAGAACAGCCAACTGATATTCGGCAAGGCCCTGCTGCTGCAACAGGATGATGAAGCCGAAGCCGCACTGAAGCTGCTGGAACAGAACCCGCCGGAAGACGGCGAGATCGCGCCGATTCTGCTGCGCGCGCGCCTGCTTCAGAACCTCAACCGCGGCAAGGAAGCGATTCCACTGCTGGAAAAAAGCATCAAGAAATACCCGGACGACAAGCGCCTGCGCCTGACTTACGCACGCACCCTGGTGGAGCAGGACCGCATGGAGGACGCCAAAGTGCAGTTCGCCAACCTGCTCCAGCAATACCCGGATGACGATGAACTGCGTTACTCCCTGGCGCTGGTGTGCCTGGAAGCCAAGGCCTGGGACGAGGCCAAGGGTTACCTGGAAGAGCTGATCGAGCGCGAAAGTCATGTCGACTCGGCGCACCTGAACCTGGGCCGCATCGCTGAAGAGCGCAGCGACCCGCAGGCCGCCCTGCTCGAATACGCACAGGTCGGCCCAGGCAACGACTACCTGCCGGCCCAACTGCGCCAGGCCGACATCCTGATGAGCAACGGGCGTACCGATGAGGCAGAAAAACGCCTGGCCGCTGCACGGGATGCCGAACCGGACTACGGGATCCAGCTTTACCTGATCCAGGCCGAGACCTTGTCAGCCAATAATCAGGGCGATCGCGCCTGGAAGGTGCTGCAACAGGCCTTGCTGCAATTCCCCGACGATTTGAACCTGCTGTATACCCGCGCCATGCAGGCGGAAAAACGCAATGACCTGGCGCAGATGGAAAAAGACCTGCGCCTGATCATCAAGCGCGACCCGGACAACGCCATGGCCCTGAATGCCCTGGGCTACACCTTGTCCGACCGCACCACGCGCTACGACGAAGCCAAGGCGTTGATCGAACAGGCGCACAAGCTCAACCCGGAAGACCCGGCCGTACTCGACAGCCTGGGCTGGGTGAACTATCGCCTGGGTAACCTCGACGAAGCCGAACGCTTGCTGCGCCAGGCCCTGGAGCGCTTCCCCGACCAGGAAGTCGCTGCACACCTGGGCGAGGTGCTGTGGGCCAATGGCAAGCAGCGCGAAGCCCGCCAGATCTGGGAAAAATTCCTCAAGGAACAACCCGAAAGCCCCATCCTGCGCGGCACCATCAAGCGCCTGACCGGATCCGAGACCCTTTAAGCTTATGTTCTTGCGCCACGTTATCGTTTTCAGCTTCATCGCCCTGCTCGCCGGTTGCGCGGGCTTCGGTGCCCGCGAATCCGTTGAGGGCCAGGGCAACCCGGCGCAATGGAAGCAGCACAAGGATCAGCTCGGCAGTATCGACGGCTGGCAGATCGAAGGCAAAGTCGGGGTGCGCGCACCGAAAGATTCCGGCAGCGGCACCTTGTTCTGGCTGCAACGCCAGGATTACTACGACATTCGCTTGTCCGGCCCCCTGGGGCGCGGCGCCGCGCGCCTGACCGGCCGCCCGGGACAAGTCAGCCTCGAAGTCGCCAACCAGGGTCGCTACGAGGCCACCTCGCCCGAAGCGCTGCTGGAAGAGCAGATTGGCTGGAAACTGCCTGTCTCGCACCTGGTGTGGTGGGTCCGCGGCTTGCCCGCGCCGGACAGCAAGAGCCGCCTGAGCCTCAACGGTGACAGCCGCCTGGCCACCCTGGAACAGGATGGCTGGCAGGTCGAGTACCTCAGCTACGTGGAACAGGGCGGTTATTGGCTGCCAGAGCGCATCAAGCTGCATGGCACCGACCTTGACGTCACGCTGGTGATCAAGGACTGGCAACCGCGCAAGCTGGGGCAATAACGTGGCCGTACAAAAACTGACCCTGCCCTCTCCTGCCAAACTCAATCTGATGCTGCACATTCTCGGTCGCCGTGAAGACGGCTACCACGAGCTGCAGACACTGTTTCAATTTCTCGACTACGGCGATGAGCTCACCTTCGCCCTGCGCGACGATGGCGTGATCCAGCTGCACACTGAATTCGAAGGCGTGCCCCACGACAGCAACCTGATCGTGAGGGCCGCGAAAAAACTCCAGGAGCAGTCCGGCTGTTCCCAGGGCATCGATATATGGATCGATAAAATTCTGCCCATGGGTGGCGGAATCGGTGGTGGCAGCTCGAATGCAGCGACCACACTGCTGGGTCTGAACCATTTGTGGCAACTGGGCTGGGACCATGATCGCCTGGCTGCGCTGGGCCTCACGCTGGGCGCCGACGTCCCGGTTTTCGTGCGTGGACACGCCGCTTTTGCTGAGGGCGTGGGGGAAAAACTCACCCCGGAATACCCCGAAGAGCCGTGGTATGTCGTGCTTGTCCCGCAAGTATCTGTAAGTACAGCAGAAATTTTTTCAGATCCGCTGTTGACACGTAACTCTCCTCCCATTAAAGTGCGCCCCGTTCCCAAGGGAAACAGTCGAAATGACTGCTTACCGGTTGTAGCAAGGCGTTATCCAGAGGTACGTAACGCTTTGAATTTGTTAGGTAAATTTACCGAAGCAAAATTAACCGGAACTGGAAGTTGTGTGTTTGGGGGCTTCCCAAGCAAAGCTGAAGCTGATAAAGTCTCGGCCCTTCTTACAGAGACCCTTACAGGGTTTGTAGCAAAAGGAAGCAACGTTTCGATGTTGCATCGCAAGCTGCAAAGTCTGCTCTAAAAGGAATCGAGTACTGGGTACTCGTTGCAACAGATACAGGGGCGTCGCCAAGCGGTAAGGCAGCAGGTTTTGATCCTGCCATGCGTTGGTTCGAATCCAGCCGCCCCTGCCATTTTATAATACTCATCCAGGTTACCCTCAGCCTCTAGGTACTGCGCGTGTCCAAGATGATGGTCTTTACGGGGAACGCCAACCCCGATCTGGCTCGACGTGTCGTACGTCAGCTGCATATCCCTCTCGGTGACATCTCTGTCGGTAAATTCTCCGACGGCGAAATTACAGCCGAGATCAATGAAAACGTCCGCGGTAAAGACGTCTTCATTATCCAGCCGACCTGCGCTCCGACCAACGATAACCTGATGGAACTCGTCGTGATGGCTGATGCCTTCCGCCGCTCCTCAGCGACTCGAATCACAGCTGTAATCCCTTACTTTGGTTATGCCCGCCAGGATCGCCGTCCGCGTTCCGCACGTGTGGCTATCAGCGCGAAAGTCGTTGCTGACATGCTGACCGTGGTAGGTATCGACCGTGTGCTCACGGTTGACCTGCACGCTGACCAAATCCAGGGGTTCTTCGATATTCCGGTAGATAACATCTACGGCTCCCCCGTCTTGGTGGATGACATCGAAGACCAGCGCTTTGAAAACCTGATGATCGTGTCCCCGGACATTGGTGGCGTCGTGCGTGCACGAGCTGTTGCCAAATCCCTGGGCGTGGACCTCGGGATCATCGACAAGCGCCGTGAGAAAGCCAATCACTCTGAAGTGATGCATATCATCGGTGATGTCGAAGGGCGTACCTGTATTCTGGTTGATGACATGGTCGACACCGCCGGCACCCTGTGCCACGCGGCCAAAGCCTTGAAAGAGCACGGTGCAGCTAAAGTCTTCGCCTACTGCACACACCCTGTGCTGTCGGGCCGAGCGATCGAGAACATCGAGAACTCTGTGCTGGACGAATTGGTGGTGACCAACACCATCCCGTTGTCCGCCGCCGCTCAAGCCTGTGCGCGTATCCGTCAACTGGATATTGCACCGGTAGTTGCCGAAGCGGTTCGCCGCATCAGCAACGAAGAATCGATCAGCGCGATGTTCCGCTAAGGGTCAAACCTTCGGAACACCTCACTGACGAAAAGCGCCCCGCCCCAGCATACTGTTGGGGCGGGGCTTTTTTGCCCATATCGCCTTTAGCGCTGGTCGCAAACGCTGGGGCGAATGTGGTTATTTTGGAGATACAACATGAACGATTTTACTCTGAATGCTGAAGTGCGTTCCGACCTGGGGAAAGGTGCGAGCCGCCGCCTGCGTCGTCTCGCAAGCCTGGTTCCAGCTGTAGTTTACGGTGGCGACAAAGCCCCTGAATCCATCAGCATGCTGGCTAAAGAAGTTGCCAAACTGCTCGAAAACGATGCGGCCTACAGCCACGTTATCGAACTGAACGTTGGCGGCAAAAAGCAAAACGTCATCATCAAAGCCCTGCAACGTCACCCATCCAAGGGTCACGTTCTGCACGCTGACTTCGTACGCGTCGTAGCCGGCCAGAAACTGACCGCTATCGTGCCTGTGCACTTTGTTGGTGAAGAAGCTCCGGTCAAGAAAGGCGGCGAGATCTCTCACGTCCTGAACGAAATCGAAGTGACTTGCCTGCCGAAAGATCTGCCTGAGTTCATCGAAGTCGACCTGTCGGCTCTGGAAATCGGCGCAATCATCCACCTGTCCGACCTCAAGGCTCCTAAAGGCGTTGAGTTTGTCGCACTGGCTCACGGTGATGACAAAGCTGTTGCAAACGTACACGCTCCACGCGTTGCTCCAGAAGCTGAAGAAGGCGCTGCAGAGTAATTCACTCTGTATTGCCGGAGCTTGAGGAAACATCGCGGACCGAAACGTAGCGAGAAAGCGGGCGATAACGCGGCGTTTACTCTTGAGTAAATGATCTCTTGTCGTCCACTTTCGCCGCACGCGGGTGTAGCGATGTTATCCACAACTCCAAAGGAAGGGCCCCTGTCGTGACTGCCATTAAACTGATCGTTGGCCTGGGAAATCCAGGCGCCGAATACGAACAGACCCGGCATAACGCAGGGGCCCTTTTTGTTGAGCGCATCGCCCACGCCCAAGGTGTAAACCTGGTGGCCGATCGCAAATATTTTGGCCTGACCGGACGCTTCTCGCATCAGGGTCAGGATGTTCGTCTGTTGATTCCCACCACCTACATGAACCGCAGCGGCCAGGCTGTAGCGGCGCTTGCGGGCTTCTTCAGGATCAAACCCGAAGAAATCCTGGTGGCCCATGACGAACTGGACCTGCCACCCGGCGTTGCCAAGCTCAAGCTCGGCGGCGGGCACGGCGGGCACAATGGCCTGCGCGACATCATCGCGCAGTTGGGCAATCAGAATAATTTTTACCGCCTGCGGCTCGGCATTGGCCACCCAGGCGTCGCCAGTATGGTTTCAAATTTCGTCCTGGGTCGTGCGCCACGCGCCGAACAGGAAAAACTCGATGCCAGCATCGACTTTGCCCTCGGCGTGCTGCCGGATATCTTCGCCGGTGAATGGAACCGCGCGATGAAAAACCTGCACAGCCAGAAGGCCTGACTTTTTTCCGAGGGGAAACACCATGGGATTCAATTGCGGCATCGTCGGCCTGCCCAACGTCGGCAAATCCACCTTGTTCAACGCTTTGACCAAGTCCGGTATTGCGGCGGAGAACTTCCCCTTCTGCACCATCGAACCCAACAGCGGCATCGTGCCGATGCCCGATCCGCGCCTGGAAGCACTGGCGGCCATCGTCAATCCCAAGCGCATCCTGCCGACCACCATGGAGTTCGTCGACATCGCAGGCCTGGTAGCCGGCGCGTCGAAAGGTGAAGGCCTGGGCAACAAGTTCCTGGCCAACATCCGTGAAACCGATGCCATCGCCCACGTGGTCCGCTGCTTTGAAGACGAGAACGTGATTCACGTCTCCAACAGCGTCGACCCGAAACGCGACATCGAGATCATCGACTTGGAACTGATCTTCGCCGACCTCGACAGCTGCGAGAAGCAACTGCAGAAAGTCGCACGCAACGCCAAAGGCGGCGACAAGGACGCAGTGGTCCAGAAAGGCCTGCTGGAACAGTTGATCGCGCACTTCACCCTGGGCAAGCCGGCACGCAGCCTGATGAAGACCATGGGCGCTGACGAGAAGGCCGTGGTCAAGGGTTTCCACCTGCTGACCACCAAGCCAGTGATGTACATCGCCAACGTCGCTGAAGACGGCTTCGAGAACAACCCTCTGCTCGACGTGGTCAAGGCCATCGCCGACGAAGAAGGCGCCATCGTGGTGCCGGTGTGCAACAAGATTGAAGCGGAAATCGCCGAGCTGGATGACGGCGAAGAAAAAGACATGTTCCTTGAGGCCCTGGGCCTGGAAGAGCCTGGCCTGAACCGTGTGATCCGCGCCGGCTACGAAATGCTCAACCTGCAGACCTACTTCACCGCCGGTGTCGAAGAAGTCCGCGCCTGGACCGTAAAAGTCGGCGCCACTGCGCCACAGGCTGCCGGTGTGATCCACACCGACTTTGAAAAAGGCTTTATCCGCGCGGAAGTGATCGCCTACAACGACTTTATCCAGTTCAAGGGTGAGGCCGGTGCCAAGGAAGCGGGTAAATGGCGTTTGGAAGGTAAGGAATACATTGTTAAAGATGGCGATGTGATGCACTTCCGCTTTAACGTGTAAACGCTACCTGCGAAGTCTACGACAAATAAAAAAGCCGATGCACTGCATCGGCTTTTTTGTAGGTAAAACTTCCTAACATAGGACAAGCATCGTTCACACTTCACTATCAGACTTCCCCTACTTACTCCCCCGCCTTTAATGCAGCCAGGCAGCTGCACAATTTAACCTCAATAATGCCGGGGTTTTCCTACATTATTCCGGCCCACACTTACGTCAATATCCCAGTATAAGTTCTATACCCTCATTCCTGATTGACGAGCATAGACTGTCCTCTCAACACTGAAGTCGAGCGATAATGGAGAACTCTTCGATGTCGGTCTCCACCCTTGGAGAAAATGAAAAAGATACTTCACTCTTCGAAGACACGGATATTGAAAACACACTGAGCAGCACGGCCCCCCTCAATATAGACATACTGTTGCTGGGAGAAACCGGCACTGGCAAAGATACCCTGGCGCAGCGGGTTCACCGCCTATCGACCCGGCGGGGCAATTTTGTCGCGGTCAATTGTGCGGCTATTCCTGATAGCCTCGCCGAAAGCCAATTGTTCGGCGTCAACAGCGGTGCCTATACCGGCGCCATCCAGTCCCGTGCCGGTTTTATCGAGGCAGCCCATCTCGGCACCCTGTACCTCGATGAGATCGATAGCATGCCGTTGAACCTGCAAGCCAAACTGCTGCGCGCGCTGGAGTCGCGGGGGGTAGAGCGCCTGGGCTCAACCCGCTTCATCCCGGTGGACATGCGTGTGATCGCGTCTGCCCAACAATCGCTCCACCAGATGGTCGAACTCGGAACCTTCAGGCGCGACCTGTACTTCCGTCTGAATGTCGTCAACATCCAGCTTCCAGCCTTGCGTGATCGGCGAGAGCACATCATCCCGTTGTTCCTGGAGATGATTCAGCAGGAAGCCCACCGGTTCAAACGCACTGCCCCGCCGCCCTCCGACGGGCTGCTGCAACAACTGCTGTGCCATACCTGGCAGGGTAATGTTCGGGAGTTACGCTCCACGGCCAAAAGGTTCGTGCTGGGCCTGCCACCGTTTTCAACCTCAGTGAGCGAGCTGCAGGATGCCCAGGTGAACCTTAAGACACGCCTGCAGCACATTGAAAAAGCCTTGATTGAAGAGTCGCTGCACCGCCACCTGTATTGCGTGGATACCGTGGCGATTGAATTGGGTATGGCAAAACGCACGCTGTACTACAGGATGAAGAAATTGGACATCCCACTGTCCTGAGGACAAAGGGAACTATTAAATACTCAGTAAAACTCCATCCTTCCAACTCAAAAACCACATATATAGAAACAAATAGCCACAAACCTGTTTGGAACGGTTTAGCCCCATGAACCACCTACTCACAGCCTGGTTCAAGTTACAAAAAGTTCCAGACATCCACGAAGCTTGACTCACGACAAGTGAATCAACGTTCAAAACATCAAACTCGGAGTCTTATTATGGCTGGTATATCCGGTAGTAATTCGTACGGTTCAAACGCATACAACAACGCCTCGATGTTCGGTGGTGCCGATGGGGTAGCTGGTGGTGGAGGTGGTGCAGGTTCCGCGTCTGATCGCGCAGCCGCCGTCGCAGAGGCGACTTTCCAAGAGAGCTTGAAGGCAAAGATGATCACTGGCTTGTACGCCGCAGCTAAAGAAATCCGCTCGTAACAGGACCACCTCCCTGGCTCATTAGCCGGGGAGGTGTCATATGAGCTTAAATCGCAAATGCGGCATCCGCCATTATCACCAACCTGCTTCAGCCCCCATACCGCAGGCCCTATATGCAGATAGAAGCATTTGATTTTTCAACGCTGAATACGCGTCGCGGAGGCACTGATGTTACACAGAAAAACTCAATATCCAGCACGGATGTAAGTTTCTTCGCGTCAATGCTCGAAGGCTCGAAAGCCAGCACGCCTGCCGTCGCCCCCCCTGCTGTATTAGCCATGCTGGCGGAGCATTCAAGTTATATCGAAAATAAAAAAAACCGCCTCGCGCGGGCGCTGAAATCATCAAGTAAAGGCATGGACTCTGAAAAATTCAGAGAGTACCCGCGCGAACTCTCTAATGTGGCGCTCACTACCCAACTGTTAGTAAAGAGCCTTGGCAAGACAAGCCAATGCATCGACAAAATCTGTAACATGCAATAGTGAACATGATTAAATCCCTGCCCGCCGCCCTGCTTTTTATTCTTGTATGCACGTTAAACGGTTGCAGCGACCGCGTTGAACTTCATCGGCAACTTTCTGAGCAAGAAGCCAATGAGGTGGTCGCGGAATTGGCAGATAAACATATTCGCGCCCAAAAAATCCCGGCCAAAGACGGTGTCGTCGTGGCGGTCAACGCCACCGATATTGGACGCGCCGTACGTACATTGGAAGCCGCAGGGCTACCTAGAATGGCGCGGACGACGCTGGGCGATACCTTTCGCAAGGAAGGGGTTATTTCTACCCCACTGGAAGAACGGGCACGCTACATTTATGCCTTGTCCCAAGAGCTAGAAGCCACCTTGTCCAACATTGACGGGGTGATTATTGCCCGGGTACACGTGGTATTGCCGGAACGCATCGCGCCAGGGGAACCGGTCCAGCCCGCATCCGCATCAGTCTTCATTAAGCATGACCCACGCCTGGACCCCGATAATATCCGCGCACGCGTTCGCAGGATGGTAGCGAGCAGCATTCCAGGCATGACCACAGCCGTGGATAACCTGCAGAAACTCAGCGTGATCTTTGTGCCTGCTGCCACTTATCAGGAGCAGCAACGGCTGGTGTATTTCGGCCCGTTCCTGGTGCCCAGCGATGATCTCGGTTTTTGGCGAGGCAGCGTTATCGCGGCACTTCTCGGCGTGTTGTCATCCGTGGCCGGTACACTGTTCCTGCTCAATCGACGTCAGCCTCTTCTGCGAGGGCCGCAAGTAGCGCAGGAACCAATTGGCCCAGCTCATGACGCCTAGATTCGATCATTCAATGAGTGAACGCCTGGCCTGGGCTGAATGGTGGGCGTTTCCCTGGGAGCACGCTCACGAGGACTGGAGAGGTGACAAGTACACTTCAATTAGCGTGCTTTATCACAGCAGACGTTCCGCCCCGGATGGTCTCACAAGCATTGCCGCGTGCTTGCCTCCGGCCCCCCACCCCACCGTACTTCGCCTGGCCCTCGCATCAACGGAGCAACTCAACCTGGCGCTGACACTGGTTCACGGCACGTTCAATCCCGAGGCCGCACCGCCGTTGAGCGAAAGTCAGCATCTGTGGTGCATGCGTTTGTCCAAGGCGTTGCCCCCTACCATGCTGTCGCCGGATGCTGATCCGCTGCAATTGCTTTCCAGCTGGATAGAACCCGATACGTGGCAGCGCCTTCGATTGCGGTTCCCCCGTAACCGCGTATGTGCGGTTGAGAAAAGTAATATCTCACTCGAAAACTCAAGCAGCCGACTGAACACGCTCTGGCAAGCCGTAGTCTGGCGCGTGACGACATCGGCGAACGCCCCTCTGTCCCTTGACTCGAACGCGTAAGGAAAACAGAGATGTTATGTCGATACACCGTTGAATTGCCCAAGGATGCTGCGGGATTGTCACGTTGCCTGATTCCCCGGGAGGAACTTGCAAACTGGGAGCACGCCAACCAGCTCATCAGCCACGCCAAGGCACAGGCCGATGAACTGATAAACCAGACAGAGAGACAGTGCGAACTTCTGCTGGAAAAGGCGTCCCTGGATGTCTGGCAACGCGCAGACGCCCAATTCAAACGCTGGGAACGTGACCGTCAAGCGATGTGTGACAACCTGGAGGAGTACGCAACATCGATCACCAACCAAGCAATTAGACGCCTGCTTGGCGAAACGGTAGCCCCTCAGCGGCTGTCAGCCCTGCTGAAGCAATTGCTGGCGGACCAGATTCAGGAGATCGACGCGGCGCTTCTCTGTCACCCCCAGGACTTTGAGGAGGTAAAACAGTATCTCGCCCATCACAAAGCCACGCTCTGGAAGCTTCACCACGACGAAACAATCCCTGCTCAGACACTTGTATTGAAAACCGACGAGGGTGATTTCCGTATCAGCTGGAATTCAATGCTCGATGCCTTTTTCAATCATGGGAGAGACTACCGGATAGACATTTAATTGCATCCGCTATGCATCGCCGACAACGAGCCTTGAAAAAACCTTATTAATCCATGCACCTCCACATAATAAAGAGGGTAACTAATGAGTATTTTCAACAACCTTCCAGAGGAGCTTTCTAAAAACGCCAAAAATGCCCATAGACTTTATAAAAAGCTCCATACCCTCACATCTCAAGAGCAGGCTGATGCAAAGTTATTTTATGAGCTTGCAGTAAAGAGCACCCTGTCCCAGATGGCATATCTGGAACATACGCGTGTTTCGCATATGTTGCTCAAAAGCACTTTTGAAAGTTTCCAATAATATGCAAGCGTTAGTCCGTGATTGGTTAATCAGCGGCAAAGAACAACTCCGTTTGTTTGAGGGCGATGACGAAATCATGCTGAATCGTCAGGGAGACGCTTTGGTGCTGAGTGTTCAACTGACCTTGACTCGCCCAGACACCGCCACCTTGCAGCGCTGGATGCGCCTGGGCGCTGCCAGCCTGAATCACTTCCATGGCGCACTGGCTCAAAAAGCGGACAGCGGTGAGCTGTGGCTGATCCAGAAACTGCCAGGTGGGCAGGGAGAGGCATACGTACTCGGCTACCTTGAAGCCCTGCTGAACCAACGCGACACCTGGCGCGCCACAGTCGCGCGCCTTGCTCGCCACCCCCAAAACCTCAAACCCACCTCACTACGCTCACTGTCGTACTAACCAGAGAACCGGCAATGCATAACAAGAACCACGAGCACAGTCGCTTACGCCGTGCTTCGCCCAAGGGATTTCCCTGGCGTAACGCTATCCTGCTTTCCTGGCTGCTGATCCCAGCAGGGAACACACTGGCGGCCATCCCCCCCGAGTGGAAAAACACCGCCTACGCTTATGAAGCTGAACATAAGCCCCTCCGGGAAGTGCTGGAGGATTTCGCCCAGACCTTTGGGACACAACTACATGTCGAGGGCCTGCTGGAAGGCAACGTAAATGGCAAGATTCGCGCCAATACCCCGCAGTCGATGCTCGACCGTCTGGGGGTAGAACACCGTTTCCAGTGGTACCTGTACAACAACACCCTCTATATCAGCACGCTGGACCAGCAAGACTCGGCGCGCCTGGAGGTTTCTTCCGAGACCATTGCCGACCTTAAGCAAGCGCTCACCGATATTGGCCTGCTCGATAGCCGTTTCGGTTGGGGCGAGTTGCCCGAAGACGGCGTGGTACTGGTTTCGGGCCCTCGACGCTATATCGAGCAGATCAAACAGTTCAGTACCCAGCGCCGCTCTCCGGATGAAAAGCAGAGCGTGCTGAGTTTCCCGCTTAAATTCGCCAATGCGACGGATCGTCAAGTGGATTACCGCGGCGAGAAGCTCACTATTCCGGGGGTGGCCAGCATTCTGCGTGGATTGCTGGAGCCGCGTTCCAATTCGACCCTCAACAGTCTGAACCAACCCTCCCCGTCACAGCCTGCGCCGCTCGTACCGAACATTCCCCGATTGAGCAACCCCTTACTGGGGCAGATGCTGGGTACAAACGTCAACACCGGGCCGTTGGATCCGCTCCCGACACTCACCTCGCGAGCCCCGGTCTCACCCAGCAGGGTTCGCGTCGAAGCCGATGTCCGCAATAACGCTGTGCTGATCTATGACCTGCCTGAGCGGCAGGGCATGTACCGAGAGTTGATCACTCAACTCGATGTCGCGCGCAAACTGGTGGAAATCGACGCGATCATTCTCGATATCGAGCGCACGCAATTGCGAGAGTTCGGGGTGAACTGGGGGTTTCAGAACAGCCGATTCCGTGGCGGCGTCAATATGGCACCGGGCACCTCTTCGCAGGTGTCGATTGAGAACCGTGAGCGCTTCTACGCAGATATACGCGCGCTGGAAGCCAAGGGGCTGGCAAGCATGGTCTCCAACCCCTCGGTGCTCACCTTGGAAAACCAACCGGCGGTCATCGACTTCAACCGCACCCAGTACCTGACCCCCGGCCGGGAGAATGCAACCATTTTACCGGTCACCGTGGGCACCAGCTTCCAGGTGGTCCCCCGTGTCATCACCAGCCGTGGCAGCCACCAGATCCATTTGGCGGTGGATATCGAAGATGGCAATTTCAACGAAACCAACCCCACTCCCGGCAACCTCGATGTACGCCGAGGCAAGGTCAGCACCCAGGCCGTCATGGCGGAAAAACGCTCACTGGTGGTCGGTGGTTTCCACGTCACCGAAAGCAGCGACAAGCGCAACAAAGTCCCCCTATTGGGTGATATCCCGCTACTGGGCAAGGCGCTGTTTTCCTCGACAGAACGGCAGAACAATCGACGTGAACGCCTGTTCATCCTCACCCCGCGCGTCATCGGTGACCAGGCCGATCCGTCGCGCTACCTGCCCCAGGCCGACCAGGTCGAATTGCAGGCAGCCCTCGCACCGTTGGCGCGGCGCTACAGCCCTCACCAGCCGGTAATCAAGCGCAGCGACATCATCAGTACCCTGGCGCACATGGTCAGCGGGAAAGTGCCCAAGGCCTTCAAGGCGGCACCAATGCCCCTGGGGCTGGACAGTTTGTGCAGCACCCGCGACTTGCTCGCGCTGAACACCGAACGCAGCCAATGGTATGCGGGACCGGACTACAACGTGGCGGTAGTGGTCCTGCGCAACCAGGTCAAACGCCACGTGCGTATCGACGAAAAGGAATGCAGCAACTCGCAGACCCTGGCCGTCAGCGTGTGGCCGCGCGCCTGGCTCAAGCCGGGTGAAGAAGCCGAGGTGTTTATCGCCATGCGCCCGGTGGTGAAGGACGAACACCTCAGCGTGCCCCGCCCCTCCTTGATTACTCCTGCTCAGAAGGCCACGCCATGAAACACCGCTTATTGTGCGTCACCCTGATCGCAACGGCACTGCTTGTCGCCGGCTGCACGCCTACCTGCAAGGGCGACTCCTGCTCACGCCCACAATCGAGCAAGGACAAGATGGTGATCTGGTGGCCACCGCAGATGCGTGCCGAGCCTGGTCCCGCCGGGGAACGTGCGGATTACCAGACTATCTCGCTGGAACGATGAGCCGCCAGGAAATGCCCGACAATCAACGCCAGGTATTTCTGGACAATCTGGTGAGTGGCGCTGCCGCTCACCTGATGCTCGCTCCCGGTATCAAAGCATGTGCACTGCACGCCGGCAAACGCCCGGGCATGGCCTTGCATGTCGCTCGTTCAGCATTACAGGCAGGGCAGTTGCAGCAGGTATTGGAGCGGCGCTTTGAGCTTGCCGTGGTGTTCGATGGTTGTTTTATCTACCTGGACGCGCAGGATGCCTTGGTAATCTGGCACGCGCTGCCGGCTGCAAACGATGCGCTCGACGGACTCCTCAGCCGGATGCTTTCCCTGGCCAATCTCCAAGCCCTGGACACACGCTCCACCTGCTGATCAGCGACGTTCCAACTCAGGCAATTCCAGCGTTTCGCGCTTGGCTTCATCATCAAGCTCACGCAAGGTGCGATAGATCAGTGCCACAGCCTGCAAGGATTCGCGGGGAATGCTTGCTCCCAACGCTTTGGTATAGAGCAAGCGCGCCAGCCATACGCATTGGATGACCGGCACCTCGGCGGCCTTCGCCTGCGCAATCAACTGGCGGGCGACGGCATCCGTACCTTTGCTGACCAGCAGCGGAAGCGGCGTCTTGCCCGGGCGGTAATACAGGGCGACAGCAAAGTGGGTCGGGTTGACCACCAGCATGTCGGCTTCCTCCAGCTTTGGCAGCTTGACCTTCGGTTCCTCCTGGGCCAATTGCTGCGCCAGCGCACGGCGCTGGCCCTTCACATGCGGGTCGCCTTCCATATCCTTGTACTCTTTGACGACCTCGACCTGGGTCATGCGCATGCGCTTGGCGAAGAAGTGCTTCTGCAAGGTGAAATCGATAACCGCCAGTACCAGTAACAATGCAAGACAGGCATGCAGCAGATAACGGAACAGGGCGATCAATGCCAGGAGGTAACTTTGCAGATCGCTGTTGGCCAGGTTGATCAACGTCCCAAGAGAGGGCCAGACCACCAGGAATACGATCAGCCCCAAAAGAAACGCCTTGGCGATGCTCATCAACAGATTCATCAGCGACTGGGCAGAAAAGAATTGTTTAAATTGGCTGATCGGGTTGAGGCGATTGAAATCGAGCTTCAGAGCCTCGGGTGCAAACAGCAATCCGAACTGCATCCAACTGGCGATCAGCTTCATAGCAATCGCCACACCGGCCATCAGCAGGCCGAATGAGAAGAACACCACCAGGCCTTCAATCAGCACTTCTTCCAACGCCCGTACAAAGGGCTGGTCCAGGCGTGAGATCGGCAACACCATCAATTGCTGGAAACGTTGCAAGCTGGTATCGGCGGTGAACAAGGCGATCTCGCTGATGGCCGCCAGCACCATCAACTTGGCCACATCCTGACTTTGAGCGACCTGGCCTTTCTGGCGCTGGTCACGCAGCTTCTTGGCTGACGCCGGGTGCTTTTTTTCCCCCGAGTCACTCATGGCATCGGGGCCTTGAATAAAAGGCCCAGCGAGTGCTTCAGGTCACTCAGTTGGCTCATACTCCCCACGATCAAGTCCTGCAGCAGCGCAAAATACAACAGCAGAATACCGATCCCCGCCAGGCACTTGACCGGTGGCGCCAGCGTACTCACCTGTAGCTGCTGACTGTAGACCCCCAGCAGTGCGATGCCGAACTCCAGCAACAGCAGCACCGCGATAAAGGGAGCAGCGTAGAGCATCATATGGGTGAACGTGTCGCCCAGCAGGCTGACAAATACGCTCATGCCATCAGGCGCCGGGAGTGGGAACCATACGGTGGGTGGCCAAATCAGGTAACTGTCCCAGATCACCTGAGTCAACGCGCCTAACCCCAGGGTGGACATCAATAGAAAAATCGCCAATTGCTTGAACAAATGCCCTATCGGCGTCGCATCCGGCCCCAGTGAAGGATTGAGCTGACCACCGGCCAGGGCTCCGCGCTGGTTATCGAGCAAAGCCCCCACCGACTCGAACAGCCAGAACGGCATCGCAAGCAACATCCCCAGCAGCACCCCCAGCGCCAACTCCTTGAGCGCCAATGCAGCGAGCACAAACGCTGAGTAATCGTGCTCCGTCAACGCAGCATGAATACCCGGCGCGGGCATCAGCGCCATGACCATCACAAGGATGTGCCGGAGCATGCCGCGTATATGCTGGAAACAGAACGCCGCCACGAGTATTCCGCACGGGTAGATTCGCGCCATGCCGATAATCAGACTGGGAAGGAAATCAAGATAAGCCAACACGGGTGAGGCCTCAGTTCCGGGCCGAGCGGCCAATCATTTCGAAGGTCAAGTTGATCAGTTGGATCAACTCCACGCCAATCCAGCGCCCCGTCAGGATCAACGTAACCCCTACCGCCACCAGCTTGATGCCAAAAGGCAGCGTCTGGTCCTGTATCTGCATCAATGCTTGCACCAGAGACACCAGCACCCCCACCACCACCGCTACAATCAATGGCGGTGCCGACAGCACCACCACCAGCAACATGCCCTGCTTGAACAGCACAATCGGGTCCATACGCCACTCAGAGATAGGAAAGGAACAAGCTGTCGAGCAACCGTGACCAACCCGACACCAACACGAACAACAGCAATTTGAGCGGCAGGGAAATGGTCATCGGCGAGACCATCTGCATGCCCAGCGCCAGCAGCAGGTTGGAAACAATCAGGTCGATCACGATGAAGGGGATATAGATCAAGAAGCCGATCTCGAACCCTGCCTGCAGCTGGGACAACACGAAAGCCGGAATCACCAGGATCAGATCTTCGCGTTGCACCTCCTGCGCCATTTGTGGAGGCCAGAGGCGCGTGGTGTTTTCCAGCAGGTGCGTCAATATATCCGGGTCCACATTGCGCAGCATGAATGCGCGTAACGGTGTGATGGCCTCATTGCCCGTCTGCAGAAACGTTTGCACGTTACTCATGTCCAGGGGCGATGCCTTGACGCTCTCGGCGATCTCATAACCCACTGGTGCCATGATGAACAGCGTGGCCGCCAACGCGATGCCATTGATGGCCATGCTGGGCGGTACCTGCTGCACACCGATGGCGTTGCGGGTGATCATCAGCACGATGACGATCTTCAAGAACGATGTGCAGACGATCAGCAGCATGGGCATCAGCGATAATGCCCCCAGGAATACCGCCAGAATGAGGGGGTCTATCCCCTGCAAACTCATCGGCCGAACATCACGCGAGACAACTGCAACCCCAGGCGCCCATCGACTTCCACCAACTGCCCCTGGCCAATCGGCCGATCGCCGTAATACAGGCCGGCCATGCCGGGAGCGTAACCGCTAATGCCCAACACCGAACCGGGCGCGAGGTTACGCAGTTCGCCCAAGGTAAGGTTCAGCGTTCCACAACGCACATTCAGCGCCATGCTCAACTCATCGAATGGTTCGTGGCCAAATACATCCACGACCGGTTCATCATCCTCATGCTCCGAGTAATGGGGCGCTGCAAAATTTTCGTCCACAGACGAGTCCTCGATAGAAGTAAGCGTCAGGCACAACGGCCCGGTGTCATCGTCAATGCGGCCATGCAAACGTTGCCTGCCAACCTGCACGTAGCCGCTGCCTTGGACGGAAAAAAAATACGGGCCGAGCACCAGCACATCACCGGTACGCAGGCTGCGCACCTGCGCAATCGGTAACTGCACGCGGCCCAGGGTCACGGCGATTGCCAGTTGAAACGGCGCCGGCAAAGCTGCCGCAGTGGCGCGCCAAGGCCCTGCCTCACACAAGGCCAGGAAACTTTGGGGGGTCAACCATAGGTAGCCTTCAACCCGGGACGCCCCCTGGGTCACACTGAGCCGGCAGCCAAACCCCTTGGGTCGATCCGTTTCCAGCAAGCGCACATAACCCAGCAGCGCCCGCACCTGGGGACTCATGTGGTACTGGTACAAGGCCCAGAACCAGGAGTCCGGATCGTTGCCAACCTGGGACAGGGTCACCGGGCACTCACCCAGCAGACTGAGCAACGGCCCTGCTTCTACAAGCGCCAGCACGCCACACACCGTCTCAAAGCACAAAGCCTTGCCGCCAGCTGGGGCACGCCCGGGCTCAATCAGCAACTCGCCGGCCTGCCCGGCCACCGTGAACGGCAGGCGCAGGCCGCGCCCCAATCGACGGCGCGCGGCAACCGTATCGCTATTAATCAAGGGAAAGGTCAGCGCCGGCATCAGCATGCGCAACCGACGCTGGGCATAAGCAAGTTCACCGGCAGCCCCAACGCTCCCGCGAATCGACCCTCGCACTGTTGGCGTACACCGCAAAGCCAGCGCGCCGTAGCGTCCTGCTCTGCCTCCAGCTCAATCGTCCAGGCGCCCTGCTCGCGGCGCACGCTGGCGTTGATCCGCCCCAGGCGAGGCAAGTACAGCACCGCCTGCAACGGCCACTGCGACGCAGCCTGCACACGAGGCGCCAGTTGCTCGGCAAGCGCCTCGATCAGGGCTATACCGGCGGACGCCTGTTTGCCCGATAAGGCAGTCCCCGCACCAGCGCCGCCATCGTCTCCAGTAAAAAATTGAGTGAATAATCGCCCGAGTTCCATGGACACGGCTGTCGTGGCCCCCGGCTCACGCTCCTCCCGCGGCTCGCGCTGGCGCGGACGCTCAGTGGGTTTATTTGAAACCTGGGTCATGTCGGCTCCCGAGCCAGTAAGAGGGATAACTCCTGAAGTTTTTCCACCTGCCGCAGGCACTCCGTGACGTGTTTCTGGGCGCTGCCAACCCGACTTTCGCTTTCCCCCTGCTGGCCCCGCAATGCCTCCAACTGGCCTATCTCCCGCTGAGTACTGGCAGATAGGGAGCGCTCCTGCGCGCCCCAGGATTTCAAGGCCTTGAGGCTCAACACCTGACCCTGATGCTGACTGAGCAATTCAGCACTTTGCCGGGCCTCCTCCTGCCGAGTCTGCTCAAGCGCATCCTTAGCCTGCTGGATATGTGCGAGCAGGGCCTGCTGGGCGCGCCTGGCCTCACGCAGGGCGCGCTCAGCGCGGTCAGCCCTGTGCCTGCGCAGGCGCCGCAACGTCTCCACTTCACCGAGAAGCACATCAGAATGGGACATGGGCGGTCAGATCCTTAAGTTGCTCCAGCGTCGCCACCATCGGCGTAGGCACACGCAAGTCCTGGCGCAGGAACCCGTCGACCGCCTGACGGCTGTCCACCGCCAGATCGGTCAGGGCATCGCTGCCGGGTTGATACTCTCCCAGCTTGAGCATCAGCTCGATCTGTTGGTACGCCGACAACAACCGTCGCAATGCCGTACCCGCCTGGATGTCCTCCGGCTCCGCGACGTTGCTCAAGATCCGTGAAAGGCTTGCCAACACATCCACCGCCGGGTAGTGCCCACGCTCGGCAAGCTTGCGGGACAGCACGATATGCCCATCAAGCAGCGAGCGAACTTCGTCGGCCACCGGATCGTTCATGGAGTCCTGCTCAATCAGCACCGTATAGATCGCGGTGATCACACCGTCACGCGTCAACCCGGCACGCTCCACCAGCCGTGGCAGCAGGCTGTATACCGAAGGAGGCAAACCTCCGCGCCCCAGGGGTTCGCCGGCAGCCAGGCCGATCTCACGCTGGGCCCGGGCGAAACGGGTCAAGGAGTCAATCAACAGCAATACCCGCTGACCCTTGCGCCGAAAACCTTCGGCCAATGCCGTGGCCGTGAACGCGGCGCGGGCGCGCTCCATGCTGGAGCGATCGGAGGTGGCGCACACCAGTACCGCCTTGGCGCGCAGCTGATCATCGAGCTCATGGTCGAGAAATTCACGCAGCTCCCGCCCCCGCTCGCCGATCAGGCCGAACACGATGACATCGCACTCGACGTTACGCGCGATCTCGGCCAGCAGGGTGGTCTTGCCACAACCGGCCCCGGCGAACAGGCCTACACGCTGCCCCTCGCCAATCGTCATCAGGCCATCGATCGAACGCACGCCGGTGGCCAGCGCACGGTTAATCCTCGGCCGTTCGGTGGGCAACGGCGCTTCACACAACACCGCACTGGTATCCGGTAAGTCGGCCTCGACAAACGCACTCACGCCCTGCCCTGTAATCGGCCGGCCGAAACCATCCAGCACCTGGCCCAACAGGGCCTCGCTGACCTGGACTCGATGCGATACCCCAAGGCGCTCCACTCCAGCGCCTACCCGCACGCCTTCCAAATTACCCAAGGCGCTGAGCACCGCGTCCTGCTGATCGAAGCCGATGATCTCGGCGAGCATGTAGTCGCCCGGACTTTTTTCCACCTGGCACAAGTCGCCGATACGCGCCTGGGGTAGCCGGCACTGCAGCAGCATGCCGTTGACGCGCTGGATTCGGCCACGCATCGTCACCGGTGCAAAGGTGCTCAGTGACTGGGCCTGACGCTGTTGCCAGGCGTCCAGACGAGCTTGCAGTTCCGCACTCACCAGCGCACCTCGTAACGCTGCGCACCATCAAAAACCACTTTGCCGTTGTCGATCAGCACCAGCCGCAGCCCTTCCACTTCGTCGCCCACAAACAGTCGGCTGCCTTCTTCCAGGACCACGTGACCATTCGGCCCGCCAACGATTTGCACAATCCTGAATGGCAGTGTGCCGTCGCGCACACGCACACGGCTGATCACCGGCACCGAGCTGTCGAATTGCTCGCCAAAACGGCTGAGCATGCGCGCTACCAGCTCCACCTCGTCCTGTGAGACTTCTCCGTTGAGCGCCACCTGGTCATTGATCACTTGCAAGGTGACCCGCTGACTCAACTCACGCTCGCTGAGCATCTTCAACAACTGCTGACGGACTTCAAAAGACGAAGCCAATTCCTGTTTCTGCACCGCGGGCGGCATCAGCGAAGCCTGCGCCTCACGCTCCCCAGTGGAAACCATGCCCACTGCCACAATGATTACCGTCACCACCAGCACCAGGCTGATCAGGCGCCTTTGCTGGGAGGGCGAAATTGACGATAACGTCATCGCCTGCGCAGGCACATTGGCCGCTAGCGGCACTACCGGCACTACCGGCGCAGGGGCTGCGGGTTGAGGCCAGGGTTGCTCGGCCAAGGTCACGCACAGCCGCACCCCCCCCACTGTAAACGGCACGTTCAGTTCCAGTTTGGCGATCTGCGCCAGTACCTGGCCTTCGGGGTCTCGCAACAGTCCGGCTTCGGCCTGCACCAACCAGTTGGCGTCGATAAACCGCAGGCACGCATGCTGCTCGACGACTCCCGGATCGTTCAACATCAGGTCAGCGTCCGCGTGCGCACCAATACTCCATCGCTCCCCAAATAACGGCAACGCAGCGCCCTGGCGCAGCCCATCAAGCACCCTTAACTCAAACATCATCGCAACCTCCACGCTGGCCATGGCCGAATACTCATGCCACCGCACCACGCATCAGCTCGTCCTGGCCCAGGTCAATGCGCCCCAGCACCTTGACCTTGGAGGAGCTCCCCAACTCGGCAAACGACAGCACCGGGACATGGTTGAACTCTTCCAGCAGCAAGGTACGCAAGGGACTTCGCAGGTCCTGCGCCACCAACAGCACACTTTTACTCTTGGCCCTTAAGGTAAAGGCCTGGTTGAGCAGGCTGATCAACGCAGCGCTGTGCTCATCGTCAAGCGCGAAAAACACCCCGGTCTGGGTCTGTCGCAATGCCTCGCGCAGGATGTTTTCCGTATGCGGTGAAAGCAGCCAGGCATGCAGGCCGTCGGCCTCGCTGTACTGGTGGAAAATCTGCGCCTTGAGCGCAATACGCGCGTAGTCGGCCAATGCTTCCGGTTCACGCTCATGCTGGCCATACTCGATCAGCGATTCGACAATCAGCCGTACGGCCCGCAGCGGCACCCCTTCGCTGGCCAGGCGTTGCAACACCGACGAAAAGCGCGACAGCGGCATGATTCGCTGCAGTTCCTGCACCAGTTCCGGCTGGTTGTGCTCCAGCCAGCTGAGGATCGACTTGCTCTCCTGGATCCCCAGGAACTGCGGGCCGCTGAGCATCATGGCCTGCTTCATGCGTTCGATGATCAGACTGGTCGCGGTGAAGCGCTCCAGTTGCGGATCGTCGAGCAGTGGATCATCCGGTGCCAGCCAGACCCAGTCCTGTTCATCACGCTCAGCCAGGCCGGGTATTCCATGCTCGGGCTCGACCGTCAAGCCGTTACGCTCAACGGCCAGATAGTTGACAACCGAGGCCTTGACCATCGGCACTTCATGCACACAGAAACGCATTTCGTCGGCGGCCAGCGAGTCATCGAGTTCGACTTCGAAGGGCGGCAGGGTCAGGCCAATATTGGCAACCAGTGCATTTCGGGACTGGCGAATCCCATGAATAAGCTCCGTCACCTCAGGCGTCCCACGCAACACCGGGGGAAACTGCAACAGGTAGGGGCGCGACGGATCGAACCCGCGCAAGTCCTCTTTTCCGTTCTCTTCGGGACGCACGGCTTCGGAGGCTTCGGCCGCGGGCGCTGCCTCTCGCTGACGCTGGCGCATCAGGTAATACCCCAATGTGCCGGTTATCAGCGAAATAAGGATAAATACCCCGGTCGGCATACCGGGCACTATCGCAAAGGCGAGCATGCCCACCGAAGCGATTATCCAGCTCTTGGGCTCGCTGGTCATTTGCCGGGCAATTTCGGCCCCCATGTTACTGATGCCCTTGCGCCCCTCCGGCGCCACCCGGGTGATGATCATGCCGGCGGTCAGGGAGATCAGCAGCGCCGGAATCTGTGCAATCAGGCCATCACCGATAGTCAGCACCGAATACAACGCCATTGAATCAGCGGCGCTCAAGCCGTGCTGGAACATGCCCGTAGAGAAGCCGCCCAACAGGTTGACCACGACGATGATCAACCCCGCGATAGCGTCGCCCTTGACGAACTTCATCGCCCCATCCATCGCGCCGAACAATTGGCTCTCACGGGACAACTGCTCGCGCTTGTCCCGCGCTTGCGTGCCGTCGATCAGGCCGGCACGCAAGTCGCTGTCGATGGACATCTGCTTGCCCGGCATGGCGTCCAGGCTGAACCGCGCCGCGACCTCGGCAACCCGTTCGGAGCCCTTGGTGATCACCAGGAAGTTAACCAGGGTCAGGATCAGGAAAATCACCATCCCCACCGCCAGGTTGCCCCCCACCACGAAATTACCGAAGGCCTCGACGATATCGCCGGCGTCTTGCTCCAGCAGGATCAGACGCGTGGTTGCAATCGACAGGGCCAGTCGAAACATGGTGGTCAACAGCAGGATCGAGGGGAACGAAGAAAACGCCAGGGGGCCCGGCAGGTAAAGCGCAAGCACGATCAACAGGCACGAAATGCAGATATTGAGGGCGATCAGAATATCCACCAGCCAGGTGGGCAACGGCACAATAAAGATGAATACGATGGCCATGACCACCACAGCGCCCAGCACCTCGGCGCGTTGTGCCACTTTGAGCAACCCACGGTTGATGGCCGACAGTGCGGTCACGTCATCAGCCTCGGCTCACCGGCATACCGTGTGGGTCCACGCAAGGCGCGGTCCAGTTCATCGATCACCGTCAGCAGGATCTGCAGGGTTTCCAGACGTATTCGCTTTTCGGACCACAATGCCAGGGGAAATTGCTGAAACAGAGGGTAAAGGGCATTGAGGGACATCAGTTGACGGTCAAGCGGACCGCCTCCCAGTTCGTCCCCCAAGCGCAGCAATTCATCGACCGCGATACCGGTACCGGCGTACCCCAGCAGGCGTTGCAACAAGCTCACGGCGTTATGCTCAATACTCAAGCGCTGGATCAGCGTGTGACAACCGCCCAATACGCTGCTCAGTTGCCCGCAGTCCCGCAGGCCCATCAGCAAAGTGCGCAACAGGGGTGTGGGCATTGACGACACCGCGGCCGCAATGTCATCCGCCAAAGCCTTACGCATCACCTTGAGCCCGACGTGGAACTGCTCACCACCGTATACACCCAGCAAAGCCTGCATCATCGTCGGCAGGGACTGGCGCGTGACCACACTGGCATAGTAGAGCACACGCAGTGCCTGGCGCTCCTGCGGGTCGACCCCGGCTGACTGCAATGCCAAGGCAATGTTCAGGCCGGCCTGGATCTCCCCTTTGAAACGAGCTTCAAGATTGGCAATTGCATCGCGCGCCAACAACGTAGTGTCGGACGGGCGGCCCTCGCTGTCTGCCTTGGCCACCACATGCTTGAGCACCACGAACGCGCGCGCCGGGTCCCCGTCCGCAAGCTTCAGCAATTTTTCGACAGTAGGTCTGTCCTGCAATTGCTGCCTGAAGAGCAGTGAAAGGAAAGCCAGCGTTTTCTTGGCCGGATGGCCCAACTGATCATAAAGTTGCGCAAGCTGCTCGGCCGGAAGCACGCGTACCGCCATCTTCCGTTCGCTCAGCGCCCGGCTGTTGAGCTCCACCTCCTGACCAAACAGATGTGCAAGCTCATCGATGCCCTTCGCGGATGTGTGCACTTGCGCTGAGGCATGGCTGACAACCGCTTCACCCTCAGAGGGGTGGGTGCGCACATCGTTACGAGGGTCAGTTGTTTTACGGGATACTTGTTCCATGGACACGCCAGTACAGGAAGAGTGTTTCCCTGTGTGGCAACGTCTCCCCATGCAGTTCCATCAAAATCCGTGCTCACTGGGAATTTGAAAAAACTTGCAAAAGCCTTCGGCGCCGCATGCAAATCACTGCATAAAAACCCACCAGCCAAAAATATTTATATATGTAAATCATACAGTTATGTATTTTTTTCGATTGGCACAGGGAGTGCTAAGGGGACCTGTCGACACCCGCTCGACTGCGTCTACCCTAAGGAAAAAAAACATGAACCTCCCCATTGAAGCTTTAGCTCACCTCGTTGGCAGCTCGCCTCAATTCATGCATCACCTGACAGACGACCAGCAGAAAAAACTCAGGCGCTTCATTCACAAGCGCGTACTCAACCCCGAAGATGCGGATGATCTTCTGCAACTGACGTACTTGGAGGCCTGGCGCAACCGCGAGCGCTTCTGCGGTAACGCCTCGCTCAGCACCTGGATGTGCGGCATCGCGCAAAACCTGATTCGCAACCACTTCAGGCGCATGTATGCCAAACCCGTGCATTGCGAATTTGATGAATCGTTGTGGCATGGACAGGAAGAAAACAACAACCTGGATTGGGAGTTTGAGATCAACCGCCGCCTGGAGAATACCCTGAGCGCCATTGACCACCTGCCGGCGGAAATGCGCAAGACGATGTACGCCTCCCTGGAAACCGACGGCAGCTATCAGGACACAGCCGACGTATTGGACATCCCCATCGGCACCGTTCGCTCGCGACTGTCGCGCGCACGCGAACAACTCAAGCGCGCCACCCAGAATCCGTTTCAATCGTAAATCCGGCTGACTGGCAAAGCGTTGGGCGACAAGGATATCTGCCCAACCGAACCAGACCTCTTTCATACGTGCCAGGCAGATCGCCCAGCCTCCTGACAGTACCGCACCGATCCCACCAACACCGAACATCAGCCCCACGGCTCTCGGGCGATCAGTCCAGCTGCCAGCAGGAGCGGCGGGCAGGTTTGCGCGGCGGTCGAGGATTGCTCGGCGCCATGGATGTCTCTTCACGGGAGAAGCGAATCAGCAACCACTCGTCGCCCAACTCGCTCATTTCCGATAAACAATTGAAAGCGTAGATAAAAATTCAAAATAAATGCTTGACGCATTCCCGTTCTACGCGAATAATGCGCGCCACTTGGCTACATAGCTCAGTTGGTTAGAGCATAGCATTCATAATGCTGGGGTCCGGGGTTCAAGTCCCTGTGTAGCCACCAAGTACCGATCCATAGATGTCTACAGCAGTCTATGAATCACCTCAAGAAGCCCGCCTAGTGCGGGCTTTCTTGTTTCTGGCTGTCCACCTCTATCTACCCCTATCCTTCCCCACCGTGTATGCCCACGTGTATGCTTCATAAATAATTGAACTGAAGGCATACAAGGATGAAACGCACCGATATCAAGCGGCGCCCTCTCGCTGACACTACACTTTCCAGCCTGGAGCCTGAGGCCGGGGCATACCGCGAACTAGACAGCCCAGGGCTTTATTTCAGGGTCAAGCCGAACGGCCAAAAGTCCTGGGAGTTACGCTACAAAAAGCCAGACGGCAAATGGTCGTGGCTTGGTCTTGGCGGCTACCCGGAAGTGGGCGGCGCTTTCGCTCGGCAGAAAGCGGCTGATCTACGCGCAGACGCATCGGAAGGTAAGAACCCGATCACATCCAAGAAAGCTCGCCAAGCCGCCGAGATCGATGCAGCCAACGATACCTTTGAAGCATTGGCAAGGGAGTGGCACACGTCTCGCCTGAGCGGCTGGGATGCTGGTACGGCCAAAAGGATACTTGGCGCACTCGAACGCCATGTATTCCCCTCGCTCGGTAAACGCCCCTACACCTCTATCATGTCGATGGAGTGGATGGAGCTATTGAGAGGGCTTGAGCGTCAGGGGATTCTGGAGCAGATGAGTCGTGTGAGGGCCTACTGCAAAGATATCTATGACCTGGCTCGCGTAACAGGCAGAGCCGTCAACAACCCGTTGGAGGGTGTGCATAAATTTCTGTCCTCGGGAAAAGCAGAGAACTACGCCCACGTCTCCCCCGATGAGCTTCCGGGGTTACTTCGAGCGATACGCTCCTACCCCCACGCCAAAGATGTTCAGCTCGGCCTGAGGCTGTTGACCCTGATGGCTGTACGCCCCAGCGAACTCCGAGAGGCACAATGGGTAGAGTTCGATTTCGACAAAAGACTGTGGACCGTTCCAGTCGAGCGCAAGGGACGCAAGAAAGGTCGTGAGCACCTGGTGCCACTCTGCACTCAAGCAGTGGAAGCACTGATAGAGCTTCGGCAACTTACCGGCGCTTACCCACTCCTGTTTCCAGGTCGAAGCGACCGCACCAAACCCCGAAGTGATACCGTTTTCCTAATGGCACTCCGGCGCCTTGGTTACGAAGGCCGCCAGACAGGTCATGGCTTCCGCCACATCGCCAGCACAATCCTCAACGAGCATGGCTATCCTGCTGACCATATCGAGGCCCAACTCAGCCACAAGGCACAAGGTGTTCGAGGGATTTACAACAAGGCTCAGTACCTTGAGCAGCGCACACAGATGATGCAATGGTACGCAGACCATCTCGATTCCCTGGAGGCAGGAAATGTGGTGCAAGGTCAACTTGGGAAGGCCGTGTGAAGCCGTTAACCCTATACCCCCTCAAAAATCGTGTTACGGGTGTTACGCGTGTTACGCCTAACAATAACCCATTGTATTCATTGAATATATTTAGCGTTACACGCATTGCAAAGCCTCTGAGTGCCGCGTGTTACGTCGGACAGTCGTGTTACAGAAAGGCCACACCTGCAACCCTGCTGGCATCCGCGTTTCCCTCCGAAAACCGCCGCGTTAGCCCACTGGCCTCGGGGCGTCGGGGAGAACTCAATGGACATTGAGCCAGGTGTGGAACTAGAAATCGCCGGTGTGGATGTCGACTGTCTACTTTGGGATCTCGACGATGTTGAAGTCGCTGTTCGCAGGTTGTCGTTGTATCACCAATTCTCCGAAAAATTTAGCGATGCGTTTCACTGCATCGACAACGCGATGTCCTACTGGCTAGAGGACGGCCGCTACGCTGACTGCGCAGAATCAACTACGACGAAGATGTTTCATCTTCGAAGCGTGATTGATCAGCACGTTTGTTTTTCCGAAGCGACCTCACTACCTAGAGTCATTCGAGGCGTCTTAGGGATCAGTCACCCAGCCAGCGACACCCAGCTTGTAGCAACCTATGCGCTCATTCAGGTAGTCGAGGCAGTATCGGCACTTGGCAATTGGCTTTTCAACCTAGAGCTGCGTCTCTATGACCTTGACTATGATCTGGTTGAGCAGATCAGGCTAACTGACGCCACCCAGTATGCTTCTCTCCTCAAAAGGGTAAGGGAGCGTAGCAGCGAACTTGAAATAGAGGCCCGGGAGGAGTTCGCCATTCGGTATGGCGAGACCTCAAAAGCATTGATGTTAGCTTCGCTGTACCAAGAAGCTGACCACATGGACAACCTCCGAAACGACTTAAGCGCATCTCGGTTTCTACGAACTGCACTCGATCAGGCATTTGCAGCAAAAGCGTCGGAAAGGGCCAAAGCAGCTGGAAAAGCCAATGGCAAGCCGGGGACAGCGAAGCAAGAGAACACAAAAAATCTTCTTGAAGAGATAAGCAAATCGGCAATAAAGCAAATCGCTATTGACCCCAAAATATCAGCGGCCGACCTCATCAAAATACTCGTTCAACAGGGCAAGGGCTCTATACCCACTGTAAGGAAATACCTAAAGATAGGCGGTTTTCTACCAAGATAATTTTTACGCAGTGGAAGAAAAGCAAACCATGTTTGCTTTTTTTTTGCCTCTTAGTCTGTGCCTGTCTTTCACTTTACAGGCACGACTATGACGAGCTCTCTCCCCTCCAAACCGATACACACCAAAGATCTGGCGCCTGCAACAAGGTTGATCAGAGTTACTGAAGTGATGGCCATTGTAGGCCTCGCCCGCCCCACCATTTACAAGCTCATGAGCCAGCCTGAAAGCGGCTTTCCACAAGCAGTAAAACTCACCGACAGCAACGCTCGTGGGGCCCCCGTTGCATGGGTCCTTTCTGAAGTTTTGGATTGGACTCACGCACGCATCGCTGCTCGCGACAGGGTGGCGGCATGACTCCTATTTTCCTGCCACAAACGAATTTAGACACCGGCGACTTACTCGGTATCGGCCTTCTACCCAACGTTACTGCCAAAGGCCAAGACCGCCTCCGCACATTGCGCGATGACGCCATTTCAAAAGGGGCCCACGTAATGCTTCTCGTCTGGCCGTCTCGCGATTGGGTGATGCTTTCAATCGAGCCGTCAGAAGGGATCCCGGCTGAGGATACCGAGCAGCTCATTCCGAGTGTCCGGGCCAACGTGACTGCGCTGGAGCTCATGCTTACGAACTCTCGGCATGGCAATCACCTGTTCTGGATGAGCTTGAGTCGTGTCGCTTCCCAGCACTAACGAAAACGCCCCCGGCGGCAACCGGAGGCGTTGAGGTAAATCTACATGCCTGATCAATTTATGCCGCATCGAAAAAATCCGCAAGCGTTCCGGACAGTTGCACTTTCAAAAAACCGGCGTTACTCTCTGGCCGTCGCTGCAAATTCAGCGACCGGGCTTGGTAACCCGACGAAATCAAGGCGCAACAGCGCCCCCATTACGATTGCAGGCGCTTTTTTTGTGCCCGCAGTTACGTGTTATGGCGGCTGTGCGTGGGAGGCATTCGTGCCTGCCGGGTTCCTTGATTCCCGGTTTACCAACCTGCGCACAGCTGCCACCCATTCGCTTGGTAACGAACGTGGCAGCTCCTCAAATCAAGGAGCTACACAGATGAAACACGCCCTCAATCCGTCCAAAATTCGCGCCGCCGCTCATCGAGCAATGGCTCTCGCCGCTTTACATGCCAACTCCAGCCTCGCTACACGCCTTTCCCGTTACAACGCCCATATGTCCAAGGCTCGCGCCTTGGAAGCCGCAGGGGGTACCCAATGAGCATGCTCCCAGGCTTCTCACTTCCCGAGGATCTGCTCTGCGTCAGCCAGGACGCCGAAGCAGGTATCCCCATCGATGCCATCACCTGCGCCCTCGACCGTGCCGATTCAGTTCTGATGCTGCTGGAAGATCACTTAGATGGCGATAAACCCGCCCTCTCCAACCGCGTGCTGTCATCCGTCATTTGGGACGTGCGTGGAACCTTAGGCTTGATCAAAACACTCGCCTTGTACGGTGATGCCTCCTCTGTGCCAATGGGCCAGAAAGGCGGTGCACTGTGAACACTGCCACTACTCTTGGGCGCGCCGAGTTCTCATGCGTTGCCAGCGGTACTCAAAAGCTGTTTAGGGTGAATGCCGGTGTCCCGCTAGAGGACGCACTTGAAGCCGTCTCCCAGATTCTGCACCACTCCAATCAACTGATCCTCGATGCCGCCATCAGCGATGCGGGCGAACGTTTTAGTTGGCCTGCGTTCTACCTCGGCGAGATGGCCAAGGCACTGATCGACGACGTGAACGAGGCGTTGCTTGAGTCGAGGACCGCCCTATGACTCAACGCACCGGCAACACCTCAAAACGCCCCAGCTTTGCCGACGTAAAAAGCGTTGCCCTGAAGCACATCGACCGTGTGCTTGCGCATTGGCTGCCGAACGGCAAACGCGTCGATGGTGGCAAGGAATACACCGCACCAAACCCGACGCGCACGGACAAACGTGCAGGCTCACTCAAGGTCAATTTGAGCAAAGGCACCTGGGCAGATTTTGCCACCGGCGATAAGGGCGGAGACCTGATCGATTTGGTGCGCTACATCGACGGCGGCACGGACGTTGAAGCCTGCAAAAAACTGGCGGATCTGCTCAACGTCTCCGCTGGTTCCGCGACCACCAAAAGCGCACCGGCCAAAAACGCAACGCCGGAGTGGATCGCGATTCAACCGATCCCGGCCGCGGCCATGAACGAGTGTCCAACCAAACACCGGCAACACGGTGTTCCGTCCAAAGTGTGGATCTATCGCGATGCTCAGGGCCAGCCGGTCATGGCGCTGTATCGCTTCGACCTGAGTCCCGATGAAGACGGCAAGCCGCGAAAGGTTTTCGCACCGTTGACCTGGTGCAAGCGCTCCGATGGGCAAGCCACGCAATGGCGCTGGCAAGGATTGCTGGAGCCTCGGCCACTGCTGCGCCGGGATGAGCTGGCAAAGCGGGCCGATGCGCCTGTGGTGCTGTGTGAAGGCGAGAAGGCTGCTGATGCCGCCGCTGAACTGATGCCCGACCATGTAGCCACGTGCTGGCCGAACGGCTCCAACTCTTGGCACAAGGCCGACCTGAAGCCACTCAAAGGGCGCACGGTGGTGCTATGGCCGGATAACGATGCCAGCGGCAAGACCTGCATGGACGCCATCGAGCTCAAGTTGATTGAGCTGGGCGTCGCTTCGGTACAACGAGTCTCGCTCGACGTGTTCAAGCTCAAGCCCAGCAGCAAAGGCGGAAAGCCCACGCTCATTAAGGGTGGAAAATGGGCAGACGGCGACGATGCAGCGGATGCGATAGCCAAAGGCTGGACCGCTGGCCACGTCGCCGAGCTGGTGGGCAGCGGTGAGTTTTTCGGCAGTGCCGCTGAGCTAACTGAACCTCCACAACCGAAGGCCAAGGAGCCCGCCAAACGCCCTGCGAAATCGAAAAATGACCTATTGCCGGGCGGCTTTCGCCTGACGTCTGAAGGGGTGTTTTATTCCGGCGATGATGGCGAGGCGCGTCCTGTGTGTTCGCCTCTCGAAATCATCGCCCGTACTCGCGACGACAAGGGCCACAACTGGGGGTTATTGGTCGAGTTCGACGACCCGGACGGCGCCAAAAAACGCTGGAACATTCCAGCACGAACCATGACCGGCGACTTCGGCAAGGATGTACTCGGGCCGCTGGTCGACATGGGCCTGCGCCTCGCGGGAAGCCGGTCTGGACGTAACGCACGCAATGATCTGCAGAGTTACCTCGGTGGCTTCGACAGCGCCCAGCGCGCACGCTTGGTAACGCGCCTGGGTTGGCACGACAACGCCTTCCTTTTGCCCGAACAGCAAATCGGCTCGCACGCCGAACACCTGCATTTTTATGAAGCCGGTGCGCAGCTTCCACCAATCAGCGAAGCGGGCTCCCTGGAGCAATGGCAGCAGCAAATCGGCGCGCTATGCGTTGGTAACCATCGCTTGGCGTTTGTCGTCTCTGTGGCGTTTGCAGGGCCTCTGCTGAACATGCTGGGGCATGAGTCGGGCGGTTTCCATCTGTATGGCGACAGCTCCGGGGGCAAGACCACTCACCTGCAAGTCGCTGCATCGGTTTATGGCGGGCCTCGCCTGGTGCGTTCATGGCGCTCGACAGACAACGCGCTGGAGTCCATCGCCGCCGCACACTCAGACGGCCTCCTGGTGCTGGATGAAATCGGCATGTGCGATCCGCGCATTATCGGCGAGACGGTCTACATGCTCGGCAACGGCACCGGCAAGGCCCGGGCGAATGATCGAGGACAAGCGGGCCGACAGGTGCAGGAGTGGCGCTTGCTGTTTCTCTCGACCGGCGAGAAAACGTTGGCGCAGCACATGGCGGATGCAAACAAGGAGCTGAAAGCCGGTATGGAGGTGCGCATGCTCGCCGTGCCAGCGGATGCCAGCAAAGGCC